>JAJQGU010000055.1 GCA_021200315.1 Akkermansiaceae bacterium
GGCCGGGGGTGACTGCGGGGTGCGCGGCCATGGCGGCGGCTTGGCTGCTGCTCTGGCTGAGGCTCGGAGCTTTGGGAATGCGCCGTGAGGTTTCCTTGCTCGGCGTACTTCCCTTCGCGCCCGCCCTTCTTTCCGCGGCGGCCTCTCCCGACCCGGAAGGAAGCGTCAGCTCGCCACCGGCGTGGCTGCATGTCCTTTCCCTGGCGGCGGCGGCAATCACCGTCATCCCCTGTCTGCGCAACCTCCCCTGCAAAGAGGGGGAATCCGCATACGACGGCACTTTCGTGCTGCTCTCCACTCTTACGGCCGCCACGGCGGCCATGGAATCCGTCCGCTTGCTCTTCCCCG
Source organism: Akkermansiaceae bacterium (assembly GCA_021200315.1). Lineage (GTDB taxonomy): Bacteria > Verrucomicrobiota > Verrucomicrobiia > Verrucomicrobiales > Akkermansiaceae > Akkermansia. The sequence continues at coordinate 349 of JAJQGU010000055.1, forward strand.
CCTGAGGCCCGCTCGGACGGGCACATGACACAACAACGCAAACAAAAAAGAACCGAACACACGCCTACTTCATGCAGGCTTCATGCAACAAATAAAAAAGAACGTATGAAACATTCAAAGTACATCTGGCTCCTGTCCGCAGGCCCTGCCGTACTGCTCGCCTCCTGCGAACCCTACATGGGCGGCTATCCGGGAGGGAGCAATTATCCCGCCGCCTATTCTTCGGCGGGATGGTCCAACGCCCGTTACGACTCGGCCGGCATTCCGGTTTTCGGTTACTACAATGCCCAGCCTGTATACGGCTACACGAATTCCGGCGATCCTATCTTCACGCTGGCGGCATTGACGCTTGCATGCATCGTGCCCAACTGGGGCTTCGCCTCTTGGTACCGCGGCTCGTGGCGCTACCCGAGGTACGTCGTTCATCGAGCAGCGCCGCCGCGCTATCCTGCTCATCACCGCCCGGGTGCCATGCCTCCCGCCAATCATCCGCACAACTTCGCACCGGATAAACGTCCAAATCTCCAACAGCCGGGCAACCAGAACCGCCCAGGATTCAACCCCGGAGCCTCAGTCGGCAACCAGAACCGCCCAGGATTCAACCCCGGAGCCTCAGTCGGCAATCAGAACCGCCCAGGATTCAACCCCGGAGCCTCAGTCGGCAACCAGAACCGCCCAGGCGCTTCATCCCCTCGTCCCAACGCCGGTTCCCGTCCGTCGGCGCCTTCCTCCCAAAAGCACGCCTCCTCGCCGAAGCCGGGAAATTCCAACGGCAAAAGCGAACATCGCGCCCACTGACAACACCACCCTCATGCCCAAACAGCGTCTGGATACGCTCGTCGTCTCTCTCGGTCTTGCGGATTCCCGGGAACAGGCTCAGCGCCTGATCCTGGCCGGAGAGGTGAGCGTCAACGGACAGACAGCCTGCAAGCCGGGCATGAAAATGGACGTTTCCCTCCCCGTAACAATCAGGAACAGACCTCGATACGTGAGCCGGGGCGGCCTGAAGCTCGAACGAGCTCTCCAGGCATTTCCAGTTTCGCCTGCAGAGAAAGTCTGCCTAGATATCGGTTCTTCCACCGGGGGCTTCACCGATTGCCTGCTACAGCACGGCGCCTTGCGCGTGCATGCGGTGGATGTAGGCACCAACCAGCTTGTCTGGAAACTACGCAGCGATCCCCGCGTAATTGTGCGCGAACAATTCAACGCCCGCCATCTCGGCCCCGGAGACCTCGGCGAAAGGGTAGAGCTCATCGTTTCGGACGTTTCCTTCATTTCGCTCACCAAGATCCTTCCCGCGGCCTTCTCCTGCCTTTCGCCCGAGAAGGGCGGCGATTTGCTGGTGCTCATCAAGCCGCAGTTTGAGCTTCAGCCCCAGGATATAGGCGCCGGCGGCGTTGTGCGCGACCCGGCGCTTCACCGGCAGGCCGTGGACAAAATCCACCGTTTTGTCGTCGAAGATCTCGGCCGGCTTTGGATGGGGCTCGTGCCCTCCCCTATCAGGGGAATGGAAGGGAATACGGAGTTTCTTGCCTGGCTCAGGTGATCCCCGGGAAAAAGGAAGTCTTGTCATCCGGCTCCTGCTTCGGTCGGTAGATCGTGACCGGGCCAGTGTGCGCGGACTGCACCGAGCGCAGTTTCCGCACGGCGCGGATAACGAGTTCAAGAGCCTGTTCCGCCTCGGAGCGGGTAGTCATGCGCGAGAGCGAAAAGCGCAGGGCGCCGCGAATTTCTTCGTCCGCCAACCCCATGGCCTGCAATACATGCGAAGGGCGGGGATCCGCCGTGGTGCAAGCCGAGCCAGCCGCACAGACGAGTCCCCAAGGCTCGAGCAGAAGCATCAGCGATTCCGCCGTAAAACCCGCGATCCGCAAATTGCTCACATGCGGCAGACGGGGGACACAGCCGCCGTGCACGATCACCTCATCGGGGAAGGCATCTTTCAAACCACGCTCGAAAAAATCCCGCAAAAGTTCCGTTTGCCGATAATCCTCCGCATGAATACGCGCCTGGCGCGCCGCCTCTCCAAACCCCACGATACCCGGCACATTCTCCGTGCCGGCGCGGCGGCGGGATTCCTGAGCGCCGCCGCGCATCCAAGGACTCCATTCCACACCCCGACGCACGTACAGAGCGCCAATCCCCTTGGGACCGTGTATTTTGTGAGCGGAGAGAGAGGCGAAATGCACGGGCAGCCCCGAAAGATCGATCTTCACCTTCCCTGCCGCCTGCACGCAATCCACATGCACTCCGCAACGCGCCCGCGCGGCCGCCTCAATCAGACTCTCCGCCTCCTGCAGCACACCGGTCTCGTGATTGGCCCAAGCAAAGCTGCACCCGTCGCATCCCGCCAGAGAAGAATCCCATGCCCATGGATCCACTCGTCCGTCCGGAGTTACGGGAGCCAGCACGACTTCATGCGCACTGTGCAACGTGGCAGGGTGCTCCGTCGCGGCAATCGCTGTCTTTTTCCAAAAGGCGAGCGCCGAATTGGTCGCCTCCGTGCCGCCTGAAGTAAATACAATCTCATCCGGATGCGCGCCAACCAGCGCAGCTACCGCCTCTCTCGCCTCTTCAACAGCCCGCCTCACCTGCCTCGCTCCCGCGTATGCCGCGGACGGGTTGAAATACCGTTCTCTCAGGAAAGGCAGCATGGCCTCCAGCACTTCGGGAGCGACGGCTGTCGTGGCGTTGTTGTCCCAATAAATCACCTCGGCGAGCATAAGCCCACCCGCCGCCGAAGTCAAGCGGCGGCCCGACGCTTTTCTGCTCCCGAAAGAAAGACGAGGCAAACCGCGGAACGAATCCCCGCCATATTTCCATTGCGGTGCATGAATGCCCGAGAGGCATCTTTCCGCATCACGCGATTTCCTTCCTGCCGCAGCTCCGACGGTGACTTGAACATCATTCCAGGGGGGGCGGGCAGGAATTACTCGTCCCCTTTTTCCTGAACTTTCTTCTTCAATGCGCGCACATCCTTGATCAACTGCGGAAGACGGCGCAAGGCCACAATCTGCCTCCGGCGATCATTAAAAGGCACGGTAGGCGAGCCCCAATAAGCCCTGCCCTCTTCGAGATTCTCGATGGCGCCGGCCTGTGCCGCCACCTGAACGCGGTCACCCACATGCAAATGCCCGGCAATACCCACTTGGGCAGCAAGAACGACATAATCGCCGAGCTTCGTGCTGCCGGCAATACCTGTCTGAGCCACGATAATGCAATGTCTGCCGATCGTCACATTATGGCCTATCTGCACGAGATTGTCGATCTTGGTGCCCTCGCCAATGATAGTGCGGCCGAAGCGGGCGCGGTCGATTGTCGTGTTGGCGCCGATGTCCACATGGTCGCCTATTTCTACAATCCCCACCTGATCAATACCTTCATAGCGGCCGTCGGCTCCCATCAGAAAGCCGAAGCCATCGGAGCCGATCACCGCCCCCGGCTGAACGACAACATGTGCACCCAAGCGGCATCGTTCGCGCACCACTACGCGGGCGTAAAGCCTGCAGTTCTCGCCGAGCACGGCCGAGGCGCCGATCACACAGCCCGGCCCGATGTCGCAGCCATTGCCGATCACGGCGCCGGCCTCCACCACGGCTCCGGCGCCGATGCACACTTGTTCGGGGTCAAGCACGGCGCTTCCATCCACAAAAGCCGTCGGATGAACGCCGGGCGTCCCACGCACGGCGGCTTTCATGAAATGGCGCACAAGCGCATTGAAGGCCAGCGAAGGATTGGGAACCTCCACCAAAACGGAGCCTTCCGGACACTGCGGCAGACCGGGCGGCACAAGCACGAGACCGGCCTTCGTCGCCAGATAATCGCGGTAATATTTTTCGTTGCCCAGAAAAGCCGCTTCCTCCGGGCCGGCTTCGGCAAGCGTCGCGACGCCCGATATGACGCACTCAGACGCCGCGCAAACGAGACGCCCCCCCGTCAACGCAAGGATTTCCTCAAGAGAAAGAGTCATGCCTCAGCCGAGGATGCCGATGAACCCATCCATTACTGAACCGCAGCAGCCGAAATGCCGCCGGCAGGTTTGTCCGGATCGAACCCGGCAGGAGCCGAAGCGTTCAGAATCTTGAGTATTTCGGGCGTGATATCGAGGTTCTTCTTGACGTAAGGGAACGCCTTCGTCCCCATCGGAGGAGCGGCGGCGGCGCTGTCGATCAACAGATCGCAGTCAACCTTGGCGGCTGCATCTTCCACGATTTTCTGGATTTCTTGAAGAATCGTCAGGATTTCACTTTTCTGCGCTTCCTGAAAAGCCATCTGCTTGCGCTGCACGAAGCTCTTGTATTCCTGTTCCTCCGCCTGAGCCGTATTCTGCTTCATCTGGAACTCAGTCTGAATGGCCTTGCGGGCGTTTTCCGTGAGAGCGGGATCATCCTTTTTTCTGATCTCCTGCATGGCCTTCATCAACGCCTGCAATTTTTCCTGGCGTGCGGCCACGTCCTTGTCGATCGATGCTTTCAGTTCGCTCAGCCTCTTTTCGGCCTCAAAGCGCTTGTAATATTTTTTGTAAAGCTCCTGCATGTTGACCGAAGCCACCTTCAATTCGGCCTGAGCCGTCGTCATCAGGCCGATCACGGCCGCCATCATCATGGAAACAATAGAGATTTTCATGCTTTCAATTTCTTGAGACGAAAGAACATTACCCCAAGCGGAACAGAAGTCAAGCTCCGCATGCGTCTTCTTCCCTCCCTTTTTTGCATAATTGTCGGAAACGCCCTGTTTTTCGTTCGCGCCCCGCGCAAACGCACCCGGCGGAATAGGGAAATACTCCGAATCCCACCGGCAAAGCAGCGAGGGAGGGGGCATTCCTCCCTCGCGGGGCAAAGCGCAGAGGCGCGGTTACTTGGAAAGGTATGCAGCCACTCCTTCGTGACTCGGCTTCATGGCTTCGTCGCCCTTATGCCACCCCAGCGGGCAGACTTCTCCATATTGTTCGACATGCTGGAGGGCGTCCACGATGCGGAGCGCCTCATCAATCGAACGGCCGAGCGGCATGTCGTTCACGAGGGCGTGGCGCACCACTCCTTCCTTGTCGATCAGGAACAGCCCCCGATAGGCAACCTGCTCGCCCACGGTCTGAACAACGCCGTCCTCATCGACAAACTGCTCGCCGGCGAGCACTTCGAAGTTTTCCGCAATGCTCTTGTTGATATCGGCCACCAAAGGATAGCTCACCCCTTGAATGCCTCCCTGCTCACGGGGGGTATTGACCCAAGCCCAGTGGCAGAATTCCGAGTCCGTCGAGCAGCCGACGACAGCCGTGCCGCGCTTCTCAAATTCGGGCAGGGCATTCTGAAAGCCGATCAGCTCCGTCGGGCAGACAAAGGTGAAGTCTTTCGGATAAAAGAAAAAGACAACGTATTTCTTGCCGATGTAATCCTTGAGGGAGAAGTTCTCGACAATGGCGCCGTCCACGACGGCGTTCGCGGTGAATTCCGGTGCTTTTTTTCCTATTAACATATGCTGTGTGTCTATGCTGTTTTGAAATTACAAGAATGCCTGACGCGGCCGCGCAGGTCAAGCCCGAAAACGAGTTTTTTGTAATGAATCAAAAAAGACGAATCGCCGGCATGGGGGGAAGGAAGGGGAGACAGGGGGGAGCCCCTCCTGCGGAACTTCGCCCTCAGAGCATCCCCGCCTCATGCGTGGGAGACAGGCGTACATTTCGGAAAGCGGAGCAGGCGCAGCGAATTGCCCACGACCATGAGCGAGCTGCACCCCATGGCCAGAGCGGCAAAAGACGGGGGGAGGAACAATCCCGCAACGGGAAAGAAAGCCCCTGCGGCCAAAGGAATGCCGATTACGTTGTACAGAAAAGCCCAAAAGATGTTTTGACGAATGATGCGCATGGTGGCCCGTCCCAGGCGGAGAGCAACGGCGGCATCCGAAGGGCGGTTGTTCAGGAGAACCATGTCGGCGGCCTGCATGGCTATATCGGTTCCCGAACCGACGGCGACGCCCAGATCAGCGCAGCGCAGCGCGGGAGCGTCGTTCACCCCGTCGCCCACCATGGCCACGCAGCGGCCCTGCCGGCGAAGCTCCCGGACACACTCCGACTTGCCGTCCGGCAGCACTTGGGCGACGACGCGCTCAATGCCGAGACTGCGCGCCACGTCGCGGGCAACAGTCTCGCGATCGCCCGTCAGCAACACGACCAGCACATTCATGCGGCGCAGGGCGGCCACGGCGTTTCGGGAGTCGTCTCTCACCCGATCCCCCAGACAGATCGTGCCGATCCATTTGCCCGAACGGGCCAGGTGAATGGGCGTACTCACCGCGCTTTCCTCCTTGGGAAACGGGACGCCCTGCTCTTCGAAAAGCCGTGCGTTCCCGGCCATGCAGAGCTCGCCGTCCACGTCGCCGAACACGCCCTGCCCCGGGACGATGCGCGGCTCCTTGGCCGCGCGCACGGAGATGTTTCTCTCCCCGGCGGCCCGGACGACGGCGCGGGCGAGGGGATGCTCCGAATTGAGCTCCAGAGCGGCGGCCACGGCCATGACTCTTTCGGACGTCTCATCAGGAGCGGAGACGATGCGGTCGACCACGGGACGCCCTTCCGTGAGGGTACCCGTCTTGTCAAAGACAATGGCGTCGATCTCATCGGCCTTTTCAAAGGCGGCGGCCGTCTTGGCAAGAATGCCCAGGCGAGCACCCCGCCCGGCGCCCAGCGTCACGGCCATGGGCGCAGCCAGACCGAGCGCACAGGGGCAGGAGACCACCAGCACCGCGAGCATCCGATCAAAGGCGAAGTCCCGCTCCTCCCCGCTCCACAGCCACGCGCCCAGCGTCAGCAGAGCCAGCGCAATCACGACGGGCACAAAGTAGAAACTGACGCGATCGGCCAGCCGGACGGCAGGCGTTCCCTCCGCGCCGGCCTTTTGGACAAGGCGCACGATCCGCGCCAGAGAACTTTCCCCGCCGGAGCGCGCGACGCGCACGCGCAGCAGCCCCGAGGAGACGATGGATCCGCTCATCACCTCGTCCCCTTCGCGCAGATCCACGGGCATGCTCTCTCCGGTCAGGGCCCCCTGATCCACGGCCGCACAGCCGCTCTCGATCACACCATCCGCGGGAATACTCTCGCCCGTGCGCACGAGCACGAGATCGCCCGGCGCAAGACTGTCCACAGCCACGCGGCGCTCGGCGCCGCCCTCCACCAGCGTGGCGGAGCCGGGCAGGAGATCGCGGAGACCTTCCACGGCGTCGCGGCTCTTTTTGAAGGCGCGGGCCTCGAGATAGCGCCCCAGTGAAATGAAAGCCACGATCGTGGCGGCAGTCTCAAATGCCATGCCGTCACCGTGCGCCGCCCAGCCGCAGAGGCCATACACCCAGGCCGAACACGCGCCAAGGGCGACCAAACTGTTCATGTCGGGATGCAGGGAAAAAAGGCTCCTCCACCCCGAGAGGATGAGGCGAGCGTTCAGCACCAGAACAGCCGTGCCCGCCGCCGCTTGAAACCACAGAATCGCGGAACGGGAGGGCAATGGCGCACCGGCGCGCCCGCCCAAGGAAAAATACAGCAGCGGCAGAAGCAGAAGAAGGGAGGCGGCGGTCCGCCGTCCCGCTCCGAAACGGGGCTCCCTTGCGCGCACCTCCTCCGCCGCGCCATCCTCCAAAGCTGTGGCGCGGAATCCCAGCCGCTTCACGGCGGCGGCCACCTCAGCCGGCGTCGTCACTCCTTGTCCGTACTCCACAAAAAGGCGTTCGGCCACGAGATTCACTTTCGCGGAAACGACTCCCGGCAGTTGCCGCACCGCCCGCTCCACCCGTGCGGAACAGGCCGCGCAGTGCATTCCCTCGACGCGAAATTCCTTTCGAATCACGCCTCCAGTATGAACCATGCCTCCAGCATACAACCTCGCCTCCGCCGCCGCAAGAGGGAAATGCATCCACGAACTCAGGCACCGAGCCGAAACGGCCATGTGCGCACAGGCTCCGTCATCTCTCAGCGTCCGTCCGCCGCCCATCCGTTTTCCCCTTCCCGCCGGGCAGTCTCCCCGGAAGCCGCGCTCCGAGCGGGAGGAGGAGGTACTCTCCTGAGATACACCGTGCGCGGCCGCGTGCCGAGCTCTTCCAGCAAACGCACGGCGCGAGGGCTGCTCTGCGCGCGGAATACGCGTGTGGACTCCTTCGTCGGGAGCAAATTGCCGAAGGAAATGGCGCCCATGGGACAGGCCCGCTGGCAGGCGGTCTGCACAGCGTCCTCCGGCAAGACGAGATCGTCCCCGCTCCATTCGCTTTCACGGGATGAGCCGAGAGCGGAGAGAGCCTTATCGCGCTTGTGCCGATACAATGCCTCCCGGATACGCTGCACGCAATAGCTGCATTTCTCCATCACGCCCCGGGAGCGCACCGTCACGCGGGGATTGACTTTCCGGCGGGTTTCGCGGGCAGAAGCGCTCGCGTAATCAAAGAAATTGAATTTGCGCGCGCCGTAGGGACAATTAGCCGCGCAGTACCGAGTACCCCAGCAACGGGGATAAACCATGGCGGACAGACCGTCTTCAGTGTGCACGGCGGCATTGACGGGGCAGACAGATTCGCAGGGAGCCGCCTCACACTGCTGGCAGGCCACGGGCACGGAAACGCGCCGCATATCCTGGCAGAGATAGCGGTCAATTCGGATCCATTGGAGATTCCGCCCCCGCCGGAGCTCCTCCACGCCGACGACGGGAATGTTGTTTTCGGCGCGGCACGCCACAAGACAGGCGTTGCAGCCGAGACAAAGATTGAGATCAATGCTCATTCCCCACTGATGGCGGGGATCCGGGCAGGCACGGCTGTCGACGACGGGCGGCTCGCCGGATCGGGCGGAGGGTTCGGCCGTGCGCAGAATCTCCGGTTCGCTTCCGGGCGTCACGCGGGCGATGGGGGAACGGACGACGGAGCGGTCGAGCGGCAGGAGAAGGATATCTTCCGGCGCCGCGCTTTTCACGGAAATCCAGGGAAAGGTGTTCAGGCCGCCGCCGCACACAAGAGGCAGCGTAATGTGATCGCCGCCCGCCGCCGCCCGTTCCATGGCATCGCCGATCACGGGCAGTTCCAACGCAGGGAGCCCCTCCCGCCTCAGTCGCAACAGGCGGAGCGCGCCGTCTGGGAGTCCAGGCAGAGAGGCACGGGCGACGACTTCCCCGGCGACGCCCGTCAGAGGATTGTAAAGCTCCCTGAGCCAGGCGTTGCAGTGATCGGCAGGAGATTTGAAGACCGCGTCGGGCCGGAGGCTGAGGGGGACGCCCCCAGCGGGAGAGGCGCGTTCGGGCAGTTCGGGAAAAATCACGGCGGGCGCACGGTGCAGAAGAGGATACCCATGCGCGGTGAATCCGTTTTGCTGCAATTCTTTCCATGCTTGATCGCGCAGGCGGGCGGCCTTTTTTGAAAGCTGATCAAACACGCGCCGCACACGGGTGAAGGCAGGCGAGAGCTGATTGGGTGAATCGGCGGCCGCGGCAAGCGCACCGCGCCCGGAAAGCAACCCGATCAGCACCTCCAGCTCGGAAACTCCGCCGCAGAGCGGAGCCGTCACAGGCTGGCGAATGCAGAGCCTCCCTTCGGGGTCGTAATCCAGCCCCCACTCCTCGAGCGGATGCGTGGCCGGCAGGCTCCACGATGCGGCGCGGGCGGTCTCGTCTTCATACAGGCAAAAGCGCACGCTCTCGGCCGTGCTCCGGCGCAGCGCCTCGCCGAAGGCGGCGTCCTCCGCCGCGGGATCTCCGGGCGCGAACAGGAAAAGCGTCTCGATTTCGTCCGCTTCCAGAGCTTTCGTAAGGTCGGCAAGCGTGCCGCCGGCATGCGCGGGTCCCTGCAGAAAACGCAGCGTGCCGCCGGGAGCCTGCAGCAGAGTGTTGAGCGAAAGCACAACCTCGTGCACGGCGGCGGAAAGGTGTTCGCCGGCGAGTATGAGCGCCCCGCCCCGGCAATCCCAGAGGCGGCGGGCGCAGACCTCCACTTCACGGCGCACGGAAACGGAGGGAAATCCGAACTCCCGCGACAGCTCATCCTCCCGGGCAAGGTCGAGCAGCGCCCGGGCGATTTCGAACACAAAAGCTTCCATGCCCCCGGGACAGGAGATCAGGCAATCGGCCATGCCGCCGGTGAGGCTGGGAGATTCTTCCGCCGCGGCCAGCCAGACAAGCTTGTCGTACCGACCCGGAGACTGAGCGTAGTCCCCGCCCTCAGGCGTGCGCCGCGCCGCAAAGGAGGCACACGGCCCCACGGGCGAGTCTCCCAGAAAATCGCAGTCCAGCGCAAGAATCGCCTGCGCTTCGGAAAGGGCGCACCTCATCACGGCACCCGGCGCCACACGGCGGTCGAGCGCAGCTCTCAGGTTTCCCGTGGTGAAGGCGTCATGCGCAAAGACGCGCACCTGGGGGTTGCGCCGTCTCAGTTCCTCCACCAGCGCATCCCGCGCGGCGGAAGGCGCGCCGCCGAAGAGAAATCCCGTCTTGCCGCCGCCCGCGCATTGCTGGGCCCAGGCGGCGAAAGCTCCGTTGAACTCGTCGGGATCCGCCCGCCGGCCGTGAAAGCGCGTCTCTCGACAGCGAGCGGGATCATAGAGCGACAGCAGGGACGCCTGATCGCCCGCACTGATTCCAGAACGCCCCGGATAGGCCGGGTTTGGCTGCAAAAGAACGGGGTATCCCTCCCGGCAGAGAACCACGACGGGCAGCGCCCCCCCCGCATGCGGCAGGCAAGTGGCGAAGGCTTCCGAGTCTCCGGGCACGCTCCACTCCGCCCCCGTCCGGAAGGGCACGAGATACTCCTCCGCCCGGCGGCATGCCGGAAGCAGGGACGCGCCCAGCAAGCCCATCGACTTCAGGAAGTCTCGGCGGCTCCATCGAGAGGAGAGAGGGCTGTGCGGCACATCCGGCATCAGTAGTGGCAGGCAGAGCAGTTAGCGGAAGGGGCGATGTTCCACCGGTGAATCAACTGTTCGGAGAGAAAGATGCTCTCCGGGGAAGAATCGTCGTATCCGGAGGAAGAAACTTCCTCGAGCGGACGGATGCCACGAGGGCTCTGGTGGCAGGAAACGCAGTCACGCATTCTCAGGCAGGGAGCCGCGGAGATTCTCTCCATGCGCGCCACGGCGCCATGGCAGGCCATACACGAGACACCTCGCGTCAGGTGGGCGGAATGATCGAATTTCACGAAATCAGGCAGTTTGTAGACGCGCACCCACTCCACAGGCTTTCCCGCGCGGCCGGAAAAATCCGGAGAGACCTCCTCGCGCAGGGGGCGCAATCGGGGGTCGTCCGGCAGAATATGCCTGTGGCAGACAAAGCATGCGCCCGCATGAGGAAGGCCGGCGACGCCCGAACGCATGGCGCCGGTATGGCACGCGAGACAATCCATGCCCAGCCGTCCTGCGTGAGTCGCATGCGAAAACGGCATTGGCTGTTCAGGTTCATACGGCGGTGCCGACCAAGCGGCCATGTACACCACGGCCATAAGGGCGGCGGCGAACAGAACGGCAATAAAAACGCCATGGACGGGGGTGTGCATTCTCGGCTGCATGTCATCGCCCAGGGACCGGCACGCGCATTGCGGGCAGCGCGGAGTTCCACTTCAGGTTTTCGGGCATGAGCGCGTCGGTGTCGTCGAGAAGCTCCTCCCACGTGAGGCGCCTCCCCGTCTGGGCGGCATTGCGTCCGAGCAGAGCCACAAGAGTCTTCCGGGCGGCGGATTCGAGCGTCTGCTTCCATTCCCCGCTCCGGATGCAGCGGAAGAGCTCCGCATGCGTGAGGTCGTACATGCTTCCGCCCGGCCCTCGGTAACGCCAGCGTTCGCTCCCCAGAAAACGGGGTTTGCCGGGGGTGATAAGAGTTCCCTTCCCGCAGAGCGTGCGATCCTCAATTTCGCCGTGGCAGCCTTTCCACTGACGGCACGAGATGTGCGCTTCCACACCGTCGCCGTAATCGAAATAGACGTCATAGTGATCCCATACGTCGCCGTCGTCCGTGCGCTGGGCGCGCCCGCCGCTGCCCACCGCCGCCGCGGGCATCCTCTCTCCGAAGGACCACAGCATGCCGTCGACGCAGTGGCAGACCTGCTCCACAAAAGGTCCTCCCGAGAGCCAGTTCCACGCAGTCCAGTTGCGCAGAGCCCAAGAGACGTCCCCCTCGCCGGCCGGACGGGAATCCAGCGACAAGGGCGATTTTGGCGGCGAGGTGAAATATTTCGCGTCGAAAGAAAGCGCCGCCCCCCATCGGCCGGAATCGAGCAGCCGATGAGCCTCGACGTTGGCGGGATCATAGCGCCAGCAAAAGCCGTCCAGAATCGCCAGCCGCCTCTCCCGAGCCGTCCGCGCCGCGTGAAGCACCGAAAGCGCTCCGGGCACGTCCACGGCCACGGGCTTTTCGACATACAGATGCTTATGCGCCTTCACCGCGGCGGCCACCATCGCCGGCCGAAAGCAGGGCGGAGTGGCCAGGAGCACTACGTCCACCCCGCTTTCAAGCAGATCGCGGTAGCCGTCCAGTCCCGCAAAACAGCGGGAATCAGGAACCAGCACGCGGCCGGGAAACTGCGCGTCCAACAGGCGCCGCCCCCTTTCCATCTGCTCGGGGAAAGCATCCGCCAAGGCGTGTACCACCGTATCGGCGTCGGCATTGAGCGCATTCGCGGCCGCGCCGAGACCGCGTCCCCCGCAGCCTGCCACGCCGATCCGGAGCGTACGCCTCGCCGGGGAAACTTCAGCCGCCGCACGCCGGGAGGAAGCCGCCAGCGCACCGCCCGCCGCGCCGATCAGCGTCTTCAGGAAGTCTCGTCTGGGAAGCATGGATGAATTCACGTCCCCTATTCTACCAGACGAAGCCCCCTCTCTTCCATCCTAAATTTTACCCGCCCCATGCGCTTTCGCCGCGCCCCGCCGCGAAAAAAATGAAAAAACTCTCGACAGCGCGCGCATTCCCTGCTATCATCCATCCCGCATCTTTGCAATCATACCGCATGGCAGGGTAGCTCAGTGGTAGAGCAGAGGACTCATAAGCCTTGGGTCGGGTGTTCAAATCACCTCCCTGCTACCATCTTTTTTCGCGCAGCCGCCGGAAGAGTCCGCGGCTGCGCGGTTTATTTATAATCGAATAAAAAGAGTTGCGGAGGCGGGCGCGCGGCTTGTATGTAATGAGAATTCGCTTAAAAGCGTTCATTTTCCCCTCAGAACGTCCTTATCGAGAGTTTCGCGTCCCAAAGAACGCGGCGGGAAATCATCACATAAGACGTTGGTAAATATCTTATTGAAACAAAAAAAACAGCCCGCATGCTCGAAGATGGCTTTTTCTTCAAGCCGCGGCAAGAAACATCAATAATTGAGGCAAGCGGAAAAGGAAGATTCGCAGAACGTCGTTTTTAAGTTGTTATAAATCCGCACTTGCGCTTGGAATTGGGAAAACGCTTCTTGAAAAGCTGGAGATGGGGAGATTTCGTTTTGAGTCAAAGGTGGGTCTGACTGCGGCACGGCTTTGTAAAAAACGAATTAACGAGCGAGAATATTGACTCGCAATGGAGCCGCCCGGGCGTTCGAACAGCGTTGGAGCGCGGGATGCGAGATGTCCATCGAAGGCGCCGAAAGATTCAAATTATCTCTTCTCCAGCCCTTTAGAAAAATAATTGTTTTCTTTCGAGAAAAACTTGCACATGGTTTGAAATCATGTACTTATTCGAAACCAATCATTCCCCGGCGGAGAATCGGCCGGCCATGGGAACCCTCCATGGCGTCTGCATGGTTGTCAATCCGGTGTACTCCCCGCTGAAATGTTGTTCCCCTCTGTCTCGGGCTTCACAGGAAGAAATGTCGAGGAAAGCAAATTCGCGGCAAAAAGTGAAACCGGCTGAAAAAATGTCAACAAATACCTGATCGACGCCGCGGACGGGGCTTCTTCCCTACCTTTGACCCATGGCGCGAAACAGCACGGAAAACTCGTCACGGGAATATTTGATCAGCTCCTTGAAGAATAGTATACAATAAAGAAAAAGCAATCAGGGAAGCGACCAAACACCCCCGCGGGCATGCGCTCGGAGCACGGAATCGATCACTTCCCGAACCGTGTACCCGGCGGCGCGCAAAGACGCAATGGAGCGCGCGCCATCCCGCTTGGCCAAGCGGCGGCCGCTCTCGTCGAGCAGAAGTCCATGATGACGCCACACCAGTACAGGCAGACCCAACAGCGCCTGCAGCGTACGGTGCACATGCGTGGCCTCGAAAAGATCCATTCCCCGGGTGACATGAGTAACACCTTGCTCGGCGTCGTCAACCACCACGGCGAGATGGTAGCTGGCGGGACAATCCCTGCGAGCCAGAATCACATCTCCCGTTTCGGAGGGAACGCAGCGCTGCATGCCCCGCAATAAGTCCTCCCATTCGAGAATACCGACGAGATCCTGAGCCCGGCGGCAATCGAGCCGCCAGCAATGGGCATCTCCGCGAGCGAGCCGCTCTTCGCGTTCAGCCTCGCCCATGAGACGGCAAGTGCCCGGGTAAACAATCCCCAACGCTCCATGCGGCGCACGCCCCGACTCCGCCGCCTGCTCCCGGATTTCCCGCCGCGTACAAAAGCAGGGATAAAGAACCCCCGCATCGCGCAAAAGCGCGCACGCACGGGCGTACGCATCCATCCGCCCGCTCTGTATCAGTGGAGCGCCGTCAAAATGAAGCCCCAGCCATGCGAGATCCTCGGCCGCCCGCAACTGATATTCCGCCCGGCATCGCGCAGAGTCCAGATTTTCCCAGCGGAGGCGGCAAACGCCGCCGTTTTCATGAGCCAGAGCGAGCGCCTCCATGGCGGCATAAACATGCCCCACATGCAGAAGGCCACTCGGACTCGGGGCGAATCTCGTGACAAATGTCCGCTGCCCGGCCATGCTGACGCCATGTGAACAACAATCGCGTCAGTTTCCGGGCGACGCGCCACTCTCCGCAGAGAATCCGGCATCGGCCTTTTTTTCGGGATACCCCACACTGACCGTGTACGTAATAATCTGCTTCTCGCCGAGACCAAGTTTTTTATGAATCGAGTCCCGATCCACGGCGCCACGGAAAACGGCGGCCATCCCTTCAGAGGCACAGTAAAGGTAAATATTCTGCCCGATAAAACCGGAATCCACATGTGTCAACGGCACATCAATGCACTTGTCAGCGTCGGCCACAATGAGAATCTCCGCCACGCCGAAACTGCCGGCCACGGGCAGGAGATTCTCTTCGGTGAGCCGCACCAGTCTGTTCTTCCGGGCGTCATAGGAATAGCCCCCCGAAGGAAGAAGCACAATCAGCTCGAGCTCCTGCACATTGCGGGCTGTGGGCGCCGTCCGTTTGGCCGGGCGATTAAAGCCGTTCGCCGCCCAAAGAAGGCCAGAGAGCCGTTCGGCGTCAAGCTCGCGTGTCTTGTCCATCCTCCGGATCGTCTGCCGTTTGTCAAGAGCCTCGTTCAAAGGCATGCCGCCCGTCCTCACAGGTGCGGGCAGCACCTCCTCACCGCCGGCAGGCTGCGTCTCCTGAGCTTGCGTGAGCCCTCCCGCGGACAACAGGAGAGAAGCCACGCACCACTTCTTGAATACACGTATCGTCATAGACATTCTATTTTTACGCGGAGCATCGCCAGAATCAAGCAAATTATTCAGGAATGACCTGCAAACGTCCCCGAATCCCGGCCGCTGCGGGCGCATCAAGTTCTACACGCAGCGTGTATGCCTCGAGAGCGTCACTCAGCTGCGGGAGCCGGATGCGCCAAGCCGTCTCCGAGATTTTCTCCGCGGCAGCAACGGAAACGTCTCCTCGATAAAGAGTCACCCGACGGAAAGACGGGAGATCGGCACCCTCCCACACAATCCTGAAAACCCCGGCCTGCATGAACGAATCCGTCACGTCCACACGAAACGCATCGTTACCGGCAGACACCGACCAAGAATAGCCTCCCCCTCCCGCATCCCGCCCCAAGAGGCGCGCCAGCTCGGAGCCATGTCCGGCCATCAGACCTTTCACCGCGGAAAGCGGCGAACCCACCGCCTTCCCCGAATACTTTTTCCCATTTCGGGCAAAAGCGAGCTCGAGCTCCCCGCATTCTTTCAGAAAACCTTTGGCGGCATCTCTCGGATTCATATTCTCCGCAATCGTCTTCCGCTGCCACGCAAAAAAACATTTCCATCGCGGAATGTAAAAATCACGGATGAGCCCGGACCACTGGCGATTCGAATAATCATTGAGCGCCTGTATCTCCCCGCACCAAGTAGTCACGAGCATCTTGGCGAGGAAAGCCTCATGCTCTTTCGCCTCTTTTCCCTTTTCCCTCGCCCGCGCCTGCTCCGTCCATGAACCCAGCCGAAACTGACGGTGCGAGCCAAGCATGGCGTCCAAATCGTCCGCCAAAGCCAGAAAGGCGGCCGTCCCCTGGTCATACCCCGCCAAATCCTTTGCCTGAAAAGCCGTCCGTATCTCCTGCAGACGATTGAAGAAAGAATCCGCCACGGCCTGCCGCGCAAAATCGAGCACATCGTAGCGAAACCCCTCGTTTTCCGCCAAGCGCGGCTCCCTGGCCGCAGCCGCCAAAAACAGACGCACCGCCTTGAACGAGGCGGAAACATCGTAATACCTCCGCCCGGAGGACCACGTAGATGCCTTTGCCATATCCCAAGCAGGGCGGCCGCAAAGAATGCTCTCCAGTCCCCCCTCCCTTTCCTTGTCAGGGGTATATACACTGTCAGCCAGCAAGCGCAGGCCCTCACGCAATTCGGGCGCGGCGGAACCATACCGACGGGAAGCCAGCGCATCGAGCTCCCGGACGAGATCCCACTCGGCGTCAGAAGCCAAGCGGGAAAAGAAAAAATCATAGTACAGCGGGTTCGTCTCCGTCCCCTCGGAATTGAGTCCTAATCCCTGCAGTCCGCGGTTCCTTCCAGCGGCAAGACTTCCTCCGAGACGGCACATCAGCGGCAGCCCGCCATAAAGCCCGCTTTTGCCGCCAAAGTTGGCCAGCTCACACCACAACCAGGGAATCCCCCGGAAATCACGCCAGCCCGCATCGCCCGCATTCAAATCTTTCACGAGACGCAAAATCAGCGAGCGCTTCGGATCGAGCGCCTCGAGAAAGGCATCGGAAGGGTTGCCATGCCAGCTCTGGAGCACCCAGACAGCCCCGGGAGACGCCTTCTGCATTGCCGCCTGAACGGCGCGCACCGCCGCCTTCTCATCAATCCCCGCCTTGTTGCCGCCCTCATGGAACAAATCGCCCGCGAAATACCGGGCCCGGAATCCATATACCCTTGCCAGGCAATCGTACCAGAGTCCGGCCGTCCGGGCAAAGCCGCCGCTGCACGGGTCAAGCACTGACGGACGCGTGCCGTAACACCACCGTCCCTGCGGCAGCACGCGGAAATCCTTCTTCTTCGGGCTCAGATCATGAGGAAGGAAGCCGACATACCCCTGCAGCACGGGCGTCATCCCCAACTCGCGGAGCCGCGCCGTAATCTGCCGCCCCAATTTCGCCTCCCTCTCAATGCGCCCGCTCGAAAGGGGGCCGCCCATCCCTTCAATGTTGCCCATGTGCCACCACGCCGCATAAGCCGGATGCGCGATGAATGCGCCGATTTGACCGGGTGCGGCGCCCAGCTTTTCCAGAAAAAGCTTCCACACCTTCTCGAGACCGGCCGTCACAAGCACGTGTGTCATCCCTTGCAGAGCGAGAAAATCCAATTCCCGCTCCCATTCGCTCCACCCCCGGAACCCCGCAGTATACGAAAGAGCACAGTAATTGTACGCAAAGCGGATCGGCCACGGACTCGGCGCAATGTCCACCTTCTCCTCGGGCAGAGGCAAAACAGCGGGCAGACGGTTCCCGTTCCAGGACAAATGCCCTCCCGCCCGTTTCAAATACTGGCCATACCCGTAAACCATCCGCGCGGTGTCGGGAGCCGTGATCAAAACGCCACGCCCATCCGGAGCGGCCGACACCGTAATCACGTCATCCCCGCCGAGGCGGAAACTCACCTGCCCGGCCAGACTTGGCGTGGCGCGGCGAACGAGATCGGCAGCAGCCTGTTCGCCGGGAGAAGTCTCCCCCATCGCCCAAAGATCGGGCAAAGCCGCCATCCAAACAATCCAAACCACCACTATCGCCGAGGAAAAAATTCTCACGGCATCCAGTCTATGACACCCTTTGCCCCGCCGCAAGTACAAACCGCGATTGCAGGCCCTCTTTCCCGCCTCACCGAGCTCGGCCAGACTCGCCGCGGCAGAGGAATGTCCTGAACAGTCCGGACGCCCGGCCGATCTGCCGCAGCCGGAACAGACCATGAAAGCGCACATCTTCCTGTTTTCCTGAAGACTTGATGACGTTTCAATCCCAATCCAATGACCGGGGAGCATGAAGGCGCCGTTTTTTATCTTTTGACGCCGAGAGCATTCCCCGGAATAACGCGCCTTCACACTGCACGTCTTGTATCGAAGTCAAGCGTGGATGAAGAAGCGTCAAACCGCTCTTTCGTCTTGACGCATGCAAGACTGCGCGTTAGAATGCGCCGTCAGTTTTTACATCCTGACGCGCAAAAACGATGGAACCCATTTACGAAGGCAAGGCCAAGAGACTTTACACAACGGATGCCTCCAACGTGCTCCGCATGGAATACAAGGACGACGCCACGGCGTTCAACGCACTCAAGAAGGGCAGTTTCGAGAACAAGGGGAGGATGAATAAAGCCATCACCCTGCTCGTCTACAAAATGCTGGAAGACAAAGGCGTGAAAACACATCTCATCGGCGATGTGGACGACATCACCCTGCTCGTGAAAAAAGTGTCCATCCTGCCGTTGGAAGTGATCGTGCGCAACGTGGCCGCCGGTTCGTTCAGCAAGCGGATGGGGGTGAAAGAGGGCACAAACTTCCGGCGGCCCATCGTTGAATTCTCCTACAAGAACGACGAACTGGGCGACCCGTTCATCAACGAGGACTACGCCCGCGAAATGGGCGCCGCCACCGAAGAGGAAAGTGCCTATCTCAAAAGGCAGGCTCTGCTGATCAACGATGTGCTCATCGACTTCTTCAAACGGGTCAATCTGCGCCTCATCGATTTCAAAATCGAATTCGGACGTCTGGCCGAAGACCCCGGGCAGATCGTGCTTGCAGACGAAATCTCGCCCGATACATGCCGTCTCTGGGATGCCGAAACCGGCAAGAAGATGGACAAGGATCGCTTTCGACAAGATCTCGGAGATTTCATGGAAAGCTACGCCGAAGTGCTCGCGCGCCTTCAGCACAAGGCATGAACCCCAGACGCACACCAATCCGGAAGCCATGGGCGCACTGACCTTTGAAGTCGTCAACCGTTTTCAGGAAGCGACCGACGCCAACAAGCTTCTCTACACGCCCCTTCCCGATCGTCTGACCTGTCAGCGGACACGGGTCTACACCGTGGAATGCGGGGGCGATCTCGAAGCGGCGCACGCCTACATGCTCCGCGTGGTGGCGGACGCCATCGCGCAGCGGGTGGACGAGAGCGGCCATCCCGCTCTGCAGGGAGCGTTGTTCCGCATTGACTACGCCATGAAGCCCGGCTCTCTCGATCTCGAGAAAGAGGCCATCCTGGGGAATTACCGAGGCAGGAAAAACCTGCCGTTCACCATGGACGCTCTGCACATCACCCAGCGAGTCTACATATTCGGAACGGGCGACAAAGAGCTTCTCGCGGCCCGCTTCACCCGCGACATCTGTAATCCCGCCATTCATCATTGGCTCGTTGCCTGATCCACACCAACCCGACCGTCATGTCCGAACTCTACCGCAGCATACCCATTCGCAGCCTCTCTACGGCCGAGCTCACGGAATTGAGCCGGCGCATGAAGCTCTCTCTCTCCGGGGAAGATATGGAAGCGATCCGGAAAATCTTCACCGAGATGGATCGAGAACCTACCGACGTGGAGCTTGAAGTCATTGCCCAAACCTGGTCCGAGCACTGCAAGCACCGTATCTTCTCCGCCGAAATCACCCATACGGTCAATGGAAAAGAGGAGGTCATCCCCGGAATTTTCAAGACATTCATCAAAAAGCCGTCAGAAGAGATCATGGCCTCCAAGCCCGGGTTTGTCCTCAGCGCCTTCACCGACAACGCGGGGTTCATCGCGCTCGACGACGAGCTCTCCGTCTGTCTCAAGGTGGAGACGCACAACCACCCCTCGGCAATCGAACCCTACGCGGGAGCCAACACGGGGCTCGGAGGCGTGATTCGCGATATTCTCGGAGCCGGCAAGGGAGCCAAACCCATCGCCAACATCGATGTTTTCTGCTTCGGCGCGCCGGATACAGCACCTGCGGCCATTCAAGGACGCGACGTCATCCACCCGCTCGGCATCATGCGCGGCGTGGTGCACGGCGTGCGCGATTACGGCAACCGAATGGGCATTCCCACCACGACGGGCGCCATTCAATTTGACCCGGCATACATTTACAACCCCCTAGTCTACTGCGGCACAGCGGGCGTCATCCCCCGGAAGGACATTCTCAAGGAGATGCGCCCCGGGCTCAGGATCATCGTCATCGGAGGCCGCACCGGCAGGGACGGTCTCCACGGCGCCACATTTTCCTCCGCCGGCATGGGAGAAACCTCCCACGAAGAAGATCAGACAGCAGTGCAGATCGGCAACCCGATCGAAGAGAAAAAGGCTCTCGACTTCATCCTCGAAGCACGCAAACGGGATCTCATCGTCTTCATCACCGACTGCGGCGCGGGAGGGTTCTCCTCGGCCGCGGGCGAAATGCTCAGCGAAACGGGCGGCGAGATTTTCCTCGAACGAGCACCTCTCAAAGAGCCCGGCCTCGTCTCCTGGCAAATTTTCCTTTCCGAATCGCAGGAACGTATGGTTCTGGCCGTCGAAGCCGAGAAACTGCCCGAGCTCCGAAAACTCGCCGACACCTTCCAAACCGAACTGACCGAACTCGGGCATTCCGACGATTCGGGCATCCTGCGCGTCTGGCATCACGATCACCTCGTCTGTTCGCTCGACAACAGAAAACTCCACGAAGCCCCGGTCAAGAAGCTCCGTTCCGTCTTCACCGCCCCGGCAGCCGCCGTTTCCCACAACTGGCCCGCCGACAATCTGGCCGGCGACTTGGAGCGCGTGATCTCAGACTTCGCTGTCGTCTCCCGCGAACCCATCATCCGAGAATACGATCACGAAGTGCAGGGCAACACTCTGCTCAAGCCCCTGGCCGGGGCGTCCGCAGACGCCCCGCAGGACGCCTCGGTGCTCGCCATCGACGGCTCAGCCAAAGCCATGGCCATGGCCTGCGCCATTTTGCCGGAATGGGGAAAGACAGACCCCCGCGCCATGGGAACGGGCACCGTGGACGAATGCGTACGCCAGCTTATCCTCGCCGGCGCCAACCCGGACAAAATCGCCCTGCTCGACAACTTCTGCATGGGGGATCCCGAGGATCCGGAAGAACTGGGGCGCATGGTGGAGTGCACCAAGGGCATCGCCCTCGCCGCGCTCGCCTTCCACGCCCCCTATGTCTCCGGAAAAGACTCTTTCTACAATTATTTTGACACAGAGCACGGTCCCATCAACGTGCCCGTCAGCTTTCTCTGTTCCGGCTTCGGCGTCGTGGAGGACACGACGCACATACTCGGTTCGTCCCTGCGCCGCCCCGACAGCCTGCTTTATCTGATCGGCAATACGGAAGATGAGATGGGCGGCTCCGTATACGCCCGCATCCAAGGCGTGCACAACGCCCGAGTGCCGCAGACTGACTGCGCGAAAAACTTTGCCCTCTACAAGGCGTTCCATACCGCGGCCTGCTCCGGCCTCGTCCTGAGCGCACACGACATCTCCGAAGGAGGAATCGCCGTCACAGCGGCCGAAATGGCCTTTTCGGGCAAGGGCGGCCTGGATATCGACCTTGCCGCCATGCCGACCCGGAAAGGCTGGGGCAACCCTGCCGTCGCGCTCTTCTCGGAAAGCACGGGGCGCATTCTCTGCGAAGTGAAGGCCGATCGCGCGCACGAATTCGAACTCGCTCTTCAAGAACATCCCTGCGCATGCATCGGACACTCCGCCGAAAAGCGGGAACTCCGCTTCCGCGACGGTGCCCGCACCCTGCTCCGCGCCGACCTCGCCCGCCTGAAAGCCCTCTGGAAAAACGGCCTCGTTCCCTTCTATTGATCCCAATCTCTCCAGAACCATGCCCCATGCACTGATTCTCAAATATCCCGGCACCAACTGCGACAGTGAAACCGCCCGGGCACTCCAAACCGCGGGATTTTCCACGCAGATCCAGCCCATCGCAGCGGCGCTGCCCATGCATGTGCGGCAAGCCCAGCTCGTTGTTTTCGCGGGCGGATTCAGTTATGGCGACTACGTCATGAGCGGACGCCTGGCTCAGCTTGAAACCGAGCGTTTCCTGGGCGATTCCCTGCAAAAACACTATGAGTGCGGGGGCCTTCTCTTCGGCATCTGCAACGGATTCCAAATCCTGACGAAACTGGGCATCCTGCCTCAGGCGTCGCTCGTCTGGAACAAGACCGAACGCTTTGAATGCACTTGGCACACAATGGTGAAGAAAGGGAACCCATCGCCTTTCACCACCTATCTGCCGGAAAAATTCGAACTGCCCTCGGCTCATGCCGAAGGGCGGCTCGTCACCGAGCCCGGAAACGCCCGGCGCTATCTGGACGAAGGACTCGTCGCCTTTCAATACGCCGAAGGACATAACAGCGACGGCTGCGATCTCGGCATTGCCGGGCTTCAAGACGCCTCCGGCCGGGTTCTGGGGCTCATGCCGCATCCCGAACGGTTCATTACACCCGATCGCCACTATGATCCGGATTGGGCCGCCGTCTCACGCCAGCGCCGGGGCTGGGGCTATTATTTCTTCAAGGGTGCATTCGACGCTCTGAAGTAGTCTGTTCCCTGCGCACACCAACCCGAAAGGAACATGATGGAAATAGCACTCATCGGCTCAGAGAATCCCTTGGGGCGCGCCTGGGCGGCCAGCCGTATCTTCGACTACCTCGCCGGAGACGCCGATCCCGCCTTTCCACACAACAAACAATTCAGCCTCGTCGGACTCATCGACCCGGCGCTCTGGAAGGCGCCTTTTCTCATCCGCGGGAATAACGCGGCGGCCGAAGAAGCGGCCATGGACACAAGGAAACTGCTGCGCAGAATTCCGGATCTCAAGACCGATCGCTTCGTTTTCGTCACCACGGCCGATCTCCTGCCGGAAGACGGCCACGAAAAATCCGAAATAATCGAGCCCGGCCATGATGAATACCTGGCCTTCCGCAGCGAGCTTTATCATCTCGTCAACAGCCAATTCGGCCGCGTTCTGACCATCTTCATACCCGAACTCGCCGTGGCCGACCCCGCTTTCAGCGTGCTGGGGCTCCTGCAGGCGCCGCCTCAAAAGGGCAAGCTGCCCCTCTCTCCGCTCGAGCGGCATCAGCTCTATCCCCCCGGCCGCCTAGACAGCGATATACGCAGGCTCTTCTCCCTCGGCGTCTCCCGATTTGTGGCGGCCATGCCCGCGCTGACCTCCGCTGAACTCGTCTCCCAGCTTGCACCCGAACTCGCCCCCCTCCTGCCCGATTTCACGGCCGATGATCCGCTCGGCAGCAATCGTACCAGTTTACTTGCCTTCCACTGGCTCGACTCAAAGAGCGGACACCTCGTCACCCGCGACACACAAATCGCCCAGCTCCGGGCTCTCCTTGCCGCCGATGCTCTCTGAGCCCCCTCAAAAAAACTGGAATCAATACGGCGGAGAATTCTCCCGCTTCCTTGTCGTGGGGCTTCTCGCCACTCTCGTCCACTTGCTGGTGTACTGGTCGCTCAACGCCGCGTTTGAGCTCAGCGACGAGAACAAACTCGGGCTCTCCATCACCTACAGCGTCGGCTACCTCGTCAGCTTCGTCGGCAACTACATCATATCGCTCAGGTGGACTTTCAGAACGGAAGGCAGCGTCAGCAAGGGGCTTGGATTTGCCTTCAGCCACTTGGTGAACTACGGCATGCACGTGAGCCTGCTCAATCTTTTTCTCTGGCTCGGCTTCGGCAGGCTTCTCGGCCGCGTGCTGAATGATCTCGCCCCCTGGCTCGCCGGCTCCTTCCCTTCTCTGTTCCAGCCGGAAACTCTCCTTCCTCTGCCCGTCTACCTGATCGTCGTTCCCGTCAATTTTCTGCTCGTGCGTTTCTTTCTGAAGCATGGAGACAAGGCAGCCTCCCCGCCGGCGGCATGCCTATGAAAACGGAATGAGGCAAAAACGATTGACCGGCACCGCCGCTCTGGGAGGATCTGAGTCCGGAGCCGGCATCCCCATCTCGTCCGCCGGAACGGGAATGCATGGCAGCCGCAGCCGATCAGCCGCCGCGGCACTTCCCGTCCTCCTCCGTGCGGCTCCTCCGGGGCGCGTCGCTTTTCAGTGTCTTCCTCATGCAGAGGAGGAAGAAGCACCACACGAAAGCCACGGAAAAGATCATTGTGATATAACCACCTGTCGTCATGAGCCTGAATTGCGGTTTCGTCCTCCCTTCAGTCTGGCATGGAAGCGGCGGGAAGAACCGGCCACCACGGAAAGAAACAAGAAAACCAACAAACACCACAGCAGCGGCACCCATGCGCCCGGTTTCCCATCCAGCAGATTCCGCAGGGGGGGCGACACGCGCTCCACGAGATTCTGCACTACCCATGAAATGACGATCGAAAAGAGAATCAGCGGGGCCACCCAACGAATAATGAAGACCGTCCAAAGCGGGACGCGAATCTTCGAGCCGCTGCTGACCGCCTCGTACGCCTCGCGGAAAGACCACTTGATGCAAAATATTGTCAGGAAACACCCTCCCACGAAATACAGACTCATCGTGCCCATCCAGAAGTCGAGCGTGTCGAGCGCCATCAGTCCCTCACTGAACCACGCTGTCGCCAGCGCCCCTGCCAGAGAGATGCTCCCCGCGATGACAATAGACTGACTCCGGGTCAACAGCCAGAATTCCTCCAGAAAGGCAATAGCCGGCTGTATTGTCGAAATCGAACTCGTAATCGCAGCCAGATAGAGCAGAGCGAAAAAGAGCGTTCCGAACAGGCGGCCGGCCGGCATTTGCACGAACACCTGAGGCAGTACATGGAAGCCCAATCCGAACGTTGAAGCGCCGGCCACGGCGGAAACGCCCAGGATCGCCACCGCGGCCGGAACAATCATCATGCCGGCCACGCCCACCTCGACGCATTCATTGGCCGAAGCCGCTGTCAACGAACTCAGCGCGACGTCGGCGCTGTTCCGCACATAGCTGGCATAAGTGGCCACGGCACCGAAGCATATGGAAAGAGACCAGAAAATCTGCCCGGCGGCCGCCAGCCACACACTGGGATTCAGCAGCCCCTGCATAAGCGTAATGGTACGCGTGCGCACCCGATCGCCTCCATGAGCCGCCGCCGCCTCCCGTTCCATCTTTTCGGCCGCAGCGGCAGAAGCGCCGGGCAGCATCTCCATCACCCTCCATTCTCCGGACTCGTCCCGCACTTCGAGCACCGTTTTGTCCGGGTTCCACATATAGCCGAGACCTTGGTCAATACTGCGCTCCGGATGAGCCGCATCGGGCGTGCCCAGCGTGAGCACGCGCAGCAGCACCAGCAGCGAGGTGCACAGAAGAACCGGCAACGACCATTTGCAGAAGTGCTCAATGCCCCGGTTCACTCCGCGGTACATCACCCAGAAATTCGAAAGGAAAGCCAGTACCAGAAAGATCAGCAGCGGACTCGACCGGACATCGAAAGCCGCTCCGTTTTCCCCGAGTCCTACAAACTGCCCGAATACCTGCTCAAAATCACTCGGAGAAGAGAAATTCAAGCCTCCGCTCACCATCTTACAGGCGTAGCCCAGCGTCCAGCTCTCCAGGAAAAGATAGTACATGCAGATGCCAAGAGGAGCCATCACCCCCATGAGACCCAGATATTTCCACAGCCGCGAGCGATTCAGCAGCATGAACATGCCCGCCGTCGAGTGTGCGCCCAGAGCGCCTCCCCGGCGCCCGATCGCCCACTCCATCCAGGACAGAGGAATGCCCATCAAAAACAGCGAGGTGAAATAGGCGATCATGAAGGCGCCGCCTCCATACTGGGCGGCCAATCCCGGGAATCGCAGAAAATTGCCGAACCCGACGGCGCTGCCCGCCACGGCGAGAATAACGCCCAAGCTTGAATTCCAGCCTCTCTCCGTTCTCTTCAATTTCGCCATGAAAGGCAAATTCTACCACACGCCCGCGCCGAGTCAAGTTCTCGTCTCACGGAGAGCAGGCAGCTCGAAAAACGCGATTGCGGGCAGGCGCGCCAACTACACCTGTTCCGCCTCTCCCTCATCACCGCCCGCCGGCTCCACAGAATGGACTCGCTCGAGAGAGGTAAGAATGAGCTGCGCCGCTTTTTTCCCGCTCATGAGCATTCCTCCGAAAATGGGGCCCATGCGAAAACTCCCGCTGACTCCGTTGGCGGCCATTCCGGAAACGAAAAGCCCGGGATAGATCTCTTTTGTATTCTCCAGAGTCATCCGCTCGCCCTCGGCGGCATCCATACTCATCTCTCCCACTACTCCCCCGGTGGGGGTATCGAGCGTCAGCCCATTCTTGCGCGCAACCGTCCTGGCCACCTCGCAATCGTGCCCCGTGGCATCGAGTACAGCCTTGGCAATGAGCGTGAGAGGATCCACGTGCAGCTTCTCGCGCAGAACGGGCGACCAATTGACAACCACACCGCCGACGCGCCCGTGCTTGTAAACGACATCTTCCACAGAATAGCAATTGAAGATAATCGCTCCCGCTTTCGTGGCCTGATAAAGCAGCCCTGAAGTGGCGTGCACGGAATCGATCAGATACGTGCCTCCGCGGTACGGCCGGCAGACGAGCCCGAATTCCTCGGCAATGGGGAAAGCCTCGTCTTGAATCACAATGTCATTGAACATCATCGCCCCGCCCCACATGCCGCCTCCGGGGGAGAGCTTCCTGTCGAACAGAGCAGTCTTTCGCCCCGCTTTGGCTAAATAGTAGGCGGCCACAATACCGGAGGGCCCCCCCCCGACGATAGCCGCATCAAGCTGCAGACATCCGCTGAGCTTGGCAAAATAAGATTCGATAATTCCACGCGAGACGAGAGTTTCCATACGGAGCGCATCCTAGCACACTTCGCCGCGCCAATCAACGGCAAAGGCCGGAAACGCGGACTTGTCCACACCATGAAGTCCGAGTCAGCGCATGCCGGACACGCGCTGAACCGGCAGAGCCGGCGCGGACTTCCGCAGAACCGCACGCCGCACCCCCTTTCACGAAATGAAACGCGGATGAAGGGATAATAATGCCCGCCTGCGCCTGGTTACGCCTCCGGACGGGACGGCTCGGGCTGTTCTGAAGGCTGCGCCTGCTGAACGGCGCGCGGCCAGATGTAACGCTGGAAAAGGACTTTGACGGCGGCGGTGAGCGGAACGGCGAGGAGCGCGCCGACAATGCCGCCAAGAACAAGAGACCAGAAAAGCACAGAAAACATCACGGTCATCTCATGCAGTCCGACTCTGCTGCCCACGATTCGAGGCTGAATGATCCATCCGTCGAACTGGCTCACGGCGAAAAAGATACAGGCCACAGCCACCGTATCGCCCGCCGTGCCCCAAGTAAACCAGGCAATGAGCACGGCGGGGATAGCGGTGAGGATGGAACCCAGATACGGAATGATACCCAACAAGGCGGCGGCCGCCGCGATGGTAAAAGCGTAAGGGAGGCCGTAGATTTTGAGAGCGGCGGCGAGCAGCACCCCGTCAATGACGCTCACGAGCATCTGTCCGCGCACGAAAGAGATGAGATAGCCGTTGATGTCCTTGAGAGTCCCGACAACTTCGTTCTTGAAGGCCGAATGTCTCAGGGGAAGGTAACTGTGCCAGTTGCTGCTGATGGCCTCGCTTTCTTTCAAAAAGTAAAAGAGGAAAACGGGGGTCATGATCAGCCCCACAATACAGGCCGCCGCACCGGAAAGGGCGCGGCCGCCGGCGATGAGCCACGAGACGATCTTGTCAAACAACAAGGCGGAGTTGCAGTCGAGCACAACGGCAAGCTGCTGGGCAGGGGTAATCCTGCCGCTTATCTGCCCGTACTCTTCAGACGAGACGGCTTCGGCGCGGACATCGCGCAGCGTCTTCTGATACAAAGCGTCGACACCACGGGCAACGGGAGGGAGACTCAAAAGTTCGTCAGCCGAATCCGCGGCGCTCTCCCAAATGGCGGCACGGTGATCGATAAGCTCCGACGTCTGCTTCACCAAAGGCGGCACAATGGCCAGAGCGAGACCGGCAAGGAAGCAGGCCGCGGCCGCCATGGCGGCAAGCACCGACCAAAGCCTTGAAAGCTTCCTCCGCTGCAGCCAATTGACCGCGGGGTTGAGCAGATAGGCCCCGATCCCCGCCACAATCAGCGGCAGCAATACGGGTTCGAGAAAGGCGAAGAGTTTCCCGAACACCCAGACTGCTCCGCACAGCAAAGCCAATAGGACGACCAGCGCCAAACCGGAAAGAGCACACCAACACGTTCTTTTCTGGAAAGCTGAAGGTATCGGGGGCGAAGTTTTCACGCGCTGAAAATATGTGTTGGAATAACCGAATGTTCGAAACGCATCAGGCTCCGAGGCGGTGCCGCCGTTATATGGTCACATCGCCGGCATGTCAAAGAGCTCCCGCCGCGCCGTCTCTCCCGGCAGTATACTAAACGGCTGCCGGCTTGCAAGAATTTTTCCCTCATCCGGCCTTTTCGGCGCCGCCCGCCGCGCCTCATCCGCAGGAGCGCCCCTGCGCTCTCCCGTGCGTTCGCTCCCCCGCCGCCGGACTTCGCGCCGTCATGCGCATTCGGCAGCGGGAAAGCCGCCCCCCCGGCACAACGCTCCGGAAACGAAAAGGAACGCCCGCCGATCTCAACCGGCGGGCGCTCCCCAACTTACTACCTATGAAACTCAGTGTCCCTTGTCATGGTTTCCCTGCTCTCTCCTTCACGGAAACCGGAACGAACTGTCAGAGCTGAGATGCACACATGGAACCAAATGTTCAAAAAAACAGGTAAAATTTTCAAGGCGGGAATCCCCAAGAGGCGGCTTGCGCGATGATAAGCTAGGCATCAGTCTCATAAAATATCTATCAGAGAAAAGACGAAAGCAGAAAGGATTCGAAAAATTCAAGCCTCCTCTTCCAGAAAATGGAACATCAAACGGGGCGGATTTTCAAGGCCGCCCTTCTTCTGCTCCGAATTGTTCAGTTCGTTTCCTTTCCATCAGAGGCATCCGAACAAATGATCTTGATCGGCCTTTCAAAAGCGTGCCGAACCTTGTCCCAAACTGCCTCTGCCCGGGGAAGAATCCACTTGCGCGCCGCGTAATCATACAGCCGCCCCAAGGTCTGCATCCGCAGCATTTCTACAGACGTGCATACTAAATACACGACAATTGATGAACAGAGACAGTACGGAAGAATCCAGGGAGAACCCTCCATGGAATCTATGTGAAATACGTTCTTCCAAGGCCAGAAAAGAAAGTATCGATTGACATGCAGCAGGTATACGCCAAGCGAGCAGGCCGCTATGCGGTTAATCCAGCGCACCTGCCCCATGCCGCATGAGGCAAATAGCGCAAACAAGCTCACAGACAAAACGAACTCCGCCCACGAGTACTCCCTGACTCCTATTGTATCCAGAACTCTGTTTATATTTAATCCAAGGGCGCCGGGTATATACTCCGCACTGGCTTGTCTGAGAAAAACGCAGGCAAGAATCACGGCAAACGAACCTGACGCCATTATGCGGAATATCCGCCGGTTCGTTCTTATCAAATCAGGATGCAAACGAAACGCTGCGGCAATGCTGTACAACAAGACAAACCATCCGATCTTCCCGCAATAGCTGCCTGTAAATGAGTTAATCACCACGAGCAGAAAAAGGGCGGCGCAGAAACGCAGGCGCTCGGCTTTGGATATGCGGCAGAGATATTGGTTCAGAAAGGGGCTCCCGAGCATGAGTATCACGTATACAGAAACAAACCAATACGAGTATCCGAAGATGGAGAAAAACGCTTTTGCGAGATGCCCTGCGGCCTCGAGCGCACCGCATGCCTCTCCATCCGCGGCGCGGTTGATGAGATAGATGCCGCACAAGACAACGGAGTAGGTAGCCACCTGCGCCCACAGCCTCAATATTTTCTCCAGCGTGATGCGGCTTGTAATCATGTAATAGCCCGATATGAGCACAAAACAGTTCACCCCTACGCCCGCTCCCCATACGCACAAATTCGTCGCAAACTTTCCGAATCCCAGGCTGAACATCAAGCTGTGATCCAGCACGATCAAAAACATGCTGAGTATCCTCAGCGCTTCGAGATTCGAATCCCGCTCCTTTGTTTTCATGCGGCGTCATTGTACGCGCATTGTAAATGCGATGACGCTGTGGACATCGAAAACATCAGACTCTAAGCATGCATCGCATTTTCCCCGCGAGCAGGGAACGCAGTCTTGTTTTCGTGAGCTATTGAAATTTGGCTGATTAAAAGCGTTAGGCTTGACATCGCATTTACAATGCTATGTCCATGCGCTGGACGGACAACTCATTGAATAGGAGCGCGGGGCAAACTCGGCGCCTGGATGAAAACATGCCGTCCGAGGGGGGGGGCGCCCATGCGCTCCGAGAGCTGCTTTTGACACCGCGTCCCTCAGGCGTCCGCAAATCCCCGGCCGAGTTCCCTGCAAGTCCCACAAATTTCCTCAGGGGGCAGGCATCGGCAAGGTTTCCGGGCGGCTCCGAAGCGCTCAGAGCCGCGCCGAATCAGGCATCCCTAGAAATTCCACTTGACCTGCAGGCTGCCAAAGAGCGTGTACCCGCTCTGGGTCTTATATTGACGGGAGCGGTAAACCGCCCCGAAGAAATAGTCGATATCATCCACCCTCATGCCGACGCCAAGATAAACGTCGATGATCCACGGCTCCTTGCTGATATGGGGGTCGAAATCGTGAAACGCGGAACCATCGAGGAACATGTTGCGCACAACGTATTTGCCGAAAACACCGGCAATGCCGTAATAGCTGTTGCTTCCGGAATCGTAGCCGCGGTCCCGGAAGGGGCTCACTCCATAATTGGCTCCATTGATGGTGAAGTCATTTACGCTCGGCGGCAAGTTGCGGCCAAATCGATAAATCAGCCCGGCGCCGCCGCTCACGAAAACCGTGCCGCCTTCGAGGCGTCCATAGGCGAGGCCGTCGGTCTGAAAGCCTCCGGCCGAATTGTATTCAAGAGTCTTGAGGCGCACATTGCGGCGCAGGGAAAATTGCAGGGTGACTTCACCGGGCATCTGATCGCCCCAGCCATCCCACTGTTCCAAATGTTCCAATTCGTGGATGAACCACTGGCAATCTTCGGCAATGGAAGCGCGCCCCGTCCATCCAAGCTGAAATTCGAGAGCGGTCGAACAATTCTCTTCAATAAATACATAGCCCCCGCCCGCCGTCAGCCAGCCGGCGTAGGGGTGCTCGCCGTACACCGCGCCCTCCGCATGATGTTGGGGGGTAAAAATCAGCTGCGTCAGAGAAATTCCATAGTGATCGCCGTTTTCGAGACGCTGGGTGAATTCCAGCCGCACGCCGTTCGTGTAATCCTTATCATGTCCGAAAAAAACGTCATTTTCCAGCTGGATGCGGAAGGCGTACCGATCATCGGGCACGGAACGCTTCCCCACGGGAGCGGTCTCCCCCAAACCGATCGTTTCGGCATACCCCTCCCGCTGAGAAAATGGCTTCATCAGCGAACTCTCCCCCGTCTGGGAAAGAGCGGCGCTACCCATGCCGGCCGCAGATGCGGCTATCGTCAGAATCCAGCGCATGCCCGCATTCTAAAGACGTCAGCTCAAATTGGCAATACGCAAAGCTGTCATGTTCCGCATTTCCGGGTTCATGTCTTCCCTGTCGAACGGACCGGTTCGGTTCGGGCATACGCCGTCCTCCTCTTCATGCTCCCCTTCTCGGGAAACTCTGCGGATACAAACGCCGAAGACAAAACTTTCCCCTGCATCCATGACAAGCGCCCCTGCTTGACATGGGAAGATACGCTTCTTCACGAGACGCAGCACGCGATTGCATCCATGACAAGCGCCCCCGCTTGACATGAGAAGGGATGCGGGGTAATGTTCCCGCGTCTTTCGCAGGAAATAAAAAGCACAATCCGCCATGGCGCTTCCCCACCATATAGATGCCTTGGAACACGAGCCAGTTGGAAAGCTGCTGCTCCAGTATTCCATGCCCGCTATCGCCGGCATGGCCGCCATGTCGCTCTACAACGTGATCGACAGCGCGTTCATCGGCTACGGGGTGGGAGCGCACGCGCTCGCGGCGCTGGCGGTGGCCTTCCCGATCATGAATCTGGGGGCGGCATTGGGCACCCTGGTGGGGCTGGGAGGGGCCTCAGCCAGTTCAATCACACTGGGCAGAAAGGATCGTGCCGCCGCGTTCCGCGTGCTCGGCCACTGCACGGTGTTAAGCATCCTCTTCGGCGTCCTATTCGGATGGTGCGCGCTGCCCTTTCTGGATGATCTGCTGATTCTGTTCGGCGCGAGCAGGGAAACTCTGCCTTACGCGCGCGATTTCATGTTCATTTGCCTGCTGATCCAGCCGCTGACCTACTGCCTGTTCAACCTCAACCACATCATCCGCTCCACGGGATATCCCCGGAAAGCCATGAACAGCCTGCTGCTCTCCGTGGTCTGCAATGTGGTGCTCGCGCCCATTTTCATTTTCGCGCTGGAATGGGGAATGACGGGGGCGGCTCTGGCGACGGCTCTCTCCCAGACGGCGGCGCTGATCCGCGTACTGCGGCATTTCGCCGACGCCCGAAGCACCATTCATTTCATCAAAGGCATCTGCAAATTGGATTACAGGCTCGCGGGGTGGATCTGCTTTCTGGGGTTGCCGCCCTGCATTGTAAATGCCGGCGCCTGTCTGGTGACCATCATCGTGAACCGTCAGCTTCTTTTCCACGGCGGCGACATGGCCGTGGGCGCATTCGGCATCATCAACCGCCTGCTCATTTTGTTCGGCATGCTTGTGGTGGGCATCACTCAGGGCATGCAGCCCATCGCGGGATACAACCTCGGCGCAGGACGCTTCGGCCGCGTGAAGAAAGTACTGTGGTGCGCCATATTTGCGGCCACCGCCGTCACTACCGCCGGCTTCGTCAGCGGCGAATTCGCCCCCCGCTGGATCGTGGCCTTGTTTACCAACGAACCGGCGCTGGCAGACATCGCCATCCCGGGGCTGCGCCGCTGTTTGATCATCTTTCCCCTCGTAGGCTCCCAAATTGTAATCGGCAACTTCTTTCAAGCCATCGGGCGCCCTAAACTCTCCGTCTTTCTGTCGCTGACGCGGCAAATCCTTTTCTTGATGCCTCTTCTCTTCATTCTTCCCGAATGGTACGGACTTTATGGCGTCTGGTACAGCTACGCCGCCTCGGACGCCCTGTCGATCGTCGTCGGCTTCGGCACTCTTTACTGCTTCTTCCGCCGCTTCCTGCATTCCCCCGGCGGCTCCGGCTCCGGAAGGGAACTCCGCTAGCGCCCTTTCCGCTCATCCAAATCCAGCCCCAGAGCGGGAAACATGGGGCATCCCCATTCACACGCAAATCGCACAAAGCATCTGATATAATGGCGCTGAACTGTTCTTGACAGCCCGGAGCAGACACCCCCGCCAGGGCAGCGCTTGTCCAGCTGACGAAGCCGGGGCGTTATTCCTGCGCCCAGTTTTTCCGGTAGACTGCGAGGATTTGCTCCGCAAGATCCGCGTGGGTTTTATCCCAGGCGGGAGGCGGGCTGGAGAGGAGGCCGTCCACGATGAGGAAGTAGCTGCGGGCCTGATTGGCGGACTGGGTTTCCGAGATGTTGTTGAGGATGTCGCAGAGTTTGACCAGGAGAGCATCCCGGTTCATGGCAGTGAGTTTGCCGATCATGTAGCGTACTTTTCCCAGTTGCTTTTTCCGCTCATCGTCATTGGTGAGGGCGCGGACGATGTCTGCGGCGGCATGGCCGAAGTGCCGCGCGAGGGTTTCATAGGTGACGCCGCAGTCTTCCATCGTGTCGTGGAGGTAGGCGGCGGCAATAAGCTCCGGCCTGTCCGAGCGGCTGGCGACGAGGGCGGCGACTCGTTCGACATGGGTGTAGTAGGGGGCACCCGTGAATTTTCGGGTCTGGCCTTCATGGGCCTGCCGGGCGAAGGCGGCCGCGCGTTCGGGGAGCCGGTTCGTGTTGTCTCTGATGATGCGCTCCATGAGGAAAGATTACGGGCAAATCCGCGTCTGGACAAGTCATTTTTCCCCGGGCTTCATGATCAGCCGCGCGGGTAGTCCTCGAAGGGGTGCCGCAGTATGGGATTTTACGGATATATTTTTACCGTTTTTTTGGGGTCTTCGGCTGCCTTGACGGCGGCTTCGGGGATGTCGGACGCCGGTTCAGTTGATTTCTTCCAGACCGGGCAGGGATTGGACGATGCGCACCGTCTCCACGCTCACCCGGATCACGCGCCTGAGCAGGCCGAGGATATACCGGGGCTCATGATGTTCCCGGCACCAGTCGTTGGGGTCGTTCAGAAGGCCGCTTTCCTTGTCCGTTTTGACCTGATAGCGCTCCATGACCCATTCGATGGCCGATTTGCCGTTGACGATGTAGTCATGAGCCTCAGGCGGAATCCCCTTAAGAACGGTGCTTTTGTTGTAAACAATAATGTCTTTGACTTCTTTTTTTGGGAATTTCATCTTCTCGACGGCCTCATCCCCATGGCTTTCTTCCGTCACCGGCCAGGGTTCCGCCGTTTCATAGTTCAAATGCCGCTGCGCCAGTTCCCTCCCGGCTCCGCTGAATGCCCGGAAATCTTTCGCGTACGGTATCCGGGGCAGTTCTTTTTTCAGGTTGCTCGCGAAGCGTTCGCGGTATTCCGGCGAATGCAGAACGCCGTAGACATAGTAAAAAATGTCTTCCCGAGTGATCGTGAAGTCTCCGTACGCCTGCCGGAACTGACCCAGCGCAAAATCCGTGACGGCATCGCGGCGGATGTAGTCCCCCTTCCGCTCATCCAAATCCAGCCCCAGAGCATTCTCTGTCTTGTCTTTCTTTTCGTACCAGTAGAGCGGGAAACATTGGCCTTTGGAAATCACCTCCAAATCTGGAATCATATTACTGATGAGACAGGAAAATGGCTTCGTGGAACCATTGCCCGTTAATTGAATCACCAAATTCTCATGCTGTTCCGTCGGGAAAAGTTTGGGCTGTTGATATACCATCTCATTCCACATTCTGTCGAAATAAAGATTGGCTTTGCAGAAGGGCCGATACAATGCCGGGCGAATACGGGCTGCCGAAAAACAAGTCTGTTTTTTGTTCTTCACATTGGCCAGGGCAGCTCTTGTCCAGCTGATGGAGGCGGGGTCATAGGTCACCTCCGGCTGATTTAACTGGGCATTGTAAAAATCAATGGTCTTTTTCATGTTCCGTTCCAGAGCAGAACGGGAAAAGTTATAGCACCATGCGTCACGGCCTGTCGCCAAACCTCTTGAAAAAATACTGAAGACGGCCCTGCTGCCCGCCAGCCCCTTGGTTTCCTTATCGCCTATGGGCATAAAATCACTGAAGCCGGGGTCGCGGTGATTAATCCAGTCGCCGTGTTCATCGGGCGTCAGTTCCTGCCAGGGGATGCCGTCAATATCCTCGAATTCCCTGATGCGGGCCAGCTTTTCTTCCCGGGAAAGATAGTCGCCGATGTCGTGGTAGAAAAGTCTGCCGGGGCCGGAATGCCCTTTCTTCTTCACGAGAAGGGTGATGGCTGCGGGCGTCCGGCTGCCGGAGCCGAAAACATTCCCTTTTTCTTTTTGTCTCTGAATCCCTGATGTTCGAGCATTCCCGCGAAGATTAAAACAGTAGACTGAGGAAAATTCCTGAAGCAGCGTCCTGCGGAAACCATTCATGGCGTTGTTGTCGATGAAGGAACCATTCGTCACGAAGGCCACGATGCCGTCTTCCGTGATGCGGTCGCTGGCCCAGCGGAAGGCGCGGATGTAGGAGTCGTAAAGGCTGTTTTTATTGGTCGCGTCCGCGCCCCGCACATAAGTATTTTCAATGCGGGCGTCCAGCGAGGGATAACTCTGATTCCGGTTATTGTCATTGGCGGATTTCTGCCCCGCGGAATAGGGCGGGTTGCCGATGATGACGCGGATGTCCTGATGGCTCAGGCGCCGGACGCGTTCGGCGTTTTCAGAGAACATTTCGCTGAGGAAGCCGCCTTTTTCGCTCATCTGGAAGGTATCCGTCATGCAGAGGCCCTCAAAAGACTGATACGCCCGTGTTTTCATGGCGCCGTGGTAGGCTTCTTCGATATTCACGCAGGCGATGTAATAGGCCAGCAGGACGATTTCGCAGGCGAAGAGTTCTTCGCTGTATTTGCGGGGCAGGTCTTTTTTCTTGATCAGGCCGCTCTGAATCAGGCGCACGATAAAGGTGCCCGTGCCGGTGAAGGGGTCCAGAATGCGCACGCCGCTGGCCGCGAGGCCCTGGGGCAGGCCGAATTCTTTCCTGAGCGCCGCGTGGACGCTGCGGATGATGAAATCCACGATTTCAATGGGGGTGTACACGATGCCCAGTTTATCCGCCATGCGGGGGAAGGCGTTCTTGAAGAATTTGTCGTACAGCTCCACGATGACTTTCTGGCGGCCTTCCGCGTTGTCGATGCCGGCGGCGCGTTCCTTCACGGATTCGTAGAACCGGGTCAGTTCTCTGGCGTCTTCTCCGGGGAGTTGTTCCTGAATCAGGCTGAGCATGGCGTTCATGCTGCGGGAGACGGGGTTTTTCTCCGCGAAGGGGTAAGAATCAAACAGGGCGTCGAACACCGGGCGCGTGATGGCCTGCTGGGCCAGCATTTCAACGGCCTCGCCCCGCGAGATGTCGGGGTTGATGTTTTCGCGCAGGCCGGCCAGGAAGGAATCAAACTCCCGCGCTCCGTGCCCCCGAGCCAGCAGGCCGTCTATCGAAGTCTTTTGACGGTCGGCGATGCCGGCGATGTTTTTAGCCCAGTCGTCCCAATACCGGCGGTCGCCGCATTTTTTGACCACCCGCGCCAGAATGGCCTCGCGCCATTCGCCCACGAAGAACGGCCACGGGTCGGGCTCGGACCTCTGCGGGTCGTCTGAGCCGCCCGGTGTGTGTGTGGTGGTGGGGGGGGGGCGGGGGGG
>JAJQGU010000065.1 GCA_021200315.1 Akkermansiaceae bacterium
ACCCCCAGGCCGCCACACCGACAGACTCCCATTCCGCATCCAATACTTACTCTACGACAGACCCAAACCCTTCAGCCAATACCGCCGCCAAACCCGCAGTTAAACCTGCCGCTAAACCCGCCGTGCAGGCATCCGAGACAGACCCCCTGACACCCGATGAGAAGAAACGCCTCAAGAAGCTTCTGGAAACACAGAAGGTTCTCCAGGCCGCGCCGGATTGGAACGACTTTCTGAAAGCTCAAGAGGAGGAACTGCATCGCCTCCGCGACGAGATTCTGCCCGGCATGACCGAGGCCACCCGCTCCACATTGCGCGCAGGCGCCTCCAACCCATCTTCCGCCTCCGGCCAGCATATTGCCGACGCGGGTTCGGACGCAGAAGTGCGCGACATTACCCTGCGGCTTCTGGACAAGGATCGCGAGACCGTCTACGAAATCGACGCAGCTCTCGAGCGCATACGGCTCGGCACCTACGGAATCTGCGAAATGTCCCTCGAGCCGATCCCCCGTGGGCGCCTGCAAGTGCGCCCCTACTGCCGCCTGACGGTGGCCTGCCAGCAGGAATACGAAAAGAAACACGGCACGGCCGCCCGGTTTCGCCCGCAGAATTCGCGCCTGATCGGCTATGCGGGATCGCAAAATGAAATTGACCCTGCAGTTTCGCTTGACGACGACGAAGAATAGTGTATACTGTCTCTCCGTAATTTTTACAGACACTCGGTTATGCCCAGAGACATCATCATCCTTGAATGCACGGAGGCGAAGGCGGAAGGGAAGCCCGCTTCGCGTTACGTGACAACCCGCAACAAGAAAAGCCAACGCACGCCGGGCCGCCTCGAGAAGGTCAAGTTCAACCCTTTTCTGAAGCGCCGCACGGTACATCGTGAACTCCGCTAAAGATTCTTTCCATTTTTTGACATCATGATTAACGAATTCAAAAGCGTAGAGCGCCGCATCCGCTTCCGCACCTGCAACAAGACGATGCCCCGCCGCCGCCTCGACATTCCGGCGGCCTCCGTCGACATGACGAACCCGGAATTCCTCTCCAAATTCACTTCGGAGAC
Organism: Akkermansiaceae bacterium; assembly: GCA_021200315.1. Taxonomy (GTDB): domain Bacteria; phylum Verrucomicrobiota; class Verrucomicrobiia; order Verrucomicrobiales; family Akkermansiaceae; genus Akkermansia. The sequence goes on from JAJQGU010000065.1 coordinate 1,064, forward strand.
GGGAAAAATCCTTCCCCGGCGCGTTACCGGCGTCTCCGCCAAGATGCACCGCAAGATCACCCGCGAGATCCGCCGTGCCCGCGCCGTCAACCTTCTTCCTTAACATTTCTTAAGGGAGCGGAGACGGCGGGTTGCCTTTTTTCGAAGCTTGTCCGCATGCCGGGCAGGCTTTGTTTGTTTTACGCGCAGCATGCAGGATCTCAAAGATACACAAAGCGAACTCGATACGCGGCAGATGCCCATCGACCGGGTAGGCGTGAAAGGGTTGAAATATCCGATCGTCGTCCGCGACAAGGCGCACCGCAGTCAAGCGACCGTGGCCACAGTCGCCTTGGCCGTCGACTTGCCCCAGGAGTACAAAGGCACGCACATGAGCCGCTTTGTCGAAGCGCTGCAAGAGGAGAAAGGACGCCTGGACGTCCATTCGGCCGTGGTGCTGCCGGGCAAGCTTCTTTCCCGTCTCAATGCGCAGAGGGCGCATGTGGAGATCGAATTCCCCTTCTTCCGGAGCAAAAAGGCCCCGGTCACGGGCATGGTGGGCATGATGGACTACGAAGCCAGATTCATGATCGACGCCTGCGCGGGGCGGAAAGTGGACTTCATGCTGACGATCCGTGTGCCGGTCACCACGCTCTGCCCCTGCTCCAAGGCCATGAGCGAACACGGCGCCCACAACCAGCGGGGAATTGTCACGTATTCCGTGCGCTTCAAAGGGGAGGCCGTATGGATCGAAGACCTGATCGATCTTGTGGAAAGCGGCGCAAGCTGCCCGGTCTACAGCCTTTTGAAGCGCCCCGACGAAAAATGGGTGACGGATCACGCCTATAACAACCCCGTCTTCGTGGAGGATCTCGTGCGCAATATTGCCATACGGACGGAAAATCACGATGTATTCAGCTGGTACAGAGTCGAGGCGGAGAACTTCGAATCCATTCACAATCATCAGGCATACGCCATGATTGAACGCAATCTGGCGAGAGAGACCGTTTAGAGGATCCACCCGTCATGCTGTGTCTGGGGCTCAACCATCAATCCACACCGGTCGCGATCCGCGAGAAATTTTCCGTCCCTAAAACCAGACTGGCCGAAGCCGGGGCGGCTCTGCGGGCTCTGCCCGGCGTGGAGGAATGCGTGCTGCTCTCTACCTGCAACCGGATGGAGGTCTACTTCTGGTCAGACGCGCCCCGCGAATCGACCGCGGCGATTCTCCGTCATTTTTCGCTTCACGCACCCTTCCCCGACGCACTGGGCTCCTATTTCTACATCAAGGAGGGAACAGACGCCCTGCGGCATCTCTGCCGGGTCGTCTCCGGGCTCGATTCCATGGTTCTGGGCGAAACGGAAATATTCGGGCAAGTCAAAGAGGCATATTCCGCCGCCCTCGCCGCCGGGCTGACCGGCGGACGCGCCAACCGCACCTTCCAACACGTCTTCACCATCGGCAAAAAAGTGCGCAGCAGCACCAAAATCACCGTGGGGCCCACCTCCGTAGGCGCCGTTGCCGTGCAGATGGCCGGCAACATACTCGGCGGACTTGACGGCGCGCGCGTCCTCATGGTCGGAGCCGGCGAGGTCAGCCGCGCCACGGCCAAGGCTCTCAAATCCCGGGGCGCGGAAAGCATTTTTGTGGCCAACCGCTCGTATGACCGGGCTCTCGCCCTGGCCCGCGAGATAGGAGGCCGGGTGATACGCTTCAGCGATTGGGTCGGCTATCTGCTGCAGATCGACATTGTGATCGTCTCCACTGCCGCCTCGCATTACATTGTCACGCCCGGGCTCCTGCATCACGTGCAGGAAATGCGGCGAGAGCGTCCCCTCTTCCTGATCGATCTCTCCGTGCCGCGCAACATCAACCCGGAATGCTCGCATATCGGCGGCATTCATGTATTCGACATCGACACCCTTCACCTCCTGGCGGCCGAAACGAGAAAGAACCGCGAAAAGGAGATTGCCAACTGCGAGCGGATGATCGATACTTGGCTCTTCGAGAACGCCCCGGAACTTCTCGGCGATGCACATCATCCAGACATATGAGCACACCCCTGATCATCGGCACCCGCGCCAGCGAATTGGCTCTCCGTCAAACGGAACAGGTCGAACGTTCCCTGTCCGGGCACCATTCCGGCCTCCCCATCGTGCGCAAACTCATCCGCACCGCGGGCGACCGCTGCGCGAATCTGCCGCTCGCGGAGATCCCGAAGGCTGCAGGCGTGGGAAGGGGCGTCTTTTCCGCCGCCATTCAACAGGCCCTCCTGGCCGGGGAAATTGACTGCGCGGTTCACAGCCTCAAAGATCTGCCGGGCGAAACGGATCCTCGGCTCGACATTGCCGCCACCCTGCCCCGGGCCGATATTCATGACGTGCTTGTACTCAAGCAAGGAGCCAATCCAGAAAACCTCACGATCGGCACCGGCAGCGTACGCAGACGCGTACTCGCCCGCGCCTACTGGGGCGCGGGCGTCCTCATCAAGGAGATGCGGGGCAATGTGCCCACCCGCCTCCGGAAACTCGCCGCCGACGCCGGGCTTTCAGGCATTCTGCTCTCCCGGGCCGGCTTGACACGCCTGGGATACACGGAACCAGCCCTGACCATCGACGGAATCCGGCTCATCTGCATCGACCTCCCCCGGGATTCGTTCACGCCGGCTGCGGGTCAAGGCACCATCGCCGTGCAGATCCGCCGGAACGATACACGCACACGCGAGATCGTCTCCTGCCTCGACGACCCGATCACCCATATCTGCTCGCGCACGGAGCGCGCATTCCTGTGCCGCCTTCAGGCGGACTGCTCCACGCCCGTCGGAGCCTACGCACGCGTCATCAATGGCAGCATCACTTTCCGCGTGCTACACTGCGGCCCGGACGGCATCCTGCGCCGCGTCGTCGCCCGGGGCCCCGCCGAATCCCCGGAGGACGTCGCCTCTCTTGCCGTCGGCCTGCTGCAGGAATACCAAAGGGATTGAGCAGGACGCGCAGCCTCGGACACCCGCACCCCCTGCAGGCAAGAGCGGGAAGAGAGTTCGCACACGAGCCGCGGGCAGGCCGCCTCACGCGGTCCCGCCCCCAATTTTTCCCTCCGCTCCTTTCATCCGGACATGCGCGGGACGCCGGGATTTACCGGCGGAAACTCCGGATACTCGACCGATTCGAGATACAATCCGCATGCCGGGGCGCAATAGGGGCTCTTTTCACCGGACGGCGCGCGGAGAAGACGATGGAGGCCGCGTTCATCCAGTCTTCCCCGGCCGATATGATACAGGGCACCGACAATCAGCCGCACCATCTTATACAGAAAGCCCGTGCCGTGAAGCGTCACATACAGACTTCCGCCCTCGCGCTCCAGCGAGACCCTGTCCAAAGAACGGATGAAAAACCCCTCGGGGACGGGCGCGGGTTCGTTGCCCCGCCGGGCGGCAAAGGCGCGGAAATCATGCATCCCGCAAAACAAGGCCAGGGCGCGGCCCATCCCGGCTTCGTCCAGCTCTCCGGGCAAATGCCAGGCTCGCCCCGCCAGAAAGGGGGAAAGCAAAGGCGTGCGTTCCATGCGATAGCGATAAGTCTTGCCCGTTGCCGAGAAACGCGCGTGAAAGCCGTCCGGCACACTGCGCGCCTCCAGAACGCGAATGGACGAGGGCAGCCGCGCGTTCAACGCTCCCGGCCAGCGATTCAGAGGAATCCGGCACGTCCCGGGAGGATCGGCATGAAAGCGCTGCCCTCTCGCATGCACTCCGGCATCCGTCCTGCCCGCGGCATGAATGCGGCAGGGCGCATGCACGGCCGCCTCCAACGCCTTCTCCAAAACATCCTGCACGGTTCTCCCGCCCGGCTGGCTCTGCCAGCCTTGCCAGGGTGCTCCATCATAAGCGCAGGTGAACAGAATGCGCGACATGGCCGGCACATTGAAAAGGCCGCAGGCGGCATTCACGCTTGCGGCCCGGCCTCCCCAGCGGGGGAGCGGCGCTCAGACATCATCTTCGCCGTCTACCTCAATCGTCGATCCGTCATCCTCGGAACCGCCGTCCGACACCTCATCCGAACTATCGGCGGACGCGCCGTCTGCACCCGATTTCTCCTCCGCGGCAGCACCGCCTTCCTCCGCAGCGGGTTCGGGCTCGGGGAGCTCCGAACCAGCGTCCGGATTGAACTCCAAAGCCTCCGCGAGAGCCGCCGAACGATAGCATTCGCCGATGTAGCTGGGCGGGTTGTCATGCGCTTCGTCCGCATCGTTCTGCAAATATTTGTTTCCCGCCTCCGCCAAAGCGGCGCGGGATTTCCCGAAGTTTCCATCCTCTCCCAATCCGAGAGCAATCAGGAGCTCGTTTTCATCCACCGTCTCCTCCCCTTCCTGCATAGGCTTGCTGGCGCGCACACGGCCGATTTCGCGCGCGAGCTCGATCGACGCCTTGACATATTGGTCGTTCGTGCCTCTCTCCGGATCGTATACGCGGGCAAGCGCGGTCGAGTTGAAAGCGAGCAGCGTGATGCGGGCGCGCCGACAGCGGTCATTGAGACTCTTGATCTTGGGTGCCGCCTTCTCCGCGCTCGCATGATCGGTGACCGTTCTGAGCTCGGCCGTCAGCTCTTCCGTCAGTTCCAAAGCGGTCTTGTCCTCCTTCTGGCAGGAATTCAGCGTCATGAGCGCGAAAAGAGAACAAATGGGAAAGAGAATAAAACGTTTCATGGACGATAAAATATCTATTGCGGTTTTCAGATTAGCGGTTCGGGCCGGCGCTGTCAAGAAAAAGAACAGGTTTGCCGAAAAAGTCCCGAAAAAAGAATCCGCGCCCCGCAAAAGCGTCAGGAGAGACAAAGCAGCCGCACGGAAAGAAAAGGGGAGGGCTCCCGAGAGAGCTCCGGGGGAGCGGAGCGCGGCCCTTCACAACGATTCCATCCAGTTATTGAGGATTTCCACAGCCGCGGCCTGGTCGATCACCGCGCGATGGCGCACGGTCTTCCGTCCGGCGGAACGCAATTTTTCCTGCGCGGCGACCGTGGTCATGAATTCATCCACGTAGACCAGCGGAATATCCGGCAGACGCGATTGCAGCAGAACGCCAAACGCACGCACCTTCGCAGCGGACGAGCCTTCCTCTCCGTCCAAACGGAGAGGAAGCCCCAGCACGAGAGTCCGCGCGCCGCAACGAAAGGCCAACTCGGCAATCCTCTCAACGGGATCCACGCGTTTTCGCAGTATGCTCTCGACCGGATGCGCCAGAATGCCCAGCATGTCCGTAGCCGCGACGCCGACACGAGCCTCCCCATAGTCGATGCCGAGGGCGGGGTGTCTGGACTCCTTTTGTTCCATGCCTCTATTTCAACTCATCAGGCAGATTCTTCACGAGCTCCTTGATCGAGTCCGCCGAGCCTTGCGAAGCGACGAGCAGAGCGTCGCCCACATCCACCACGATGAGATTTTCCACACCGAGGAGCGCGATCCGCCTGCCCTGCGCACTGAAGGCGATGTTGCGGGAGGAACGCACGGCGCTCAGTGCGGTGTTCGATACGTTGCCTTCGCCGCACTCGGGCAGGTATTTACCCACGGAAATCCACGAACCGACGTCGTCCCAGTCGAATGCGGATTCAAAGTTAAGAACGCGTTCAGCTTTCTCCATCAGCGCATAATCCACCGAAATCGGCGTGAGCTTCGGAAATTCGGACCGGATGTAGGCAGACACATCGCCGGCCTTGGCCAGACCGTCGAAGAAAGCTGCCAGCTCGGGAGAACAGCGGGACAGCTCGCGGCGGAACTGCCGCACGCTCCAGATGAACATGCCGGCATTCCACGTATAGCCGCCTTCCGCCAAGTAACGCCCGGCCGTCTCACGATCGGGCTTCTCGCGAAAGCGCCGCACCTCGTAGCAGTCGTGCGTGAGAGCGGGATCCTCCAAGCGCTCGCCCCGCTCTATGTAGCCATAGGACGGACATGGCCATGTAGGCTTGATGCCGATGGTGATCAGCGCTTCCTCCCTCCCGGCCAGAGAGAGAGCCTCCGCCGCCAGACTGCGGAAAGCAACGGCGTCTCTGATCAACTGATCGGAGGGAATGACGATCATCGACGCCTCCGGACAGCGCGCCGCCACGAGAGCGGCGCCCAGAGTCACGGCCGGAGCCGTATCCCGCCGGATGGGCTCAATCACTACATTTTCCGCCGGAACGTCCGGCAATTGACGGCGCACTTCCCGCGCCTGAAGATGATTGGTCAGCACGATCACATGCTCGGGAGGAACGAGGCCGGCCAGGCGATCCACCGCCTGCCGCAGCAGCGTCCCCGTGCCGAAAAGATCCAAAAGCTGCTTGGGACGTGCATCCCGGGAAAGGGGCCAGAAGCGCGTGCCGCTGCCTCCCGCCAGAATGAGAGCGTATACCGCATGGTTCATCATTGGTTCTTTCTGTTGCAAATTCATCTTATCGCTTTCAGCCTGCAGCCGCGTCTCCAAGACGAGAGCCGCGCCAGAGACGCCGCATCAGGGAAGAAGCGGCAGATACTCTTTCTTTCAGGAGAAAACCGCATGCCCAATATACCGACATTTTGGAGATTTGCAAGATTTTCCCCGGAAATCCCTGATTTTCGCGGACATGCCCACGCCGAAGGGGAGAAGCCGGCTGCAAAGCGGAAATGAACCAGCAATCAGGAGAGCGGACTTCGCAACTCTGCGGCCGCAGGGATGGCCGCCGTGCGCCTTAAAACGCCGGAAGACATTTCGGCGCACGGTGTCTATCCGCACCACCGCAGGAACATGACTCGAGACCTGCCGGGGAGAAGGCGCTCTCTTATTTTGTCGGTCATTTCGAGGCAGCAGGGAGCTTAATGAGATCTTTCTGCGCAACGAACCAAGGGAGCAGCTTTCTGCACACGGGGATCATCAGGGCGGAGAGAACGAGAATCGCGAGCGCAAGAACGAGATGGCTGTGGAATTCGGTAATCCCCATCGATTGCAATGCGGCGCGAAAATGAAAATTGCCGGCAACAAGGTAGATAATCATGAAATGCACGCAAAGCAGGACGATTGAATACCGCCCGACGTAAGAGACGAAGGGAAGCCGCTTGACCG
>JAJQGU010000064.1 GCA_021200315.1 Akkermansiaceae bacterium
CTGAGAAACGCCTGCTTTCAGGGGCGGGGAATGTATAGCGGATTTTGAATCCGCTGTCAATTTGAAAATCCGAATTTTCTTGAGGAGAAGCTCCTTGCGTGGCGTTTCCCTTTCCGAAATTCCGGCCTGAATTTATATGAGGGCGTTATGTATTTTGAGCAAGAAATATTGTGTTCAGAGTGGATTAGATGCGAATTTCATGGGGCGTTTCTGCCTAGCGGATTCAAAATCCGCTAGGCATTCTCGAATCTTTGAGCTTATGCCCCGAAGGGGATTTTGCCTTTGACGGATAATTGATTGCGGGAGTAAGTCTGTATACGCGAGCGAAACGGCCGCATGATGCCGGGATAGCTCAAAGTGGGAATCGTGCATCAGGCGGCAGATGAGGCAGGAATCCGTTCTTTGGTTCAGGAGTTATTCAGGACAGAGGTGTGCCCGACTCTCTCTCGTCATTCTTTCCCCTGCCGCGCATATTCCAACGGAAGTTCTTGCGTTTTGAAAAGCTGTTTTTTAACTTGACTGGAACAGAGGTTTCGCTAGGATGGTTCCGTTATGGAAAGGAATTCAAGGCTTGATTCTTCGTCATTACCGCTCGTACCAAAGGAGTATCAGGCGTCATTCTATTTGCTGGTGACATGTTTTGCCTTGTGGGGGGTGGTCAACGCCATGGCTGAAGTTCTTGTCAAGGCATTTGAAAGCGTCTTTCCCGAGCTAGGGCAGATGGGGACAGTCATGACGGTGACCTCTCACTATGGAGCCTATGCCGTTCTGGCCATTCCTGCGTCGGTATTGATCAAGAAATACTCCTATAAAATGGGGGTCCTGCTTGGGCTGGGTGTATTTTTCTTCGGAGTATTGGGATATGTTCCGGCGGCAGTGTTTCACAAATATGAAATCTGCCTGCTCTCCATTTTCGTGTATGCGTCAGGGTGTTCTATTTTGGAAACCACATGCAATCCTTTTGTCTTGGCTCTTGGCCCCTCAGAGACGGCGGTGCGTCGCCTCAATTTTGCACAGCAGTTCAACCCTGTGGGCAGCCTGCTCGGACTGTGCGTCGCGAAGTATGCGATTTTCGACAACATGGAGCAAGCCTCAGAGAACCAGCCTCTCACTTTTTCTCAGCAGGAACAGAATCTCGTCTGGCTGGTGACTCCCTATATCGTATTGGCGGCGGTGGTTCTTGTCCTCTGGATTTTTTTTAAGATGAAGGATATGCCGAATGCGACAGCGCGTGGGGAAAACACGGAGAATCGCCCGTTTACAGTCTCCTTTTTACGTTTGCTCCGACTTCCTCGTTACCGCTGGGGAGTGTTCACCCAATTCTTCTATGTGGGGCTGCAAACGATGGCGTGGGTTTATGTGCTGCATTATGCCAATTACATTTGCGGGTATTCTGATTCCGAGTCCATGTATTTCTACATTGGAGCCATGGTCTGCTTCATCGCGTTTCGTTTCATTTGTACGGCTTTGATGAAGAAATACAATCCTGCAGATATGATGTCCATTGCGGCGCTGATAGGCATCCTTCTTTGCTTGGGTGCTGTATATCTGCCCGCCTTGGCTGGCCTGCTCTGCGTGGTCGGCATTTCGGCCTGCATGTCGCTGATGTTTCCGACGATTTATGGTATAGCTCTGCGCGATTTGGGAGCAGATTCCAAATTGGGTGCGGCTGGGTTGGTCATGTCGATTTTGGGAGGTGCGGCCATACCGCCTGTTTTTGCTTACTGTCTCGAGAATAATGTTCTTACGTCACTTGTTTCCGGGCTGTTTGTCGGACAGGAGGCCGCTCTCCGTTCCTGCTATTACATTTTGATGGTCTGCATGGTCATTGTGTTGATGTATGGCCTGCGCTTCCGCCGCCGGCCTGCCCGCGCATAAACATTCTTTACTAATTAATTGTTTAATATGAAGTACGATACATTACCCACTATTGGCATTCGGCCGACGATTGATGGCCGTCGGCTCGGCGTCCGTGAGTCGCTGGAGGATCAAACCATGAACATGGCTAAGGCCGCTGCCGCCCTGATCGAGGCCAACGTCACGCACGCCAATGGAAAACCTGTTAAGTGCATTATTGCCGACAGCTGCATCGGAGGTCCGGCTGAAGCCGCCGCCTGCAATCAGAAATTCCGAGAGAACAACGTCGGTTGTTCTTTAGCAGTAACTCCCTGCTGGTGTTACATCACTGAGACATTTGAGACAGACGCGACGCTGCCGAAGGCCATCTGGGGCTTCAATGGCACGGAACGCCCGGGCGCCGTCTATCTGGCCGCCGCCCTCGCCGGGTACGCTCAGAAAGGCGTGCCCGCCTTCTCCATCTACGGTCATGACGTGCAAGACAAGGACGATGCCTCCATCCCCGCCGATGTGGCGGAAAAAATCCTGCGTTTTGCTCGTGCGGGTGTTGCGGTGGCCTACCTTCGCGGCAAGGGCTACCTGTCCATCGGAGGCTGCGCCATGGGCATTGCCGGGTCCATTCTTGATCACTCTTTTTGGGAAAGCTATTTGGGTATGCGCGTGCAGCCCGTGGATATGACGGAGGTGAGGCGGCGCATGGACTTGAGGATTTATGACGAGGCCGAGTTCGAACTCGCCATGGGATGGGCGAAAAAGTACGTGAAGATCGGTCCGGAACGCAACCGCCCCGATCTTGTTCTTTCTGCCGAGGAGAAAGAACGCACCTTGCGTGAATCCATTTTGATGACGATCATTTTCCGCGATATGATGCACGGGAATGCTTATCTCAAGACGATTGATCGCGAGGAAGAAGGGTTGGGTTTCAATGCCATCTGCGGCGGTTTCCAAGGTCAGCGCCATTGGACGGACTATTATCCGAACGGTGACATGGCGGAATCCCTGCTCAACAGCACTTTTGATTGGAACGGAGCTCGTGAGGCTATCCCGTTTGCCACGGAGAACGATGCCATGAACGGCGTTTGCCAGCTGCTGCTCCACCAGCTCACTGGCCAGGCCGCCTGCTTCTCTGATATCCGAACCTACTGGTCGCCGGATGCCGTGAAGCGCGTAACCGGCTACACCATGGAGGGGCACGCGAAGGACGGAATCATGCACCTCATCAACTCAGGCTCCACGGCTTTGGATGGGAGCATGCATTCCGTCGGCGCATGTGGAAAGCCTTGCATGAAGAAGACGGGCGAGACCACACAGGCAGATATCGAAGCTATGATGGCGGCGGCGGAGTGGTGCCCGGCCAATCGTGAATATTTTCGTGGCGGCGGCTATTCGCTGCATTTCGTTTCGAAAGGCGATGTGCCGGTGACAATGATCCGTATGAATCTCGTGAAGGGACAGGGGCCGGTGCTTGTCATCGCCGAAGGCTATACCTGTTCTCTGCCTGAGGAAGTCAACAAGGCGCTTGACGAACGCACTGATCCAGGTTGGCCGACGACTTGGTTTGCTCCTATTCTCACGGGAAAGGGCGCGTTCAGAGACGTGTATTCGGTCATGGCGAACATGGGCGCCAACCATGGTGCATGGACCTACGGCCACATTGGCGCGGACGTTATTACGCTTGCTTCGATGCTGCGCATACCCGTGTATGCCCACAATGTGCCGGAGGAAAAGGTCTATCGTCCGGCGGCTTGGAATCTCTTCGGCACCGCCGATCCCGAAGGTGCTGATTTTCGCGCCTGTGCAAACTTCGGCCCCATTTACGGAAAGTATTGATTGAACTGTGCGGTCATCCCGCTTTTCAGCGGGATGGCCTTGAACGGAAATGCATCTACCGCGCGGAATTTCTCGTTTTTTTCTTTAGCTCCCGCAACTGGGACGAAAAGAAGATTCGGGCAAGTTCATGTGAAGGAATTTCTATGTTCTTATCGTGAAATGTTTTCGACCGGGATGTGTTTTTATATGCAGGAATAGGAAGGACAACGAGCATGAAGAGGAAATATCTCTCTGAATCCCATGGCAAGCTGGATGTGGTCATACTGGGTTCATGGATGACGAGAAATTATGGTGGTGTGCTTACGGGATATGCTTTGTACAGAACAGTTCGTTCTTTGGGCTATGACGCGGTCTTAGTGGATCATCTGGGCTGGTATGGCTCCGGCCTTTCGGGTGATACAGTATTGGATTTTATTGATTCTCATAAAATCCGCGTTGTTGCCGGATGGAGCGCTGCGGCTCAGAGGCGTTTGGCTGCATCCGCGCACACGATACTGGTGGGGAGTGATCAACTGTGGAACCCCGAAACAGTAAATAATCTGTTCTTTTTCTTGGATTGGGCGGGTGCGGCCAATAGAAAGATTTCTTATGCCACTTCTCTTGGGAAGAATAATAAAGAACGCTTTCTCGATGAATATCTTGAAAAATACAGAAAATATCTCCGGCGTTTTGATGCAATTTCCGTCAGAGAAGCGCAGAGTGTTCCGTTCATGAAGGAGCTTTTTGGCGTTCAGGCGTGCTGGCAGTTGGATCCCGTGTTCTTGCTGTATGCTGAAGAGTGGCGGAAACTCGCGGAGAAAGAAAACGACAGATTGCCTGAACGGTATTTGCTGGCTTACATTCTGGATCCGACGCAAGAGAAATGCGGGATTTCCATTGAACTGGCCAGACAACAAAAGCTGACCGATGTGATTTTCGTTTTTGACATCAAGGCAAAGACACCTCCCATGGATATACCGGCAGGGGTTAATGTTTATGTAATGCATCCCAAGATTCCCCTCTGGCTTCGTCTGTATGCCAATGCGTCTCGTGTAGTGACGGATTCTTTCCATGGTTCCTGCTTTTCACTGATATTCGAACGGCAATTTATCAGCATCGGTAATGCATCCAGGGGAATCGATCGTTTTGTGTCGCTCATGCAACAATTTGGCTTGAAGAACCATTTGATGTCATGGAGCAAAGAGCTCGAGTGGCCGTCGGAAGAGTTGGATTACGCGAGCATTACTCCTCGCATGGAAAAGTTGAGGGAAGAATCCTTGGCATGGCTCAAGACACAGCTTGCTTCTCAGAAGCGATCGGAAGAGCTCGAAATGTTGAATCGGGAGGTGGAGCAGACGCTTCCTCCCGAACGCCCTTTATTTCTGAAATGAAGAGGTATTTCTACGCACGTCATCCGAAGCCGTTTCTTTTTGCAAGAAGGCAGAAAAACAAGATCATCAAGTTATGGAACTCGTTCTTTGTCTAGATTGCGGTGCCACGAATGTACGCGCTATGGCTGTGGATGCGAAAGGGCGTATCGTGGGGAAGTCATCTCAGCCGAATGCCACGGTGCCCGGCGACGAGGCTTCCGATTATCATGTGTGGGATGCCGCGCGGATTCTTGGTCAGTTGGAGGAATGTTCCCGCGAAGCGTTGAAGAATCTGGATCCTTCTCTCGTGAAAGCGGTTACCGTAACGACCTTTGGCGTTGATGGAACCTTTGTGGATTCCGGGGGCGAGATGCTTTATCCTGTAATCTCCTGGAAGTGCCCGCGCACGGCGGATGTGCTGGCTGGGATTGCTCGATATATTCCCCAAGTGCGTTTGAACGAGGTGACCGGCGTGGGGAATTTTGCCTTTAACACGATCAATAAAATTGTATGGTTCAAGGAGCACCGTCCGGATGTGATCGAGAGGGCGCATGCGTGGCTGTTCATTTCGAATCTGTTGGTTCATCGCCTTACGGGGATAATGGCCACAGACCGCACCATGGCCGGTACTTCACAACTGACGGATATTTGCACGGGCGAATTTTCCGAAGAGATTCTCGGTGCGCTCGATATTCCCGCCCGTTTATTCCCTCATATCACGAATGCCGGCGAAGTGATTGGCCGGGTGACGAAGGATGCCGCGCGGCGTCTCGGTCTGCCGGATTCAGGGATCCCCGTTGTTTCTTCCGGGCACGATACGCAATTTGCCGTCTTTGGTTCAGGGGCGGAGAAGAACCAGCCGATACTTTCTTCCGGTACATGGGAGATCCTGATGGCGCGCACCGAAAAGGCCCGGCTTTCGCCTGAGGATTTTGCCGATGGCGCCACGGCGGAGCTGGATGCCGACCCCGCTTTGAGAAATCCCGGCCTGCAATGGATTGCCTCGGGTATTGTCGAATGGGTGAAATCAACCTGTTATCGGGGAGAAAGCTATGATACGATGGACGCTGAGGCAGCGTCCATTCCTCCCGGCTGCAATGGGGTAAAGCTCATCCCCAATTTCCTTCCGACTGATCCGGTGCCGGGAAGCATTGAAGGATTGATGCTCGGACGCACGCGCGGGCATATTTACAGGGCGGCAATGGAGGCTCTCTCTTTCCGACTGTACAATCGGCTGAAGAGACTCGAAGCCGTGTGCGGATTCCGCGCAAACAGTCTGCTGCTCGTGGGAGGCGGGGCTCGAAACAAGATTTGGGCTCAAATGCGAGCCGATGTGCTTGGCATTCCCGTGCATGTTTCCAAAGTGTCGGAAAGCACGGTGCTGGGTGCGGCCATGTACGCTTTGGCTGGCAGCGGCGTCTATTCTTCGCCTGAAGAGGCCCGCGCGGCTTTTGATATTTCTTACGACACCTACACCCCGACGGACAGCTACAAGCTTTGCTCCTCTCAGCCGGCCTCTCTCTGACAAAAAACTTGCAGACCGTGCCGTGCGGTTTATACTGAACCCAACTGAAGTACTATTTGCCGTTATGTCTGAAGACTGGTCCATTCATCCCCCGTTGCCGGATTACGTGTTTCCTTGGGAACAACACGATCCGCAAACCCGTGAAGAAGTCGAAACCTTCTTCAATGCGCCGGAAATTACAGCGCTCAAGGAGCGTATAGTCGATATCGGACAGCGCATGTGGAAACGTGAATATGTCGACGGTAACGGTGGCAATATATCCATCCGTGTCTCCAGGAATCTCGTCCTCTGTTCACCCACTCTCTGCTCCAAGGGGTTCATGAAAGTGGAGGATATCTGCCTTGTCGACCTTGATGGACGCCAGAAGGCGGGCATTCGCCCATCGACGAGTGAGGTGAAGACTCACATTGCCATGATGCGGGAGGTGGGGGTCAACTCCTGTATCCATGCGCACCCGCCGTGCTGTAATGCCTTTTTGTTTGCCGGACTTGTGCCGCCATCCGGAATCAATCCCGAGGCGGACATTTTCTTGGGGCATATCGCGTTGGCTTCTTATGGCACTCCCGGTTCTCCAGCTACGGCGGCAGCAGTGGCTCGGGCGGCGCATCAATCGACGGTCGTTTTCATGGAGAACCACGGTGTGATTACTGGCGCGCGCCATGTGGAAGAAGCTTTCTGGTTCATGGAGAGTGCTGATGCCTATTGCCGCATGGTGTTGCTGTCAGGTCTTCATAAGGCGCCTCTCAACCAAGTCCCCGAAGAGGGGGTCCGCGACTTCCTCGCTATTCGGAAGTCCATGGGCTATGCCGTTCCGGAGGGACAGCCGCTCTACAATACAGCCTCTTATGCGGGATATGCCTTGGGACGCTTGGATCAGAAATCCCGGACATGAATATGCGTTCTCATGAAAATGCCGCCGCACCTCTGTAGAGAGGTGCGGTTTTGTCTTGGAGTTGTGCTGCGCCGATCCCTCTTCGGTCAAAAAAGGGAGGCGCCTGTCTACCGTGTCAGAGCTTTCAAAATGGTATGGTATATACAGGAAAGAGCGGCAGCTTGACGGGAGTTTTGCAAGATGCTAGAGTGCAGGCGGAATGCGTTATTTAATTTTCGGCGCCGGAGGAAGAGTAGGCAGTTTTCTTGCAAGACGGCTCACAGAATGGGGCTGCGAAGCGGCGGTTTGTGGACGAGGTGAAGTTGATCTGGTTGACTCATTTGCCATTGAGCCTTTTATTGAGAAACTTTGCCCCGAATGCGTGGTGAATTGCGCTGCGGTGAGCGGGGTTGACGAGGCATTCAAGGATCCGCTGACTGCGCATTTGGTAAATGCATTGGCTCCCGCCATGATGGCTCGGTGTTGTCAGAGGTTGGGAATACGCTTCATTCATTTGAGTACGGATTATGTACTCGATGGCTCCCGTCCGGGATTGAAGGATGAGGCATCTCGTTGAAGTACCTGCCGGTCACTTAAACACAAATCCGAGCCCACGAGACGGACTCGGGGGGGGTAGGCGGGCGGGGGGGGGGTGAAAATCGGTGGGGGGGGGGGGGGGG
>JAJQGU010000008.1 GCA_021200315.1 Akkermansiaceae bacterium
ACAATTAGCAAATTGATATAGTTCGAGGTCATTCGCTTGCTGCTTTGAACTCTTTCTTTTGCTTTCTTCGGGTACGCGGATAGAATGGCTGGCGTTACCGAGAGGGTAACATTCACTTTGCCGTACACTTACCAAGAGCGTCTACGCTTACCGAAGAACGCCCATCGGATTCCTCCCTGATGAGCGTCGCTCAAATACTAAAGGGCGTCTTTAGTGCCTATTTTATCCAAATATTCGGCATTGTTACCTTAAACTCGCGGTCTATTAGATTACATTGCTCTTTGATGATACCTCTTCTTCTCTTCGCTGGCTCAAGGCAGTATGTGTTAAACTCTTCCTTGTCGACATCAGATAGCTTTTCCCAATGCGGGAACAGTAATTTCATGTATGCGACAGCTGTGCGTTTCACAGCTGTGAAATCGCGAATATCAGCATTACTCTCGAATCCGATAAGTTGATCAAATAAGAGGTTATACGAGTTTTGTGTTCGTAACACATGCAGGATTTCTGAGAAGTACTCTACATTGATTGTCCACCCATTGTACGTAATTCCTTTATGGACTCTCGGGATATGCCAGCCTTCGATGAAACAATGGAATCGATCGAGTAGGGCTGATTCTCTAAATGCGTTAGGTAATGAGTCAAAATAACGATCACTCTTCGGTGTCCTATCCTCATTAAGAGGGATGTTTCCCATCAGCATAAGACCACACTCAGATGAAAACTCATTGTTGTCGATTGTCGTTTTTCCAGATTCTAGGTATGATTTAAGTGCAGCCTGTATTTCAGCAGGCTCCTGAAAAATAATGGTTTGAATTTCATCGAAAGCGGTGACATCGTGGTTCTTGATAATGCCGTTCTGTTGCTTGGTCTTATCGTAAAAAAGTTTTGCGCGTGTCACCTTGCCACCGCTAACAAGCCATCCGTATTTGGAAATATTACCAAAGACATAAGACTTGCCTGTGCCTTTAGGTGCTAATTCTATGGCATTTAAGCGAGGCTCTATGAAAATCAAAAGACGAGTCAAGATTTCAAGCCTTTGAGCAAGAGATTTGAAGCCATCAGTATCATACTCCATAGCAGAAAGTAAAAAATCAATCCACTCAAGTGTGGTAAAGGATTTTCTAGCCTCTTTGTAGTACTCGATATCAACTGTTTTATATGGCTTAAACGCCTTGTAGGCAATCATTTCGACGTGGTTGTCTTTGCCGCCGTCATTTGGCAGCACGGCAAGTTTAATAATTCCCCACTTCTCTCCGTCAACGAGTTCTCCTTTGTGCTTTTCGTATACATAGGGCGGGATTTGCCCCTCTTTAATTTTTATACCCATATCAGGTATCCCAAAGCGGCGGATATTTTTAACTAGGTCGATATAGACGACAAAGCGGCAAAGAAGTTGGATTTCTTCTCCTGCTCCTAAGCGGTCTTTAACTTCTGATTGCTTTTGGGGGATAACAGTTCGTAAGAAGTGTAGAAGTTCGTCTTTACGGATACTGCCATCAGGGTTGATATATCTGCGTATAATGAAGTCTTTAACAAAGGAGGGGAGATTACATCCCGCAAATAAGCCGTCAGCAGCATCGCGGTCTTTCAAAATCGCCATCGCAGAGAAAACTTCACGAATTTTTTGTGCTGTATTAGTGTTCATATCTTAATCAAATAAGTCGGTTTCTTCTTCTGCTCCTGTTTTTACGATCAAAGTATCAACTTGTTCAAAAGATGCTCCGATGCGCAAGATTACCTTTGTTTCCGTTTGCTGTATATTATCAACTTTAGGGCATTCAAAAGTAGATTCATCCACCTTTTGCAGCGTATATTTCTTACAGTTGTATTCTATTTCTATTGTTGGATAAGCTGACGAGGTGATGCCTTTGATTTGATATTGTATATTTGATCTTATTGGGGAGATTTTCTTTGTTAAGATTTTAGCATTGATACGAGGACTCACCTCCTTATCAGACACAATAATGATAGGGACTAATACCTCCTCAGGCGTTGCTCCGCCGTGAGCTCCTATGCCAAGAGCTGTCTTAGATGAAATGGAGTCGTGAGTGAGAGCGCAAGCCGTTAAGCCATCGCCAGTGGTGATCATATACACCTTGTCTTGTGTAAGTCTATCTATAATAATTTCTGCACAACGCCCCGCATGGTCACTCTTAATTCCCGCAAAGTTCAGCCCTTTGCCGTATTGAGCAAGATAAGTCAAACCGTGGTCTGAAATGAAAGCTATTTTTTTACCTTGATATTTTTTGAGTGCTTCTTCGACACAGTTTCGAACCAATTTGAACTCTTCGTCTATATGAGTGGGGAAAGCTTTATTTTTATGGGCGTTAGCATCTAAGTCACCCATTTTTTTCAACTTATCTCCTGCTGCAAGTTCTTCAAGCTTTTTCTTGTTGTTCTCGGTGCGAGTGGGGAGTTCCGATGTCGCAATGTTTACCTCGTTTAAGTACATGCCGTAGAATCCCCCTTTTTCTTTAATGACTTGAATAATAAAAGGAATCCAGTCTACGCCGAGACCATCTATCCAAAGAAAAATATCTATATCAGATCTACCATGCAAGAGCGTTTTCGTTGTTTTGAAGTCATTATGCCAACGTTCAAATAACATTGCTGATGAGCTATGCTCTGAAAGCATCCGGCTAAGGTTTTCTGATATTGTTTGCGCCGTTTTAGATAATTTGTACTCTGAAAAGTAGCTGTTAAGCCATGTTTGGCCGGAAGGAACAGGCAGATTGTATTCTGAGGTGTAGTAGTGATAGAAATCAGGGAAAGCTTGCTCAACGTCTTCTCTGCGTATTGCTCCTTTCCCGAACCAGTTAATGACCAAATGTCTCTCTTTGGGGGTGTATGCCGTGACGTATTGAAGAGCTGTC
Source organism: Akkermansiaceae bacterium (assembly GCA_021200315.1). Classification (GTDB taxonomy): domain Bacteria; phylum Verrucomicrobiota; class Verrucomicrobiia; order Verrucomicrobiales; family Akkermansiaceae; genus Akkermansia. Next base: position 2,877 of record JAJQGU010000008.1, read on the forward strand.
TGATAGCCCTGGTTGTCAGCTATTTCAATGAGTTTGTTTTGGAGGTGAGCAGTATCTTGTTCAGAAAGAGTTATGTCTTCTCTTAACGCTTCGTATGCGGTTTTGAGAAGTTGTCTTCTATCTGGTATAAAAACGGAATTTGCCGTATCTTCGAAGATATTGAGTTCAATGGCGGAGATTAAAGAATCGAAAGAAAGTGAAGAGCAGCTTTGGATTGCTCGACTAAAATAGGTGTCCTTTTTTTGGGGTATGAGGAGATAAAGCAATTTTAGAAGCCATCGGGAGTAGTCCGGCTTCGGACTCGGACATTTTAGCCAGTTTGCAAGTACGTCTGCCTCTAGATTAGAAAAATTAGAATTAAATGTATTGCGTAAAAAGGAAAGAGGATCAAAGTTGTTAGTAAAGTCTATTTCAGACGAAAAGGTATTCCAAAAGTCGTTATCGCATTTATGTGGTGGCATAATGCTTAAGTCTTTGTCAATCAACATTGATAGCAAAGATTTTATATCAGGGTAAAACTTGACATCTATCGCATTATCACTTGTTGGTAGTGAATTCTTCTTATAGATATCGGAAGCGGTTTTGGATGAAAGTATAATTTTGTGTTTAATCTTGTTATTCGGCTGCCAAAGATTGACCCAATCTTTAAGGCTTGAGCAAATGCTGTATTTGTTTGACAATCCATTTATATTATTTAGTTTAACGTCATCTGTAAGAATAAGACTATAACAATTGCCAGCCTGATTGCAATTATCCCAAATAACGATGGCGGGGTCGTTTACAAAGTTATACATGCGACTCTGCTGTCCTATAAAGGGAAGGTATACACGTTGTTGTTCGTCGCGACTCTCTATTCCTTTTATAGTTGTGATGAAACACTTGAACTCATTGTCATTATAAAATCTGGCAATCTCCGAAATAGGAAATACAACCAAATCATTTTTACCGGAAGAAATTTTTCCCTTTATCCAGTCACACAATGATTTCATTGTTAGCTGCTTATCGTCTGACAAAGCTTCAGCTAGGGGGCACATAAATGCACCATCTTTGGAACGGCGTGTTTGTATGAACGTATCAAAGTTTTTGTAATCATCGAATAGAACAAAACGACAAGGGAAACGATTGCCCCCACGCTTCTTGTCATCGTTTATAGCTGCTTCCAGGTCTTTAAGAGATTGATATGGAAAGACGCTCATATTCTTCTAGAAAGTTTATGATTTCATCTATAACGGAAGAAATCTGCTTTTCGCAAAGAACTTCTAGAAGTTTCTTTGCTTCATCTAGGGAATCTATGTTTTTAATCCTGGTTCTTGCCTTTTGAAGAGCCTCATCCGACGGCGGTTTAGGAGGATCAGGAGGAGTTGGCTTTGGTGGTGGCGGTGGTGGTGGAAAGGGTGGTTGAGTACTACTTATCCTCCACTCCATAACAAGTTTAACCACTTCATCTTCTTTCCAAAGGCCGATAGTTGATGGCGAATGTTGAGTGATGTATTCCAACGCTTTGTCTACTTCTTCGCGGCCACTAATGTGCAGTTTTGGGTTTGACGTTAGAAAATTCCTTAAACCTTCTCCGAACGCCTCTTTACAATTGAGAATGTTTTGCATCTCAAACCTGTATGTGTTAATGAGGGAAAGAGTCTTGTCGTAGAGAGAAGAATTGTCCGACTCACGCTCTCTGCAAATTGTAGAGATATTGTCTATAAGCGTCTTCATCTCGTCGTTCGGAGGGGTAAGACCGCAGAATACCCCTTTTGGAGTGTATTTTATTGCCCATAGAGGAGCCTTCACTTCGTCCGCAAATTGTACGGTAATAAGCCCCCTAGCTTTGGCTAAGCTTGCTGATTCTGTCAAGTCCTTATCTAGGCGATTTAAATTAAATAGGCAGACAAACTCTTTGCAGAGTTTTCCTTCTTCGGGCTTTTGAAATTTGACCTCCAATGCGCTGTTAGGCTTATTATTTTCCCACGCTTTAAACAAAGCGCTTATGCGGTTAGTTAAATCCAAAGATTTCAGAGGCTTTCCTTGCGTATCAAAGATTTTGCCAACACATGAACGACGGAGTGAGAAAGCAACCATTGCCATGCAAGCGAAATTCTCAAAAAGACCGTAAGGAGGCTTTGTTAAAACTTTAAACTTATCTGCAAAGTTGAACGGAACGCTTTTGTCCGCAGAAGCAATAATGCTAGCCACTTTATCATCGACTTGTTTGAGCGGATGGTCTGGTGCTACATTAGTCTTCCATTTCCATTTATCATCGAGTGCACCTTGAATCAAAAACTTTATCGGGCTCATTGGAGCGTTGAGGTTGTTGATGAAGTCGTCAGGAGAAGGTGCGTCTAGCATCCTCCTGACAATATTTTTGGAATTTTGTTTTTTCCAGAAAGTGCCATATTTTTGGGAATTTGCGAATGCGGGGTGAGCATCAGGTGCGTATGGATACAGGGCAGGCGTTATCTCAGAATTTACTTTTTGAGGCCATCCTGAAAATGTACATGAGAACTCCTTGATGCCCTTGATGTATACAGAAGCTGTACCTCGTAGCAGATCAGCTATCCATTCTCTTACCATGCCGCTCGCATTCTCCATATGCGTTTGGGCCTGTCCGGCTAATCCGTGATTTGACGCGCATTTGTAATTAGCTTGATATTCAATGAAACGCTCGTATTCTTTAACAGAGAAAGTCCTGTCAAAAACGATAAAAACGATTTGTTCCAATTCCTTATCAAACTCATCTTGCATACATTTCGCGGCGAATGCTTTCAATTCTTCACGTTCCTCATCGTCTTTTGAAAATAGGAAGGCAAAAAACAGCTCGTATGACTTTGCTGCTTTTCTCGCCTTTTTAATCTCCAGTAATGTTCTATTCTGAAGTCTTGAAAAACAGCCGTATTGATAGGGTCTGTTGATTAAATTGAGACTTTTTGCAAACGTGTCTTTCTTAGAGTCAATGAGCTTTACGATTTTGCAAGTGTGTTCAAATTCTTTTCGGAGGCTGTTTTTTAACTCTTCAATTTCATTAGTCGGGAGCGCTGAAAATTGTACCGAGAAGAGACCGCTTGGCGAGCGTTGAATTATCCCGTTTCCGTTAAACCACGTCAGGATGTCATCAATATGCGCCTCGTAGTCAGTGCCAATAAACAATCTTTTAATGTTTTCTTCTGATGGAGTTACAAGACCGTTATTATTTTCAGCAGATATATTGTTAAAAGCATTTAGGAGGAGAGTTGCTTTAAATACAGCTAGGTAAGAAGCTCCTTGATTTGCAACCTTTTGTTGATGAGAGTAGAAGCGTTCTGTGACCGCACCATAACTGGTGATGTCCCCCTGAAAAACCTTGAGTACATAATCCCACAAGTAGTCTGCTGTAATGGTGGCCTTTTTTGAGAATTGCTCCTTGTCGGATAAAAATGATTTAATATCGTCATTTTGTCCCAAAAATTCAAAGACGCTGCGACTGGATGAGCCTACAACGGTAGCGTAATGTGCTGCAAGATTAGCCGTGCCTGGGTGTAGAGGGAAGAGATTACGAATGTCTTCTTTCGTTGAGTTTTCATCGTTACTTGTTTGGGAGAAAATCTCCAATAATTCTGGATGATCCTTATAAAACGCTTCACTGAGGTCCTTGTGTTTATCTGCATTGCTTATACTGAACTTTCGGGACATAATTCGAAAAGCAGAAACCGGCTCCATGTTATACTGCATCTTATGGTATCTGCCATCGGTCTGTTTTTGCTGATCGTTATTCATGTGATCGAAGGCAGATGGATGCGATATTAAGAAGAGATACGAATTATTATTATCACCCTTGGCGAACTCTTCCGCTATGGTTTGCAGTGCTTTTAGTGCGGGGGTGCCAATCGTGCTCATCACGTCGGTAAACTCATCCCATACAATCAAAAAGCCGTTATAGTCTCCCTCGGCGGCAAGAGCATTTTGCGCCTCAATCAGCCAAGAAGTGATATTGTTATTATTTAACCTAAAGCTCAAGGATTCATCACGCAGTGCGCTCGTAGCAGCATTGTATGCCTTCGTATCATACCTCCTTAACATATCTACTAACTGATTACAGTCTGACACTATGTTGGACAAATCGTTGTTCCTTTTAATACGCAGAGACCACATTTCGTCGTGAGATTCGATGTTATCCGCATAATTATCAAATTCAGTATGGATACGTTCGGAGAAAGTGATCTGGTGCTTTTTCAACGTGTCTGCAACACTCCGTTGGATGACCAAAGCCAAATCGCTCTCTCTGGTCATGGATTCAAGCCCCTTGATGTTGACGGGAAGAAGGCGTTTGTTTTCGCGGAGTGTTAATATATCTTGCCTGTCTCGCCGTATTTCAGCCTTCTCACCTTGGTATTCGTTATTTACCCATTGCTCAATTTCCTCCTTTTTATCGCCGAGCAAGTGGCTGATGACGGCGGCAGCGTGACTCTTTCCCGTACCATAACTGCCGTATAGCCAAAATGATTTGTGGTTGTCGATGTCGTTAGCGCGAACGGATTTAATAACGATTCTTAAAATGTCGTTAAACTGTTTATTTGCAATAAATGAAGTCCATTCTTTAGCACTTGCTTTGTCTGTTATATCAAACACAGCTCTACAGGCTCGTATCTTTATAATGTCTTCGTAACAGGTAGCCGTATCCATGATGTTGGCAGATGAGATATGAAATGAAAAGTTGAGTTTAATAGTTGAGCAGTGATTTCAGAGCACTTGACGCGGTGTAGTTATCAGAAAGTGTGATATGGTTGAGCCCCATGTTTAGCGCAGCGGTAAGGACTCTGTTTTTTGTGCTCGATAGGTACCTTAATGCGCGGGAGAGGTCATTTTGCGAAGTTCCAAATTCGCGGTATGGCCCGCATTCAGCGGCTTCGCCATATAGGTCAGAAAGTTGAAACATGCTGCTCTTGTTTTCTTGACCATATTTAAAGAGAGAATAAGCAACTGCTTCTGGAGAGAGTTTTGCGTATGCGCTTCTTGAAATTTGCTCTCTATCTGCGCAACATTGGTTAAAATCGACTCCTATTGGAGAGTATTTAAATGTTTGGATTAAGGCTTGAACAGCGTATTTAATAGTAGTGTCTTTGAAGAAGTATGCAAGGAAGTATTCGAGTGCAAGTTGATCGAGGTTCTTGCGCGTTATATTAAATCCAACATTGATGGTATTTACATACCATTTCATTAGGGGGCTGTTATGCACTAGGTTGATATGGATAAGCTCCCACAGAAGCTTTTGACCCTTTTGGCCATTTTGGCTAATTTGGCTGCAGAGTTTACCAAACTCGGTCAACAAACCTTTATCGCCTATGATTTCAGCGTCTTTGAGCCAAGCCTTAAAGCTGGGGAGTTGTTTCACTCCAAGGCTATTTTCTTCCCAATAGCCTTCTGTATCAGCAAAGAATTCGTCAAGCCATGCTGCATGTAGACCAAAGGTGCCGTATTTCGATATTTTCATATTAGCAGAGGTGTTAGCGGTGGGTTTAATCAAAGAGTCAGCGACAATGCATCCAACATTATGGTATTCGAGACACCTATGACAATGTATGCACCTCGATTTGTCTATCTTGACTTCAGGGTAGACAGACAATGCACCGGTTGGGCATTCTAATTCACAGGCTTCGCAGTTTATGCAGTACGTAACTTTATTGACGGTTTTTCTGAGAAGCGTTCTTAACTGGACGTTGTTATTATCCTGAACAATAAAGGTAAAATCGCTTTGCGAGGTTCCGTAAGAAATTTCGTAGTTGTAGACATTTTTGTTGAAGAGTAAATCACCAACAAAACCATCAGAGGTTTCTTGTCTACTGTATGCACATAAAGCAGGTAGCCAGTCAAAAATATCTTTCTGTGCGCCCTTAACTTCGGCAACCCACTCTATGGGTGAGGTTTCTATTCTGAGAGTTGTAGGGTTTTGTGAAAACTTACCGCTGCTCCGAAGTTTCCATTTTCTCTCGGTTATGTACTCGTGTTTGTTCGGAATATTTCGCTGCTCGGTAATTGCTTCGATTCTGGATAAGAAGGGTTTTAATTCATTCGGGTAGCAGGTGTTCACAATCATATCATCCCATGGAGAGCCGAATGGACATAAAATACACCCAACGCGAGGCTTACCAACTCTATACGCAGCATTGACAGGTAGGTTATGCCTAAATAGGTAAAGAAATACCTCAGTGGTGTTCCAGCGAAGTATTGGTCGAGCGTTTATCACAAAATTGTGTTTCACTCCTTTCCCAATTCGCGCATATTCGCTTCTTTTATTAGACTCTTCTGCTCTAACACCTTCAAATGCGAGAAACTTCGGATTTTTCTTTTTTATTCCCGAGCGGAGAAGTCGATAAAGAGGGGAGGTTTTCATCACGGAACAACACCATCTATGGCTGTCGCTGGGAGTTCCGATTTTATCCCAATAGTTAAGTACAGATTCGTGATTTTTTGCTGTGAGAAAATTCAGCATGGGAAACCGCGTATGATATAAAGCTTGCGTCTCTTCGTATAGCTGAAGAGACGCGGGTAATTCATATCCAGTATCGCTGTATATCACTTCAAAGCTGTTTGGCGGAATTGCTCGTGTGCATAAATCCAAAACAACTTGGGAATCTTTGCCGCCAGAAAATGAAGCGATGAACTTGTCAATTTTGCTGGAAAGGATTATCTTTTTGCCTGTATATTTAGCTTTGTCCAGAGGAACAATATCAAAACTGTCGCAATTTTCCTGAACCAATGCCATTTTCTGTTTTGATTGCTTTTCTACCTTGCAAATCAACGACTCAAAGTCAATCTTGTTTGATTCAGACTTGTTGTATGCCTTATTTACACGAACGTAGAAAATGTACGTGTCTCGAATGAACTCTATAGCTTCATATTCAAGCATAAACATTATATCCTCGTTTCGCCTGAGCATTGCTGTCATATCAACAGGTATAAGCTTGATGGAGCTGTTAGTATCCGCTGTGAACTTTATTGCAGGCTTTGTGTAAATGTCCGCCCCTTTGACGGTAAACATTAACTGCCCACGATAATAGTATTGCTTATTGACAGCCCACATGAGTGGCTCGGGGCATTGGGGGTACTCCCAACCAAATCGGGGAAGTTCTAACAAATCCAATTCCTCAAAAAAGACAGGGCGTGGTGCTATACCGACAGTCTGCGAAGAGTTGTGCGTTGTCAGCAAAACGCCGCCAGTTTCTGTGTCCCATTCTATTTTGTACAATTTGTGACTATAATATTATACTGATTGCGCCCATCCGAGAGGGAAGAGAGGACGGGGCAGCCAGGCAAGGTCATCCGCACCCTCAAATGAACAGGAAAAGCATAGCGGATTTTGAATCCGCCATGCAGAAATACCCTCTGAAATTCGCATCTAATCCACTCTGAACACAATGTTTCTTTCCCAAAATACATAACGCCATTATATAAATTCAGGCCGAATTTCCGGAAACGAAATCGAAGAGCAAGCAGTTTTTTCTCAATAAAAATCGAACTTTCTGGTTGACAGCGGATTCAAAATCCGCTATGCATCGGTCTTCCTCTTAGCCCGCGAAATGGCCCCAGCAAATTGAATCTGAGCCTTTTTCATCCAAATCGAAACTTTTGCATAGACTCTTGAACTGAAATTTGTTAAAAACCCTTGCTTCACTATGAGGTAAGAAATATCCTCCTTTATAGATGTTCCCATAATTCCTCCAACAAAATTAACACTATGCCATTACACATTATCCAAAACGACATTACCAAGATGGAGGTGGATGCTATTGTCAATGCAGCCAATACTGCCCTGCTGGGTGGAGGTGGCGTGGATGCCTGCATTCACAGCGCTGCGGGGGCATCTCTTTACGAGGAATGCAAAACCCTTGGCGGATGCGAAGTAGGGAGCGCCAAAATGACTGGTGCTGGCAATTTGCCATGCAAATACGTCATCCATGCCGTGGGCCCGCGCTACCGCGATGGGAAACACGGAGAGGCCGCAACACTCGCCTCCTGTTACAGCACTTCACTTCGACTCGCAGCTGAGGCAAAGTGCCAAACCATCGCCTTCCCTCTAATTTCTTGTGGTATCTATGGCTACCCCCTCAAAGAGGGCATACAAATCGCATGCGACACCATCAACGACTTTCTACGCGAGCACGATTTGACTGTCTACCTAGTCATCTTTGATAGCAAAACGGTGCAATTTTGCAAAGAGCGGGAGCTCCTGCCAAAATTCTGCTGATCCATTCTTGAACAGTACGAAGCATCACGCAACGCACGTTTCCTCCATCCGTCTAAGCTGCCTGACGAGATTAGGAACTGAATAACGCGGATAGATGATGGTGAGCGTGTGAGGTTCCTCTCCCTCAGCTACCATCCACAATTCACCCATACCTGAGGCAGCGAGTCTACCAAGCATGCATTTCAAAACCTCCGCATTTCCCCAATCTGCCACCAAATCGAGCGGCGAACATGGACTCCCATCTACGGGCACATCCGCACCATGTGCGAGCAACATCTTCACAATCCCCCGATTTAGCAACGAATTCACCCCCAAAAACCGATTTTCAAGAATTATTTTTGTCCTTTTTTCATTCTCACAAAATCATCTCTAGCAATCGTTTACAACTTCACTCTCTTCCATACCCCTCACCTTTCGCGTTTATCGACTTCTTCCTCATTTTGAGTATATGGGTTCTCTTGACTCGAGAAACAACTTTCTTCGCTCTATACAGCTCTTTATCAACGCTTTCAAAAACCGATTCTTCCGAGTCCTTTGGAGTCCTTTTCTCTCCCAAAACGCTCCACAAAGCGAAATTTCGCAAAAACTCCGAAAAATGTCGTTATGAGTCGGAAGGAATTCTTATTCTCTCAACTCTTTTATTTTAGTTCGATTACAAAAATATCGCACAGTCCCAGATTTTGAAATCTTGAAGGATGCGCGATAAATCGGAAACTAGTGTCTATCTGCGTTAGAATACTTTAGAGGATTATTTATAATACTTTACAGAGATTCGTCCTTTTTGAGGTCCTCCATTTTGGCAGAAATTTGACTCATAAAGCGGTTCTAACGCGAAAAAGGCTTATTCTTGTGTCATATAAATCCCGTGTATTCGTTTTGCGAGGTCACGAAATCCCTCTTTTTGGGAAAATGAGAGGCTTCTGTTATGAGTCGGGAGTATATGAGATCACAGCTTCTTCATTTCTTACCCTTCTCATCTTTTGCTGCTTGTTTCTCTTCCTTCTCATGGCGATTGATGCCCTCGATGAGGAGCTTGTCGAGTTCCTGAGCGAGGGGCAGAACGTTGTAGTGAGGGTCATCAGCGATGAAGTAGGCGGCAGTATTGCCACGCATGAAGTAGATAGCGGATTTCTCGCTCCCCTCAGCGATGGAGCCATCGGAAGCTAAGCGTGGCACGGTGCAGATGTCCCAATCCCCAACCAAGCGCGGGTTGATTTGCATGAGGTTTTTTATATCTGATTTTTCCATCTTCTTCACCTTGGCATCGACAACAATTCGTCTCCTCACTCCAGTTTCATTCTCATACAATTGAAATCCAAGCAAAGCGTAGCGTGCATCAGTCGGGTTGAAAGCGTGATAAATGCAATAGCGCAAGAGCACATTTTTGTCCTTCATCCGTGCCCAGAGGCAATACTTGCCTCCTCGTTGTTCAATCATCGTCATTCCTCTCGTTAAAAGAGACTGCACAAAATCACGGCAGCCCACCCCCGTGTTCACATTGGGAATGATGTTCTTTTCTTCCAAAGGATTGAGCCCCAATTCTTCGGCAACACCGTTGACCTGATCCGCCCAGAACAGGTCAGCACTTTCATCCCATTCCTTGTTCTTATATCGCTTCCACGCATTTTCGGCGAAGCAGGGTGTGTTGCCCCTAGTATTCCTATCCCAACGCACATGATGCTTCTCGCGTATGGCATCATCTTCTTCATAGAACTTCTTAGCTTTTTCTATATCCTTGGGTCGCCTTTCTTTATTATGCACGATTGTTAATATTTCGTGGCAGATTTGCTTCATTTCATCTACAGTTGGCTCTTCTGCAATGTATGGAAGAGCTCTATCGGGAGGCACGGGGTGAGACACATGATTCACATATCTCTCACCATAAGATTTCACTTGTAATTCATAACGATACTCATAATATCTCACTAGTTCCCTTTCGCTTTTGACCTCATCGCCCTTATACTGACTCCAGCGATTTTTTAGTCGTTCTACATAGAAAATATTATCTTCTTTTACTAACCAATCTGCGTCGCTAAACTTTAATCTCTCAGGATTCATGGGCCTAAAACAGCCTTCCTCCAATCGCTCCACCAATGGTATAGGAGGCGTTTCCTCCTTCCATCTCCATATTTCGATTTCAAAGGCTCGATGCCCTTGCATATCAAACGCGGCATTTTTATAAAATATATATCTACCTATCGTCACGCCAGACAAAAGAGAATCAGCATCTTCTGCTTGACAGTTGATATTATAGACTTCAGTCAATTTCGCATATTCTTCTTCGCTCACACCTACAAATTGAAGAAGATTCTTTTTGAAAGACGGGGGTGGTGGCTCTATGTATAAATTATTTGTTACAAGTCGAAATTCATCGCGCTCGGTAGTTGCTTCAGCCAAACATAAGTTTGCAATAGTTAGAGCAACCATCAGGGAACAGCATATTTTAATGAGCTTCTTTTTCATCATGGCTTTAGTTTGTATCGTTTTGAGACTATTTCTGCGTACTTGCTTTTTCTTTAGGTGTAAAGCTTTCGAGTTTTATCATGCAGGGCAATATTCCATTACCAGTATAAGAGGAACCAAAATCAGATCTTGGATCTATCCATCTTTTCCTCGTCGAATTATATAGAGGTGGAGTGGAATCGTAAATAGTAGATTTGTAAACGTTAAACACATGATTAGGAGCCTTGGCTATACAAAGTGTTTTATCTTTTTCAATCCCACAGATTCTTGGAAGAACCGCAGACAAACACGCCACGTCTGCGCATATTACTTTAGGATCATTGTCACCTCGCTTAGTTTGATTACTAGCAGACTTTGTTTCAAAGCCAGTCAAGTGAAGAACCATTCTTTCTATATCCAAAACAAACTCTTTACCTGAAAGTGGAATTGGCATATCTGAGATTGGCAGAGAATAGGTTTTATCCCTCTGAAGGCTATAAAATGAACCCAAATATGATTTCCCTTTATGCAATACGTTATCCAAATTATTCCATTTCAAAACGGGATGATACGTAGTAAGAGAATAAAGAGCAGTAGAAATTGCTTCTTGTATGGCGGATTTTTGGGGGTTATTATTTGCATACACTTCTTTGCACATCGCTTTTAGAGCATCTTCCCATACTAGCACAGGATGTTCATCAACCGCGCCCTCAATATTCACAGATCCATCGATTAACCCATCTTTTCGCCACGTAGAATCATCAAAAATTAAATACACATCTTTAAGCGTAGTATATGCATAATCTGTTGGATTTTCCTCTATTACCTCGTTACCATGTTTATCGTGCTTAAGCCTATGCAAAGACCACTTGTTGCGCATTTTGCAGTAACGAATTTTATCGGGTAAACTATTTTCCATCTGCATATCCACCTCATAAATATCATACAGCGAAGTATGGCCTGATATCTTTATTCCACTTGCTAACTTTATTGCACGTTCTTTCTTTGTTTTACTTTCTTCCTGTTTCCTCTCGATTTGATTCAAGTTATCAGCCAAATTTTCCTTGGTATATTCATAATATGTACCAGTGTCTAATACCTCACTTCGTCCCAAAGCATCTTTTTCTGCCTTTAGCGACCACGAATCTCCCAAGTCCTGTCTCACTGCAACAAGAACCCTAAAGGTAACTCCAGACGCTCTGGTTTTCAGCGCAATGGGTGATTGCTCGGGTTTTCGACAAAATCCTTGAATCTTATTGCATCCATCTGTCCACTTGTAGTGCCATTGGTTATCCTCTCCTGACACTATTGTGTAATAAGTTGGTTCTTCTTTTTCACTACCTCTCTGTCCTTGTCTATGCTTGATGTTGCTGAACTCTGCGCGAATAACACGATTCTGTAAATCTTGTGCATGCGTTTGATCAGTTGGCTGAAATTGCTGCGTAACGGTTATACCATCAGGAGTGGCTGCATCTTGGGGGCCATCTTTCCAATCACTCGTAATTGCAAGAATATAAAATTCCTTATTTTGCTTGACTTCGGCAAGGACGACAGCCTTAAGCAAAGTTCCTTTATCCTGTTCTTCTACGATTGCCCAATACTTATCGTTAAGATGATTTTGAGCCGTTTTTGTCAACCTCACTTTCGCAGAAAAGGGCAACAAGTGGAAGGATGGAGGTGCTACTTTTTTCTTCGATTTATTCGAAATTTTAAAAAATGAATCTTTCAAACGTGAACTGCTGTGCAAATATAAGAAACCGTCATATTGATTCTTGCTCTCATTGATTGCTTTTTGAAATTCTTTTCCCCAATTTAAATCATTTTTCTTCCTACTCTCTTTGGCAATTTTTATGCCCTTATTTCTAAGCTTATCAAACATTTCCCATTCTAATGGCCAGAATTCACCCAACTCCGCCTCAATAGAATTTAATTTTTGAGGGAGTTTTTTATCTACCCATGTACTTATGACTTGATATTCCTCCTCACCATATTTTCTATCTAACATAGCTACCCATGGGCACTTTGAAAAATCCTTTACTGGCGGCTTCTCTAAGATTTGTTGGTAAATTTCAGGTTGGACATTTCCGTATGGATGAAATTTCTTCCACTTGGTAAAGTCAATATGAGCTAAGGCCCGAACTCTCCCCTTTATTTTCAAACCTGCGTGAGATATAGCATAAAATGATGAAGAAGGTCTGCACCAAAACGTTGGGTTCCCTTTATAAGCAGAGAAATAATCTAGGCATCCCCAAACGCACTCCCAGTGGATTTGCGCATTTTCTTCCTTATACTTCACTCGATACGGGTGAACGATTTTGATTTGCGCGCCGAGTAAATCTGGCACCTTACCATTCTCCACTTGTGGTGCGTAAAAAAGCTGCGCTCCATCTAAGCCCGCTGGATTATCTACATAATCACTTGACTGTACCTCATCTAACAGATGCGGCGTAAGTGAAACAAAATGAGATTCTATATCCGCATTCGCTCCCTGACTTGCTGAGCCAGCACTCTGCCCCCACGCGATGCCTAGCAGGGAGAGCATCGTGCACCATCTTATCTTTTTTTCTATGTTCATCTTATTGATTATCTGCCGCTTGTCTCTTGAGCTCTTCTAGGCTTGGTTTGGGTGTGCCTTTGTAGTCATCTCGGTATTGCTTCCAGTCTATCTCTTTCCTCTCGGCGTAAAGTAATTCCTTACGCGTCAGGTTGACGGTCCCAGGGCTAAAGGGGCGGTATTGCTTGGAGCGGGCGTAGAGATACGCGTCTTGCACAGCTTCCCACGCTTCGTCAAGTGACTTGGCGTATGCTTTCTCAGAGCGCTCTGTCCAGAGGTAGAGGTGCTTGCGCCATATTTTTTTGAGATTGTCGTTCCCCTTGAGGCTGCGGTAGCTTGCGAGGGCGGCGAGGCGCGAGAACGCAAGGTAGGCGGGGTCGATTTTCTCGGGGCTGCGCGTGATACTCCAGAGGCGGAGCGCGTCTTGCGCGTCTGCGCTAGGGGCGCCGTGTGCGATGCATACCTTTTCCTCCCACGGCACAGCATAAATGGGGGCACAGTGAAACTGGGTGGGCGTTTCATTGAGGTTGGAGAGGAAGACGCCGTTGAGGATGGTGTTGAAGGAGTGATTGCGACATACGCGCACCATCAAGACGCGAGGCCCCTGCACGAAAAAGTTTTTCCAACACCCGCTACCTGCAAAGTCAAAGATGCGGGTGCGCGCTAGGACGGGACGGTGCTGGATGGAGGGCAGGTCTTGCTGGGTGCTGTTTTCATCTCCATCTCTCACTTCGACGAGGAAGTCTCGGTAACCATTGCGCGCGTGGCGACCGTTGGGGTTGTAGAAGTAGAGGGAGAGCATGTAGCGCCCCCCGGGTATCTTGACTTTCGCCCAGACATCGGGGCCATCTTGAGACTGGGGATATTCTTCGCCGTGGTCATCCCACTCGGCTTCAGAGCGCGTTCCCGCATCGGGATTCCAGAGTACGTTGAGATTCTCGTGATCATCCTCCTCGTGGAACCAGAGACGCAGGTGGTCATTCTTGGCGCGTTTGGGGCCTACCATGCCCTCGAGCCAGCCCGGCTTGGGGAGGCTTTTGTCAAAGCAAAAGGCGATGTCGCAGGGAGAGGCGCCGGCATTGAGATGAGCAAGGCTACGCCCATAGCGCAAGCACCAGTTGCCACGCGTGTACCAGTCTTCAAACCAGAAGAAGACGGCTTTGCCGGTGGGGGCGGCGGGGTGTTCTTTGAGTGCGGCGAGCATGCTTTGGAGTTCTTTCGTACTGGCGGGGCTGGGTGGCATCGTATGTGAGGCACGGGTTTTAGGCGTGAGCTGCAGCTCGGGGAGCTGCGCCACATAACGCAGGCCTCCACCGTAGGTGACGGCATAGAGCGCGCCTTTCGGGAGGCGGACGAATTGCCTGACCCACTTGGCGCGGGCGTTACGAACGTTGTTAAAACCGCTGACCGCTTTTTTGGGAGCGAGGGTCTGGGCGTCGAGCAACTGGACTCCCTGCTGGCGGTAGCCTACCCACAAGCCCTCGGAGCTGGGGTAGAGTGCGGTGACATAGTCCTCTAGGAGCAGGCTTTCAGGCTGTGTCGAATCTGGCTGAGTTTTTGCCAAGGGCACTTGCAAGCCTTTGTTTTTATCTGCGTAGTCTTTACCACGCACATAGAGCCACTGTTCGTTTTGGTAGAGGGCGAGGCCGCAGGTGCTGCCGTAGTAAGTCTTGCCGTTGAGCGTGGCGATGGCGTTGCCGAGGTTGGAGGGGATGCCGCTCCCCGTGGAGGTCTGGGGCTGGCGGCTGAGAGAAGCGGGTTCTACATACCAAGAGGTGGAGGTCGAGCGCCATTCCTTGGCACGTGCGGGCAGTACCCCTACGCCCCCGCAGGCAAAGGAAGCCCAGAGCTTACCTTGCTCATCGTACGCAAGAGAGGTGGCGATGGCATCTCCCATGCCATTGGCTGGGGTCTGGTGCGACCATGTGCGCTCATTTCGCATGGAAATGCCTCCCGAGGTGGCGATGGCTAGCTGCTTCTCGTGGGCGGCAATCGCAAAGACTCGTTCCCCCGCTAGCCCATCTTCACGGGAAATCCGTTGCCATGACTTGCCATCCCAGAGAGCAACTCCTTGGTTGTCAGTACCTACCCAGATGGTGCCGTATCCGTCTTCGGCGATGGCGTAAGCGTTGAGGGTGGCTGGAAAGCCTTTTTTCTCGTGCATGGCTTCCCACGTTTTCCCATCAGAGCAACGGAAGACACCCTTGCCCTCAGTGGCAATCCACACGGAGCCATCCGAGCCGGTGAGGGCGGCCATCACATGCGGGCTGGGGCTCGGCGGCAAGGTGTTTTCGACCGCAGCCATCACGGTTTGGAAGAATGCTATGAAAGTGAATGAACAGAGTTTGACGCGCATCGTGCGGGAAAGTAACAGTGAGAATAAAATAAGTCAAGAAAAAAGCAACAAGCTCACATACCCTGAATACGAATAAGATGTGTCAACAAACTCCCCGCCATGTTCTTCACCATGCCCCCATTATCGTGGTCTGGTAAGCCTTTCTGCCGACGCACCTTGCCGAGTATAGCAAGTCTCTTGCTTTCACCCATCTTTGTCCCGCCTCAAAGCATTGGTCGGAGTTCTCTTTCCGACTTTTCTCCAACTCGAAGGCTAAGTAGTTGATATCCTCTCGCATTTCCTCTAGTGTGTCAGAGTTGGGGATGATTGGCATATTGAGTTCAACTCTACCCAGCTTTTCTAAGCGGGTCTTGAAGCACTCGATGCTCTCGGTCAGGATGCTGAGGTTGTTAATCTCTGCGTTCTTGCAGGAATCCTCGTCAGCATCTCGTTCTCCGAGGAGCGTGCGATAAGCTGCTGCGTGAATGCTCATTTGAGTCAGGTAGGAATGTGCGGTGGTTAATAATTCAGCGTTCATGGTTTAATCGGCGCATATCACTATATATTAATAGAATATGGAGGAAATGCAAGGTCTTTTTATTTTCCTATATTTGTTTTGAACGATTTGTGCAAGTTGTTTGGAGTTGCATATTCACTAGAAAATGTTTGTGTCAAATACAAAAGAGTAGAATCTTAACTCTACCTCGAGTAGAAAGATGTATACATTTTTGCAAACAGTAAAATAAAATGTTTGCGTTTGCGCAAAATAATATGCACTACATGCATGCAGACATGGGAAACATGGATGAATGTTTGGAGCGTGCTCTTAAACGCAAAGTTAAGATATACGCACAAGTCCTTTCGAGTACGCGAGGGTTTGGGGGTGTTTTGAAGGGAAATTGTAGGCTTGACAGCGAGTCCTGCGTTTATGAGTTATACAGTATTGACATCAAGGCCAAATAGTTTCCTATTCTTTTTGTCTTGTCTGAGGGAGAAAGGAAAACGATTACAGGTATTGCAAAGGAATAGGGCATACCAACCCGTCTGTGAGCAATACGGTAAGAGAAATGACAATAAAGGGGTTTGTGAAGGGAGACAGAGGATAAAGAAGACATTCAAAGGTGTTTCATTAGATTCTTTGGCCGTAGGTGAAAAGTCTATGATGTAGTCACACAGCATAGAGAGGACTATTTATAAATTACTATTTTTGTACACAGATTTCTACATATACAGATTCAAATAAAAGGTAAATTCTCAGTTTCTTGCCTCAATGAAAAGACAAGGGGAAAGATAAGTACGTTCTTTTGAAATGCGGGGGGGGCGAAACGGCGGGTCAGCCGAGCATGCGCAGGGCGGAGCGGATGAGCTTGTCCGTGTCGGACTGGGGGTCTTCGCGCAGGAGAGAGGCAATGGCTTTCCTCGCCTCGATCTGTTTGAAGCCCAGCGCAATGAGGGCGAGTTCGGCGTCGCCGGCAGCCTGCGGGGTGGTGCCTTCGGCCTGGGCCTCCCACGTGGCGGCCAGCCCCACTTTATCCTTAAGTTCGAGGATGATGCGCTCAGCCGTCTTTCTGCCCACCCCTTTGGCGCGGGCGATGGTGGCGGCGTCCCCGGCCACCACGGCCGCCTTAAAGGCCGCCACCGTCAGGCCGCTGAGGATGCTGACCGCCGTGGAGGGGCCGATGCCCGACACCCGGCCGATCAGCAAGAGAAAAATATCGCGCTCCGCATCGCTGGCGAAGCCGTAGAGCGTTTGAGCCGTCTCTCGGATCTGCAAATGCGTCCTCAAGGTCACTTCCTTGCCCACGGTCGGGTTGAGCGTGTCAAACGTCGACAGGGGCACCTGCACTTCGTACCCAACGCCGTGCACATCCAACACCAACCTATGGGGGTAAGCTTCAGCCACGATGCCGCGCAAGAAAGAAATCATCGCCCTCTATCATGCACGGGTGAGCACTCCGAGGCAAGAGAAGATCGCGTCACGCCCCCCCCCCGAAAGTGCGGAGCGAATTCATTACGCGCCTCATCCACGCCGCCGTTTCCCAATCGCTCCCGATAGCAGCCGGGGTTCGACGCCGCGGCAACTTTCATTTTCTTCACAGGGAACTGGGCTCCATCAACAAACTGCGAATCGACCCCGACTCCGTCGGGACGCCGTTCTGCTACCCGTTCCGCACCAACCCCGCCGAACTGCGGGGCGCGAGCGGAGATGAGGCAATGCACGGCGGATTTTGAATCCACTGTCAACTCCGGAAATCGCTTTCCCTTGAAGAAAAGTTGCTTGAGTTCCGTTTTCGTTTTTGGAAATTCGGGCTGAATTTATATGAGGGCGTTATGCATTTTGATCGTGTAATGTTGCATTCAGAGTGAATTAGATTCAAATTTCAGGGGCCGTTTCTGCATAGCGGATTCAAAATCCGCTATGCTTGCCGCGCCGATTTCGTTCCACATCGGGAATGAATGGACGCAAAACGCTTACTCATCTCTCCCCGCTTTGGCATGAAAACAGCCGTCATCGGAGCCGGTGTTTCCGGCATGTCGCTTGCCCGGATGCTTTCCGGCCGGCACGAAGTCACCGTATTCGAAAAAGAGGCGCGCCCAGGGGGGGCTTATCCGCTGCGAACGCGTCGGCGATGTCTTCTTCCATACCGTGGGCGGCCACGTCTTCAATTCCCCCCGTCCCGACGTGCTGGATTGGTTCTGCGGAGGCAGGGATATTTGATTATCTTGCACGATTCACAGCGATGATTTGCTCGGAGAAAAAAACATACCTCGCGGCTTTTCTGCTGGTTGCGGCGGCAGTCTTCTATTTATTCAACGTCTGGACACCCATGATGGAGGATGACTACTATGCTCTGTTCAATTTAAGGCGGCCGAGTTTTCCGGGCGATGATGATGTCTTTACGACAAATAAGATTTCCAGCACGTCAGAGCTCGTTCAAGCTTACTTCGATCACCGTCAATGGCATTTCACCGGAAGAATTAGTGACTACATTTACTCTGCCATTGTGCTGCTCGCGGGGAAGTGTGGGTTCAACCTCCTCAATGCGCTCGTGTTCATTCTTGCAGTCACGGGCGTCTGCCGCTGGTGCTTCCGGAAAATCGATCTGGCCGGCTGCGCGGCGGCGCTTCTCGCTCTTCTGGCTTTCCTGCCCAAAATCGCCGGTACTCTCCTTTGGGCTTGCGGCGCGTGCAACTACCTGTGGGGCACGCTGCCGCTGCTGCTCGTCCTGCACGCCATAAGAAGGCTTTTAGAGGGGAAAGGACTTTCCCGCCGCTGGAAGGCGGCCGCCGTCTGCTGTGCTTTCGCCTGCGGAGCGCTGCACGAGGCGCTGGGCTCGACACTGAGTGCGGGACTTGTCCTGTTCCGGCTAGTGCACCGCGGCGCATCCAAAGAAGAAAAATGGGGGAACCCCTACACTCTCATTACGCTGGCGGCCATTCTCGGGGCGCTCGTCACGGTGACGGCGCCCAGCATGTGGCAGAGAGCCGCGGGAGACGGAGGTTTCACCAGTGAGTTGCTGTTACCCAATATTCTTTCCATGGTTCGCTTCTCTGCTCCTCTGTTGATTATCGCCGCCATATTGGTCTGGCGGAGATCGACCTCCATCGTATCCCCCTTGGGCGGCTTCATTCTGGCGAATTCCGGCCTCTGCCTGTTGTTCGGCAGCAAAGGCTCTTGGGGCGGCGGCTTCTTCTATCTGAATTTCGGGCTGATTCTTTTTATTCTGCAGTCCGCAGGAGCCTTCGTGATTCGCCTGCACCGGCGCGCGGCGCTGAGTATCTCTCTGCTCGGCATCCTGGCGATCGTCTTGCCGGCCGTTCCCCGCGCCTGGCGAGCCCACTCCATCGTCAAAGAGGTGCTTGCGGAACCAAAGAACGGCCAGACGATCGTGGTGGATGTTTCCGAGTTCGGGAACAGCCTGCCTTTTCCGTTCCAGATGGGAGCATTACCGTTGTCGATCTCTTCTAAGCATGCCGTTATACCCGCCTGGCATGGACAGCAACCGTTCAACGTATCATACAGGAATTGCCGCATGGATCCATCCGCCTACGCCGCTTTCGGCGATGCCGGCTCGGATGAAATCGAACTCCGGAGGATATCAGGCAGTCTCGTGGTGAGACTGCCAAGGGGATGGAAAGATGTCAGTGCCTCCTTGAGCAAAGGAGGGAAAAAGAAACTGATGTTAAGATTTCGTGAATGGGCATGGACAGGGCGGCTGCTCTCTCTCTTCCCCCACTATGAACTGGGTTATTTGGAACGGGATTTCCATGACGGGTATCTCTACCTGATTCTGCCGCCGGCCGCGCTGGAATATGAACACATGACCCTTATAATAAGCGGAGAAGAGGGAGTGCAACGGGAGATTCAATTGGCGGTTCCCCAGCCGTGAGAGTGGTGCCCCCCCGTCCTCCAGAGCTCTCGTTCCGCCGCCCCTACTTTTTTTGCTGCCTGCTTGGTTTTTCCCTCTTCTCGCGGCGAGAGGGAAGGCCGGGACGCTGGTGCCTCCGACCGGACTCGAACCGGTATGATGTTACATCGGCAGATTTTAAGTCTGCTGCGTCTGCCATTCCGCCACGAAGGCCCGTGGTGCGCGATTGTTTTACTCTTTTTTGCCGGGAAAGGCAAGGCTAAAGCGTTCCGGGCGCGGGGCGGGCGCTTTTATTTTCGGCGTTCCGCAGAAAGTGCGCTCAGGAGAGACGTGCCGGAGCAGCAGCTTTCCGCACGCTCACTTCTTCGCTTTCGTCTTCCGATAGACGCGGATGTAGTCCACTTCGTACCGCTGGGGGAAAGACAGATTCTCCAGCGAGCCGCCGGTGGCTCCGAGAGCGAGGTTCACGAGGATATAATGTGGCTGGCGGAAGGGGTTGCGCACTTTTTCCCAGCGGGCGTTGAGCGTCCCTTCCAGAGAGGTGCGGTTGATGAGTCGTCCGTCGATGTAGAGTCGGACTTCCTTCCCGTCCCAGTCCATCCGGTAGACGTGAAAGCGGCTGCTCCAGCCGGGGCTTTCCTTCTCCAGCTCTGCCACGGGGTGCGTCTTCGTGCTCCAGGCGGAGTCCCAGCGGTTTTTCCCCTCCTTTGACCAGCAGAGGTTGGCGAGAAATTTTCCCTTGTAATACTCCATGATGTCGATCTCCCCGCAGGATGGCCAGTGTTCGCTCACCCCCAGCGTCCAGAAGGCGGGCCACATCCCCTCCGCCGGGGTGAAGCGGGCGCGCATCTCAAACCGCCCGTACCGGCAGGAGAATTTACCCTTGGTCACCAGACAGGCGGAGGTGTAGTGCGCTTCCGGCCGGTTGAGGCGCCAATCGGCGCTCGCCGGGTCAAAGCGCGGGTTCTTCACCGTCTCCCGCCGCCCCTCGATGATGAGCAGGCCGTTCTCGCAAAAAGCGTTTTCGCGCTGATACCACTGCATTTCCTCGTTGCGGACGAAACCCTCCTGATAGCCCCACTTCGCCGGATCCGGCCTCCCCGGGGCGGTGAACTCGTCATGCCACACGAGCGTGTAGCCGGGGATGGACGGGGCACTCTCCCCTGCGGCATCCGCGGCCGGCAGCGCGGGCGCGAGAAGGAGGGCGGCGCAGGCTGAAATGCTCATTGTGTTCATGCCTCCATTCTATCGGGAGGCGCCTCGGGAACGCAAGCAGAAAAGCGCGCTTTTTGTGGGAGAGAGTGCGGAAGAGGGCAGGGGAAAGGCGGGGACCGAAACAGCGCTTTTCGCTTGATCGGGCAGAGTTTTCTGAGTATACTGGCGGCGCGTGAGTTCGGAGCCACCCATTTACAAGAACCCCAGTCCCAGCGGCATTCAGCGGATGTACGGGGAGTATTATCTGGAGTATGCGTCCTACGTCATCCTGGAGCGGGCTGTGCCCCACATTGACGACGGGTTGAAGCCCGTGCAGAGGCGCATTCTGCACGCTATGGAACGGATGGACGACGGGCGATTCAACAAGGTGGCCAACGTGGTGGGTGACACGATGAAGTATCATCCGCACGGAGACGCGTCCATCTACAGCGCCCTCGTGACGCTGGGACAGAAGAACCTGCTCATCGAGACGCAGGGGAACTGGGGCAACATTATCACCGGCGACCCCGCCGCGGCCGCCCGATACATCGAGGCCCGCCTCTCGAAGCTTGCCAAGGAGCTGGTGTACAGCCCGAAGGTGACGGAGTGGAAGCTTTCCTACGACGGACGCAACAGGGAGCCGGTGACACTGCCCGTCAAATTCCCCCTGCTTCTGGTGCAGGGAGCCTTCGGCATCGCCGTGGGGCTGAGCTGCCTGATCCTGCCGCACAACTTCAACGAGGTGATCGACGCGGCAATCGCCTGCCTGAAGGGGGAGCCGTTCTCCCTGTACCCGGACTTCCCGACGGGGGGGCTCGTCGACGCATCGGACTACCGGGACGGAGAGAACGGCGGCCGGGTGCGCTGCAGAGCCCGGCTGACGGTCGATTCGAAAAAGCTCGTCCGCATTACCGAGATCCCCTACGGCACCACGACGGAATCAGTAATCCAATCCATCGTCGCGGCCGCGGAGAAAGGCAAGATCAAAATCGCGCGCATCGAAGACAACACGGCGCAGGAGGCGGATATTCTCGTGCACCTGCCCGCGGGAGCGGACGCTGGGCAGGTCTGCAAGGCGCTCTACGCCTTCACGGAATGCCAAGTGAACATTTCCCCGAAAGCGTGCGTCATCCTCGACAGGAAGCCCGTGTTCCTCGGCGTGGGCGGGATATTGCGCCACAGCGTCGAAAGAACCCGCGGGATACTGCGGCGGGAGCTGGAGGTGAAGCTGGGTGAGCTGGAGCAAGCGCGTCACGAAGCCAGCCTGGAGAAGATATTCATCGTGAACCGCATCTACAAGGTGCTCGAAGAGAGCGGGAGCTTCGGGGAATCCCTGCGGCTGATCGATGAGAGGCTGCAGCCCTTTCTCCCGCAGCTGAAGCGGCCCGTGACGCGGGAAGACCTCGTGCGCCTCACGGAAATCCGCATCAAGCGCATCGCCAGATACGAGGTGCTCGAGGAGGAGAAGCGCATCCGGACTCTGGAGAAGGAGATCGCGCGCACGGAGAAGGATCTGCGCCAGCTCACGAAGTATACTATCCGCTGGTTTGAAGGCATCCGCGAAAGATACGGAACGGCTCGGCCAAGGCGTTCGGAGATCACCGAGTTCGGCTCCGTGTCGCGGGCGGCGGCGGCGGCGGAGAACGAAACGCTCTACCTTGACGAAGAAGGCTTCGCCGGTTATGGCGTCAAGAAGGGTGCGCCCGTGTGCAAGTGCTCCACCCTGAGCGACGTGGTGACCGTGGACGGAGACGGGGTGCTCATGGTGCGCCGCATTCAGGAAAAATTCTACGCCGGCAGGAAGCTGCTCTACATCGGGGTGCTGCATGAGGGAGAGGATCCGGTGTTCAACATGATCTACCGCGATGGGCGCGAGGGACACACGTACGCCAAGCGCTTCCGCATCGGGGGGTTCACGCGCGATAAGGCATATCCCCTCACCCCCGGCACGAAGGGAACCCGCGTGTTCTTCCTTTCCTGCCACCCCACGGAGGAGGAGAGCGCGGCGCTTGCCGTGAATGTGCACATCAAGTATCTTCTGCGCAACATGCGCAAGGCGGCGCCCTATTTCTTCGGCAAGCTGCGCGTGAAGGGGCGCGGCGCACAGGGCAACATCGTCACCAAGAACACAGTGGAGCGCGTGGCGCGGATCATGGCTTCGGCGGCGCGGGAGGAGGCGGAGCCGCCCGTGCCTGCGGAAACGCAGCAGGAAGAGCCCCCGGGTGCTCCGGAAGCGGAAAAGACGGCGGAACGAGGGGAAAACACCGCGCCCGCGCGGGAAGGAGCCCTCTTGAAACAGCGGCATCTCTTCCCGCCGGACACCCCTGGGGAAGGCGCCTCCGGCGGGGAGGGAGAGTGAGCATCCCTCGAACGGCCGGGGCGGTTAGCGGTCAATGTGCGGCGTGCCGTCCGCACGGCGGAAGTTGACTTTCTTGTTGTCGAGATAGTCCTCCTGGCGTTGGAGGCGGCGGGCGAAGTCCTCTTCGCTGCGGCGTTCCTGGGGGGTCCAAGCCATTTCCGCCACGGCGAGGGCGCGGGGGAAGGCCAGGTACTCCCACTTCAGGAGATTGGGGATGTATTCGGCCCATACGTTGCCCTGCATGCCGAGGATGCGGCTCTCCTGCTCGGGGGTGATGCCGGCGGGGACGGGGTTTCTGGAGTAGACGTGGCGCCAGTCCCGCCGGCCGTCGTTGATGTTGTCGTAGAGCGGCCGTGCGGGGCTGTCGCCCTGGTTGTAGTCCAAGTAGCAGTATTCCGTGGGGGCGAGGATGATGCTGTTGCCGTTCTCGAGCACGGGTTTGGCGAACTCGGGGCTGCGCCAGACCATGATGACGGCGGAGGGATCCAGGCCGCCCTGAAGCTGGAGCTCGTCCCAGCCGATGATGCGGCGTCCGCGCGCCTTGAGGCGCTTTTCCATCTGGCGGATGAAATAGCTCTGGAGCTCGTCCTCGTCCTTCAGCCCCTGTTCCTTGATGACGTTCTGAGCCATGGCGGATTGTTTCCACTGTTTTTTGGGGGCTTCGTCGCCGCCGATGTGGATGTAGGGGGAATCCGGGAAGAGCGCGCACACTTCGGCAAGCACATCGTCGAGGAAATTGAAGGCTTTTTCCGTAGGCGCGTAGAGATAGGACTTCACGCCCCACGTGGTGGCCACTCGGGGGTTGTAATCCGGAATATCGGCGTTGCCGAACTCGGGATAGGCGGCGATGGCTGCGGAGGAGTGGCCCGGCATCTCGACTTCGGGCACGACGAGGATATAGCGCGCGCGGGCATAGGCCACGACATCGCGAATCTCATCCTGCGTGTAGAAGCCGCCGTAGGGGGTGCCGTCGCCCCGGCGGCGGTCCCCCATGACGGGGGATTCCGCGCGGACGGAGCCCACTTCGGTGAGTTTCGGGTATTTTTTGATCTCGATGCGCCACCCCTGGTCTTCGGTGAGGTGCCAGTGAAGGCGGTTGAACTTGTAGTGAGCCATGAGGTCGATGATTCGCTTGATCTCATTGGGCTTGAGCATGTAGCGTCCGCTGTCGATCATGAGCCCGCGCCACTCGAAACGGGGCGCGTCCTCAATGGTCATGGCGGGCAGGGCAGGGCGGCCCTGGGAATCCTTCACGACAGACTGCGCGAGCGTTTGGACGGCATGAAAGAGGCCGGCCTCTCCGCCGGCCGCGATCCGGATGCGGTTCGGAGTGATTTCAAGCGTATAACCCTCTTCCCGCAGGCCGGGGGCGGAAAGCGAGACGTCGAACACGTCGGCGGCGGAGCCTCCCGCCTCAAAGGGGATGTCCGTCTTCTGCAGGGAACGGATGAGCGCCTGCCCCTCGGGCGTCCCCGCCAGGGCGGCGGAAATGGGAAGCGGCGAGGTAAAGGCGAAGCCCTCCTCGCGTTTCCGCCACTCGAGCTTGGCGGGCAGGGGGACGATGGCGGGATCTTCCATGACGGGAGCCGAGGGGGCGCCCGAAGAGGGAGCGGGGGCAAGGCCGAGGCAGGCGAGAACAGGCAGCAGGCTGTGGCGTATTGTCATACCGACGATACGGAGAATCCCGCCCTCTCCTTTCAAAAATATGCGCACGG
Source organism: Akkermansiaceae bacterium (assembly GCA_021200315.1). Taxonomy (GTDB): domain Bacteria; phylum Verrucomicrobiota; class Verrucomicrobiia; order Verrucomicrobiales; family Akkermansiaceae; genus Akkermansia. The sequence goes on from JAJQGU010000008.1 coordinate 28,061, forward strand.
CGCACGGGGGCGAGAATCCTCATTGACTTCGGCGTAGAAAAGAGATAGACTCCAGCGGGTATTTCCCACACGATCATGTATACACCCGCATTCAAACAGCAGCTCGCCGACACGCTCGGCGGCCTGAAGGCCGAAGGACTCTACAAGGAAGAACGTTTCATCGACACCCCTCAGTATTCCCAAGTGGGGCTGGAGGACGGTACATCGGTGATCAACATGTGCGCCAACAACTATCTCGGCCTCGCCAACAACCCTGAATTGATGGAGACCGCCCGCGAGGCCATCGGGCGCTGGGGCTTCGGCATGGCCTCCGTGCGCTTCATCTGCGGCACGCAGACGCTGCATCGCCGTCTGGAGGAACGCCTCAGCCAGTTTCTCGGCACCGAATCCACGATTCTCTACGGCTCGTGCTTCGACGCCAATGGGGGGCTCTTCGAGGCTCTGCTCGGGCCGGAGGACGCCATCATCTCGGACTCCCTCAATCACGCCTCGATCATCGACGGCGTGCGCCTCTGCAAAGCCAAGCGTTATCGCTACGAAAACAACGATATGGAGGATCTGGAGGCCAAGCTGCGGCAGGCCGACGCGGATGGTGCGCGCACCAAGCTGATCTCCACGGACGGCGTCTTTTCCATGGACGGCATCATCGCCCAGCTCGACAAGATTCACGAAATCGCCGCCAAATACAATGCCCTCGTGCATTTTGACGAAAGCCACTCCACCGGCGTGCTCGGGGCGCGGGGACGCGGCACTCACGAGCATTGCGGCCTCTTCGGCAAGGTCGACATCACCACGGGCACGCTCGGCAAGGCGCTCGGCGGCGCCTCGGGCGGCTATACCTCGGGGCGCCGGGAAATCATCGACGTGCTGCGCCAGAAGTCCCGCCCGTACCTGTTCTCCAACAGCGTAATGCCGGCCATCGCCGCCACGACGCTCAAGGTGCTCGACATGCTCGAGGCCACCACGGAATACAGCGATCGCGTGAAGGAGAACGCCGCCTACTTCCGCAAGGCCATGACGGAGGCCGGCTTCACGATGGCGGGCGCGGGGCATCCGATCTGCCCGGTGATGCTGGGGGACGCGGCGCTTTCGCAGAAAATGTCCGCCCGGCTCCTCGAACTCGGTGTCTACGCCATGGGCTTTTTCTACCCGGTGGTGCCGAAGGGCAAGGCCCGCATCCGCACGCAGCTCTCCGCCGCCCATACACACGAGCAGCTCGACCGGGCGGTTGATGCGTTCTGCACGGCCGGCCGTGAGCTGGGCGTCATCCGCTGACCCTCCCCGCGCCCCCGTCCGCCGTTCTCCGTGTGCCGCCCGCTGCGGACCCCCGGGACGGGGGCGCTCCTTCCCCGCGACACGTGCCCTCATCGCTCCCCAGCACAGCCTCCCTCGGGAACGGCGGAGCCCGCCGTCCCGCCAATACGCCGCCTTTTATTCCCGACTTGGAGGTTCTGGCGCGCATTGGGAAAGGCGCCTACGGGGAAGTATGGCTCGCACGTTCGCTCACGGGGGCTTTCCGCGCCGTCAAGATCGTGTGGCGCGAGGATTTCGAGGACGAACGCTCCTTCGTCCGGGAGTTTGAAGGGATTTTGAATTACGAGCCCGTCGCGCGCAATAACCCGGGGCTCGTGCACATTCTCCACGTCGGCCGTGGCGCGGAGCCTTCTCCGTTCTATTACTACGTCATGGAACTGGCGGACGACGCCCGCACCGGTATCCATATTGACCCATCGGACTACGTGCCGCGCACGCTGCGCAGCGACAAGCAGCTCTACGGCAACCGCCCTCTCCCTCTCGACTACACTCTCGAAGTCGGCAGCCAGCTTGCGCGCGCCCTCCAGTATCTCCACAGCGAGGGATTGACGCACAGAGACGTCAAGCCCGCAAACATTGTGTTCGTCAACGGCCGCCCCAAACTGGCCGACATCGGCCTCGTGGCTCATGCCGATCAGCACAGCTTTGTGGGCACTGAAGGGTTCATCCCCCCCGAGGGTCCCGGCTCTCCCCGCGCCGATACATACGCCTTGGCCAAGGTGCTCTACGAGATCGCCACCGGCAATGACCGCCTCGACTTCCCGGAGCTGCCCAGCGAAAAGCCCGAAGGGGCATCGAAGAAAAAATGGCTGGCGCTCAACGATATCATCTGCGAAGCCGCAGAACCGCGGCTCGAAAAATGCACCATCGCCACGGCGGAGGAGCTGGCCGACCGCATCGACGAACTCCGGGTCTACAAGCCCCGCAGAAAAACCGCCCCGCACAGGGCGGGGAGCCGCTTCCCCTGGAAGACTGTCTCCTTCTCCTTGGCACTCGGCCTGGCGCTGGCATGGGGCATCGTCCATTGGAATGACTTGGAAGCGAGTCTCGGCCCGCGCCTCTGCGCCGCATGGGCGGGGTTGACCGGAGAGAGCGCCCCTCCGGAGCGGGAGGCGGATCGCCCGGGCGGCGACAAGCCGCTGCCCGAGGAGTCCGCCGGCCTGCTCTATATCACCAGCGTGCCCGCGGGCGCCTCGATTTACACCTCCGGCGGCAAATATGTCGATGAAACGCCTTACGGGCCGATCGCCCATGAGGCGGAGACGCACGTTTCGTTCGTGCTGCGCAGGGAGGGGTTCGCCGACAAGCTGGTGGAGGGCATCATCCCCAGGAGCTCCCTGCTGGCTCTGGGCGGCGATCTGAAACCCTACCACCCTCCGACTCTGCGGGAGGAATGGAAGGATGCCCTGGGCAATGTCTATCTGCCCGGGGAGAAGGTGCACACGGCGGCATCTCCGGTGAGCGCGGAAAATTACAGGACTTTTCTGGAATCGCTCGCGCACCCCGCCCCGTTTCCCCATCAGGAGGCCGCGGCGAAGGAAAAGGGCGCGCCGAAGCTCGTGCTCACTTCTCCCGAGGGGATAGGCGCCTATATTCTCTGGCTCACGCGCCAGTGCATCATGGACGGGCTGCTGGGCCGGGATCATACGCTCAACGCGGAAGAGGAAGAGGGCCTCGCGTCGGCGGACGGTAGGCTGAAGGGCTATCGCCTTACGGCGACTCCTGTGCGCAAGACGCCCATCACCATTCTGACCAACCCTGCCGGCGCCGCTGTGTGGCTCAACGGCCTTTCGCTGGGGGTGACGCCCATGCAGAATGTCTCCGTGCCTCTGGCGCCCTATTACCTCGAACTCAAGATGCCCGGCTACACGACTGTGCGCCACAGCGGTCTCAACCCCAAAGGGCTTTTTCTTTCGCTCAATCTTGAGCCCAACAACTCTGTCGTCTTCGGCCAGGACTGGATCAACAGTCTCGGCATGCGTTTCGTCTCCATGGGCCCGCATATTCTGGCCGGCGCCACGGAAGTGCGGGTGGCGGACTATGCCGCTTTTTCCGCCGCCGAGGGGCGGGAAGCGCCGCCCCCGCCTCCTTTCGAGCAGAACGGCCATCACCCCGTCGTCAATCTCACGCGCGGCGAGGCCGAGGCTTTTGCCGCATGGCTCACGAAGACAGAACGGGAGAAAGGACTGATCGAGCCGACAGATGCCTACCGGCTGCCCAGCGACGCGGAATGGAGCGCACTGGCCGGCCTGAGCCCCGAAAGCGGCGGCAGCCCCTATGCCCGGCAGGCCAACGCCCAGATGGGGGGCAGCGCCTATAATTTCCTCTGGGGGACGCGCTGGCCGCCCTCGCGCCGCAGCGGCAATTTCGCCGATCTTTCCGCCCTCCCCGGCCTCGCGGCTTCGCGCATTATTCCCAATTACGATGACGGCCACCCCTTCACCGCGCCTGTGGGTGCCTACACCCCCAACGGGCGCGGCGTGTTCGATCTTTCGGGCAATGTGCAGGAATGGGTCTCAGACGATTACGGCGGCCCCCGCAATTTTCGCTTCCGTTCTTATGGCGTCGTGCGCGGCGGCAGTTTCCAGTCCTTCCGCCCTTCGCAGCTCGTGCCGACGCACCGCGTGCCCCTGCCTGCCGATACGCGCTCCGAGACGGTCGGTTTTCGTCTGCTGCTTGAGCGCCGCCATGCTGCGCGGCTGTAATCAGACGGCTTCCGGCGGCGTGTTGTTTCCGTCGGGTGGTTTGCCGCCGTGCCTCTCCCCCTGCCGGAGCACCTGCAGCAGCGTCTTCACGGGGAGGCCGATCACGTTGTCCACATCCCCCTCCACCCGTTCCACGATGAGTTCGCTCTTCTCCTGCATGGCGTAGGCTCCGGCCTTGTCGAGCACGTGCACCTCCGCCAGGTAGCGCCCGATGTCCGCGTCGCTCATGGGACGGAAGGTCACCCGGCTTTTGACGGAGAAATCCCTCCGCTCGCCGCCGGGCATGAACACGGCCACGGCCGTGCAAACGCAGTGCGTGCGGCCGGCCAGCGTGCGCAGCATGCGCCGCGCCTCGGCCGTGTCCGCCGGCTTCCCCAAAGGGCGGCCGTCGATAAATACCAGGGTGTCCGCCCCGACTACGATGTCATTCGGAAAATCCGCCGCCACGGCGCCCGCCTTGGCGGCGGCGTTCAGTGCGCACAGCTCCTCCGGCCGCAGGGCGGCGTCGCTCACTTCGTCCACGGGGCGCGTCTCCACGCGGAAGTCCACCCCCTCCCGTTCCAGCAGGTCGCGGCGGCGGGGCGATTGGGATGCCAGAATGATCACAGCGGAGACATGGTTTCTAGAATGCGGCGGCGGGCGCTTCCCGTCACCTCCTGAATGCCTTGGATGACGGTGCCGGCCAGCTGCTCGGCCTTGCGGCGGCAGATGTCCCGATCCTCCACGGTGTCGAACTCCAGACCCACGAGGGCGCGCCCCACCCGTTCGCCGGAATACAGGTAGTTGAAATAGCACAGAGAGGCGTATTCTCCCATGGCCTCCATGAATTCGAGAAAAGCGCCCGGCCTCTCCGGGAATTCGATCTGGAAGAATACGGGGTGTTTCAATCGCCCTGCGTCATAGTGAATCATGCGAAAGCGCACATCTTCGTCGGTCGTGATGTCTTCGGCCTTGAGGCCCTTTTCAGCGAGGCGTTCATGGATGCGGCGGAATTCCTCATCCGTCCCCTCCACGCCGAAGACCGGGTATTGGAGCTCTCCGGCCACGCGGCCGAATTGCACATCGGTGAGGGAGACGCCTTGCGGAATGCTCTTGAGGTATTTGAGTATCTGCCCCTTCTTCGTCTTCATCGGGATGCGCAGATAGCGCGTTTCGCGCCCCACGGCGCCGGTGCCGGCATGGCGGGCGATGGAGCCCATCTGGGAGAAGTCCATGTTCGCGCCCGAGACGATCACCAGGGCTTTGCCCGGGTTCTCTGGCATGCCGTGCTTGCATTGCTTGAGGAAGGCGGCCAGCCCCATGGCGCCGGAGGGCTCGGGCACCACGCGCGAAGATTCCCACATGGCGCGCACGGCGTGGCAGACTTCGTCGTTTGTCACCGTTACGAATTCGTCGATGAGTTCGCGGCAGAGGGGGAATGTCAGCTTGCCGGCCATGCGCACGGCCGTCCCGTCGCAGAAGACGTCCACATATTTGAGCGCACGCCGTTCGCCGGCGTCGACGGCCAGTTTCATGGACGCCTGCTCCTCTCCCTCCACGCCCACGATGCGGCATCGGGGCCAGAAGTGACGGAACCAGCAGGCACAGGCGGCAGCCAGCCCGCCGCCGCCGATTTGGAGGTAGACGCGGTCAAACGGCCCTTGCCCGCTCATGACTACTTCGTCGGCCAGCGTTCCCTGTCCGCCCATGGTGCGCAGGTCGTCGTAAGGGTGCACGAAGGCGAGCCCTTCCCGAGAGGCGAACGCGTGCGCGGCCTGGGAAGCGGTGTCGTAGGAGTCTCCCACGAGGACGATTTCGACGTGGCTGCCGCCGAGGCGCTTCACTTCGCGCTGCTTGACGTTGGGAGTGGAGCAGGGCATGAAAATGTACGCGCGGCAGTTGAGGCGCGAAGCCGCGAGCGCCACGCCCTGAGCGTGGTTGCCGGCCGAGGCCGCCACCACCCCTTTCGCCCGCCGCTCCTCCTCGAGGGAGGCCATGCAGTTGTAGGCGCCGCGCCATTTGTAGGCTTTAATGGGCCCCAGATCCTCCCTCTTGGCGTACACCGGGGCAGGGATGGAGGCCAGGTTCAACCGCTCGAGGGGGGTGTGGCTGCCCACGGCGTAGACGCGCTGGCGGGCCTGCAGGATTTCTTCGAATAATTGATCGCTGAGTGCACTCATGGTATACGAATACTCCACAGATCTATATACTCTTTCCATCGGCGAATGTCCAGCCCGTCATGTCGGCGAAGACGCGCAGCCTGCGCATGATTTCCCCGCGAGGCGTACGCAGCAGCGCGGCTGCACCGAAGGATTCGCAGGCGGCGGCTCCCACCACGGCGGCGGCGGCCGTGCCGCGCTTCATTTCCTCCCAATCGGGGTTTTCCCCCGGGCTGTGAGAGGCCGCCCAGCCGCCCAGTGCTCCCATGAAGGAATCCCCGGCTCCGGTGGGGTCGACAATGCGGCGCAGAGGCCATGCCGGGCAGCGGAATATCCGAAGCCGGCCGTCTTCCTCTTGGTGCAGAAGGGTGGCGCCTCCCGAGCCCTGCTTCAGGACGAACCAGCGGGGCCCCATCGCCAGCGTCCGCTCCGCCGCCGCGAGAGCATCCCGGGAAGCGGCGAAAGCGCGTGCCTCTTCCTCGTTCATCAGTACGAGATCGGCGCGGGCGATTACCTGTTCCACTTCGTCGCGGTTGCTGCGTATCCACGATTCCATGAAGTCCGCCAGCACGAAGGCACTTCGGCTGCATTGAGCGAGCATGGAGAGCTGCAGCGCGGGCGTGGCGTTCGTGCAGAGAATGCAGCCGGCGCGCCTCATAGCCGCGGGCAGCCGGGGGCGCCAGTTTTCCAGCGTTCCATACCGGGTGGCTATCGTGCGCCGGCGATCCGTGTTTTCCTCGTATTCAGCCTCCCAGGCAAAGGTCGCTCCCCGTCTGGTTTCCAGCCCCGAGAGGTCGATCCCGCTCGTGCGCAGCCCCTCCGCGTATTCCCGGGGAAAGTCGTCTCCCACCGCCCCGGGCATGCATACATGCGGGTGGAAATACCGGGCTCCCAGCGCGGCGTAAGGCGCGGAGCCCCCCAGTGCGCCCGCTGCCTCGCCCGCCGGCGTGCGCAGTGTATCGAGCCCCACCACGCCGAAGGCGAGCAGGGGAGCGGACGATGGGGAAGAGGCATGCTCCATGCCCGTTTATTACCTCACCGGGAGCCCGCAGTCAATCTGAAATCTTCCTCCGTTTCTCCCACCGCCTCCCGAATTTCGCTTCCTCTCCAACTCCACTCTCTCCGTCCCGCGCCACCCAACTCCACTTTCACACTCCACCCTGAAAAAGAGAACTCCCCCGCCGCGTCTGCGGCGAAGGGAGCCCTTAAGCAATATCGATGATCAATATGAAAAAAACATTCACTCATTTTTTCAGACGGACGGGGAACTCGCCTCCCCGCCCGGCGCTCGCCTCGAAGCGCGCGAATGGCCTCAGGCGCGGCGGCGCAGAGCTGGCGAAAGCGGCACTGTCTCCCGAGACGCTGACAGATCGGCTACGCTCGTGATCGTAGCGGCCACGGTGCCGCTGTTCGTCCATTGACGTAGCGCGCCCGAAGTGAGCGTCACGTTGATGGTGGGTTCAGACTCGAATGTGCACGTAATGCAGTAGTCTCCCGAGCTGCTGTCCAGGCAGACGGTGTATGTCGACTTGTCATAAACGAGGCTTTTAGGGCGAATTCGTTGATAAATCAGGGGAAATGGGGCCTCATGATGAATTGGGCGGCGCTTCTATCGGAGGTTAGGGGCAATTTTCAGGTGGAGAAAAAACTCATATGCCTCCCGCGTGCCCAATTTTCCCAATCTGACAGCGAAACGTTCGCGTGCATGAAACAATATCTGGCCATCGATCGAGTCTCGTACTCTTTCATCGTAAAGCCCCTTTGCCACCAAGTAAACAACCACAGGATCCGATTCCTGAGCGGCAATATCATCGATGAGTTCACAGCCTTCCCGTACGATCTGCTCCTCTTCGTCATAACTCTTCCCTTCTCCCCGGCCGGCTAGGCGGCTGGCTGTTTCCAAAATCCTTTGCTCGATTTTGACCGCCTGTCTGTAAGCCTCAATGTTGAGTCTGTAAGCCTCAGCCTCAATGTTGTCAGACTTGATAGACGCGCTGACGACACCCAATTGACAGCATATCATAGCCAGAAAGATATCAACGGCGTAGGTTCTCATGGATTTAATTCCTTGTTTTTATGTTGTTCTTAATCACGGGCATTGTATGATGAGTAAAATGGGGGGTCAGCTTGTCGAGACTTCGTCTTGTGGCAGGAAAATATTCTTCGACACTCTCTCCATTTACAAATTACAATTGAGACATCCTGACAAAGTTACGATGATTCATCGGAGGAATCAGAATCATCGCTCAACAACGAGTAGTATAAGCCGTATAATGGTAGCCAGATCGGATAGAGAGGTGAAGCAGCGAGAGAAAGAGCTGGGTCTATGCAAAAGTCGAATGGAGCAGCTAGAATTTGTGCGCTTAAACTGCCACGCGAAGACTGCGGAGTAGAAAAGTCCCCTAAAAAGCGATCAGGCGGTGTAATAGGAAGCACGTCTCCCTCTTTATAATCGTCCTTTTTTAAATAATCCAAGGTCAGGAATGCACAGCTGTGCTCCCTTGGCACCCATTCGTCCTTTTTTACATTATCCAAGCGCATTTCTGCATGGGGTGGCAGACTGTCTCTTACTTGAGTAAGATGTCCAGATTTTGATTCAACTAAAACCTTACGTCCTGTAAGTGTTACATCAAATGTCCCTTCAAGCGGCCAATCCTTGAGAGCAAAGACTGTCATGATGCTAGGACGCCGACGATAGGTGACCTCGGATGCGTATTCATAAGTATATACCCCGTCTACCCAATATCTATTGTCATCTTGAAAAAAAGGAGCAAGTCCTACAACTCCTGCATGAACAGCCGTAGAGGAACGTATACATTCACCAAACCGCACTTTCACACATGATGAGGGGATAAGCGCAACTGAATGAAAAAGAATCCAATATAATATTTTTTTCATTTCTTGTTGTGTGTTAATTTATAAAAACGAATTAGTCAGATGATATCTTCTGCAAATACTCATGTAAGTATTGTTCAGCTGTTTTATTTCTGTTGTTGTCAGGATTAGTGAAATTTAAAGCAATATACAAATCCCCCCCGTTCTGTTCGTCGATGGGATCGCGGCTGATCCACCTTCCGTCCGTGGGG
>JAJQGU010000029.1 GCA_021200315.1 Akkermansiaceae bacterium
ACGGGAAGCCCGTTCCATGCCCCCCCCCCGCCTGATATCCGGCCAAATGGGTTTTCGCTGCCCCCCCCCCGCGGAATCCGCAGGGGACGCCGCAGGGGGCGGATCGCGTCCGCCGGCTCGGCGGTTTGCCTCTCCGGGTGTTTGTTGGGGGTGCGCGGGTTCCCTGCCGGCGCGTCAATATCCGCCAAGTTTGTTGTATGTGCGCAGTAAATCTCAGCCGTACTTGCGGCTGCGCGCCAAGAAACGGTTCACGCCTTGGCGAACGCGCTTGCGGCATTCTTCGCCACGTTTGTCTCCGGCGGGCAATTCCGCATAACGCAGGGCGTAATATCCCGCATACCGCATTTCATTGAGGTCGGGGATCGCGGTTGACGCCGGCGCAGAATTTCCGCCTGTTTGATGGCCGTCTCGGCGGCCTCGTAGCACGAGCTGATATTCTGATCGCTGCTCATGGCGGCAATATCAAAGGGCGGCGGCTTTGCGGAAAGTTCGGAACTCATAGCCCGCCGCCTTGCCCCTCATCGGGGCGATGTTTTGCTCGGTGGCGTAGTTCCCGGATTGAAGAGACAGTTTCCGCGAGACAGGAGAGCCGTGGCCCGCGTGTACGCGGCCTCTCCCGCTTCCCGGAGTCCAGTGAGCAGTTGTTTGGTTTTTCTTTTGGACATGGCTTTATTGAGGCACAAATGCATTTTTTCGTCAGGCACAATCACGGAGTTAAGGCGTCGTCATCCCGTCGTGCGGAATCGCTGTGCATTCGTCGATGGCGGGATGTCCGGCGCGTCCTTTCCCGCGAGCGGCGGCAGCTCTTTTTCCAATTTGCCGCGCAGTACTCCTTCTCCGCATGTCTCACGAGGCGATAGATCGCTTGCCGCACGGTTTCGCATTCCACGTAGAGCCTCTTGTGCACGGCGGGCTTGTGCTCGCGGTTCGCGGTCTCGACTTACAGCTTCCGCATCTTGAGGCACTCCGAAAAAACGCATGATCCCAAGCCGTAAAAAATTGCGGGCTTGTCCCGTCATCCCGCCGCACGATTCATGCGCACGATTTCCGCGAGACCGATAAAGCTGCCGCCGCACTCCAAATAGATGGTACTCGAGAGGGGACTCGAACCCCTACGGATCGCTCCACTAGATCCTTAGTCTAGCGCGTCTACCAATTCCGCCACCCGAGCAGGAAAATCCGGATGGGAGGAGCTTAACCGGAGAATGGGCGCTTGGCAAGTTTTTTTTCATTTTTTTCTTCGGGAAAGGCCATTTTGTCAGGCGTATGAAGGAAAGGACGGAGGCGGACGGAACGCTCACCACGTGCCTTTCGAAGCGTTCCAATGGGTATGGACAGTTTCTCGGTCGGGCAGGCGGGTCGGACGCACGATGCGGAAACCGATCATTCCGCCGCTGCTCAGGTACCACAGGCTTTTGGGGTTCTGAGGGTCGAGACTCATCCATTCGGCCTTGCTGGAGCTGCGGGCCGCGCTGCGGAGGCGGTCGGGATCGTCTTCCCACGAGCCGCCGCGAACCACATGGCCGTTCTGCCCGGGGACGAGCACAAGAGGGTTCTCGGCGGTTCCCTCGCGTCGTTCCGCATAGGCTCGGGGGACGTAGGTGTCGAGAACCCACTCGGCGACGTTCCCGTGCATGTCGTGGAGACCGAACGCATTGGGTTTTTTCATGGCGACGTGCTGATAGCGGTCGTTCGCATTGTTCCAGAACCATCCGTACTGGGGGAGGTCGTCTTCGCCGTCTCCGTAGCAGTAGGCGGTCTGCGTGCCGGCTCGGCAGGCGTATTCCCATTCGGCCTCGGTGGGCAGGCGATAGTAGCGTCCTGTCTGTGCGCTGAGCCATTCGCAGAATTTGGAGGCGGCATAGTGAGACATCGAAATGGCAGGCATGCCGTTTTCATAGCCGCTGCCCATGCCCAGGTTCATGGAAGTGTATGGAGCTGTGGGCTGAGCGACGAGATCCCATAATTCGTCGTCCGGCTGCCGTTCGAGCAGCACGCCGGTGCGCGTGCGCGGACGGCCGTTGTCCATGAAAGCTATATAGAGCTCCCAGGGAATTTCGATGGCCGATATCCAGAAATCGTCTACGCGCACGCGATGGCAGGGTCCCTCGTCCGTCCGGCGGAGGGGTTCGCTTTCCGGGCTGCCCATGCGGAATTCGCCGCCGCGCACGGGCACCATCTTCAGTTCGCTCTCTCCCCATGCGGGAAGGCTTTCGGTGTAGGCGGCCAAATGGTCGGGAGGCGGTTCGGCCGCCATTTTCTCGTAGATGCGGCAGGTGGTCTCCCAGAATTCAGGGGAGGGGAGGCCGCGGGGCGTCGGAGGAATCTCTGTCTGGACGGAGGGACGCACGGAAGCCGCCGCCCATTCGGCCGGGCGGGTAATGCGGCGCGCGCGCGCCTCGTCCAGGGGATGGCGCTCGTCGCAGCCGGCCGACAAGAGGAAGGCCGCGAGCGGAAAGGCGGCGCGGAAAAGTGATCCCGGGGCGGGCGCTTTCCGCCCCGACGGAGCGCCGCTCAGCTCCGGCCTCCCGCCTCTATATGGCCATGCCGCCATCGCAGGTGATGACTTGGCCTGTGATGTAACGGGCCTCGTCGGAGGCGAGGAAGGCGGCCAGTGCGGCGATGTCCGCCGCCTGCCCCATCGAACCGAGAGGGATGCGGGCGAGGATGGCTTCGCGGGCCTTTTCGGGGATGGCGTCCGTCATTTCCGTGGCGATGAAGCCGGGCGCGATTGCGTTGCAGGTGACCTTCCGGGAAGCGAATTCAAGAGCCAGGGATTTGGTGAGCCCGATTACGCCCGCCTTGGAGGCGGCGTAGTTGGCCTGACCCGGATTGCCGGTGAGCCCCACGACGGAGCTCATGTTGATGATGCGCCCGGCGGGGGATTTCAGCAGGGATCGCTGGAGGGCCTTCACGCAGTTGAACACGCTCTTGAGGTTGGTGGACAGCACGCTGTCCCAGTCGTTCTCCTTCATGCGGAGCATGAGGGTGTCTTTCGTGATGCCTGCGTTGTTGACGAGGATGTCGATGGCGGGGAATGCCTTCAGTATTTCCGCCGCCGCGGTCTGCACGGCGCCGAAGTCGGCCACGTCGCAGGGGAAGGGCGAGCATGAGCCGGGTATCTCGGCGTTGATGTCCTCTGCCGCGCGGGCGCAGCCTTCCACCCCCCGGCTTACGAGAATTACGCGGGCGCCCTCTTGCGCGAAGCGGTGCGCGACGGCGTGGCCGATTCCCCGGCTGGCGCCGGTCACGACCGCTGTCTTTCCTTGAAGTCGTTTCATCGTGCCGCATTCTACGCCTTTCTCCTCATTTCGGCAAGAACAAAGCGCCGCCGGAGGGGGCGGACGTCCTGATGGATTTTTAATCGAACGGATCTCGGCGCGCCTGCGTCTCAGTCTTCAGCTGTCCATGTTCTGCCGCCGCTCCATTGCCGATTGGCTCTCCGCCGGGAAGAGGGTTCCCGTGCCTCGTCTGCCGGAATTCGAACTTCCGCGCTTCTTGGGCGAGTGGTACGAAATCGCGCGGATCGACACGTGGTTTGAACGGGGGCTTTCCCATGTCCGCGCTTTCTACGAAGCGTCGGGAGACGGGGAGCTCCGCATCGTCAACAGGGGACTGCACGACAAAAGCGGTCGATGGAAGGAGCGCCGAGCCCGCGCCGTTCCGGATGGAGCTCCCAATTTCCTCAAGGTCTATTTCGTGCCTTTTGTTGCCGGCCGTTACCGCGTGGCCTGCGTCGATACGGAGTATCGCAGGGCGCTCGTTTCCGGCGGCTCTCTGCGATACGCCTGGGTGTTGGCGCGCACGCCGTCGCTGACCGATGAGGAGCTTGTTCCGTTCCTGCGTATGGCAGAGGAACTGGGGTATGATCCGCGGCGTTTCCTGCGTACGCGGCAGGGCGGGGGAAGCTGAGAGACAGCTTGGGTTCCCCGCGGGGCGGTTTGGCCGATGCCCGGCATCGAGTCGCCGCGCCTGCTTTCTTCTGTCATTTATTTATTTATGGAAATTCCCTTGCCTTTTTGGAGGAAAGAGCTAAAATAGCGCTTTCTTTCAAACGAAACCGCATATGTTTAAGCAAATAATTACTCTGGGTTCTCTCTCGCTGCTGGCCGGCGTGGCCTCGGCGGATATATTCCCCTCCTTCGCCTCCCCTGAATTCAAATACAAGGAGGCCGGCTCCGTGAGCGGCGGCATCAGCTTGGACTACGCCACTAAATACGTGAGCCGGGACATGGCCATGTCCAACTCCAGGACGGATCATTCCGTCAAGATCTCCGCCGTGGGGCAATACGCTCTCGAACACCGGAACGCCGTCCTTCTCGGCCTTTCCTGGAATGAAATCGCAGGCAAGGGTTCCGAACACTACCGCGCGCCGATTTGCGACGAAGGAACCGGCCTTCTCGAATTGGTGCATTACTTCGGCGGCAGCACGGCCCTGGGCTTCGGTTATCAGTTTGTGCACGGCGGCATTCCCGGCCGCGCCAATGACCACATGGCCAAAGGCGACGCTTCGAGCGGAAGCCCCGCTTTTGCCTCCGATGAGCCGGAGGAGCACAGCTTCGTTGTCGATTTTCATCACGACTTCACCCGGAAGGGGCTCGAAGGGCTTTTCTGGGACAGCCGGGTGCAGTACGCCTTCCGCTGGGTGGAAGGCTGGTGGTTCACCAATACCGTCGGCTACAAGTACGGCGTTTCCGAAAAGACGGATCTCGTCCTCAGCGCTTCCTGGACCGCCAGCATCGGCTACTACGACAGCGGCACAAACCGCACAGCCACGCCCAACGCCAACGGCACGCAGGGCTACAGCGTCAAACTTTCCGCTCCCACCACGCTGGGTAAACACTTCCGCGTGACGCCCTACATCGGCACGGTCTTCATCGGCAACGGAGCGGAAGCCGCCAATCGCCGCCACGGCGACGTGTACCGCGATTTTACCTTTGTAGCCGGAATCAGCGGCTCCTATGTCTTCTGACGGGCAGCGACGGGGCTTCTGATTTCCCGCCCGCCGATGGGAATCGGCGGGCGTTTTTTGTCCGGGAGACGGCAGGGACGCGGGAGAAGCGCCGTTCCCCGGCATGACGGTTTCAGGAAAGTCAGAGCTTGAAAAGGGGGAGAGAACGTGTATACTCCACGCGTTTCCGCGAGGCGTAAAACTTATCGTTCGACGATCATGAACATTACAAGAAGCTTTATTACAGGCAGAGGAACCACGGGGATCCTGTATTCCCTGCCGGCGCTGGCCGATGAGGGGTATCCCGGCTTGAAGCGCATGCCGGTTTCCCTGCGCATCATTCTGGAATCGCTCCTGAGGACGTGCGACGGTCTGAAGGTGACGGAGCGGGATGTTGCCAATCTGGCGGCGTGGAACGCGCAGTGCCCCGGCGATTATGAGATTCCCTTCACTGTGGGACGCATTATTCTGCAGGATTTGACGGGCGTTCCGCTGCTGGTGGATCTGGCGGCCATGCGTTCCGCTCTGGCCGATTTGGGGAGGTCCCCGGAGAAATTGGAGCCGCTCGTGCCGGTGGATCTGGTGGTTGACCACTCGGTGCAGGTGGATTGGGCCGGCTTCCCCGGGGCGATGAAGAAGAACCTTGCCCGTGAGTTCGAGCGCAATGCGGAGCGCTATGAGTTCCTCAAGTGGGGACAGCAGGCGTTCAAGACCTTTTCGGTGGTGCCCCCTTCGGTGGGTATTGTGCATCAAGTGAATTTGGAACATCTGGCGCAGGGGGTTCTGGAACGAGACGGCGTCTATTTCCCCGATACTCTCGTGGGGACGGATTCGCACACCACCATGATCAACGGGCTCGGCGTGGTGGCTTGGGGAGTGGGCGGCATCGAGGCGGAGGCCGGCATGCTTGGCCAGCCGGTCACGTTCCTCGTTCCAGAAGTGGTGGGGGTGAATCTGCGGGGGCGGCTGAAAGAGGGGGTGACGGCTACGGATTTGGCCCTGTACGTCACCCAGATGCTGCGCCGATACGGCGTCGTGGGCAAGTTCGTGGAATTTTTCGGAGATGGCGCCGCTTCGCTCTCCCTGCCGGATCGCGCGACGGTGGCCAATATGGCGCCCGAATACGGGGCTACCATGGGGTTTTTCCCGATCGATGAGAAGTGCTCCGCTTATCTGAGGGCCACGGGACGTCCGGAGGAGGATGCTGTTACCTATGAGAATTATTATAAGGCTCAGGGACTTTGGGGGATGCCCCGGCCGGGCGATATCGTCTACACCGATGTACTTGAGCTCGATCTTGCGGTCGTCGGGCCGTCCGTGGCCGGCCCCCGCAGACCCCAGGACCGCATTCCGCTGAAGGAGCTCGGGGAACGCTTCCGGCGGCTTGTGAAGACACCCGCGGCGGAGGGCGGTTTCGGAAAGGCCGCGCCCGCGCCTCCGGCGCAGGTGCGCATGCGGGGCGCCGCGGGCCGGCCCGACGCGCCGGAGATCCACGACGTTGCTTTGGGCGACGGCAGTATTTTGATCGCGGCCATCACCTCGTGCACCAACACTTCGAATGACAGCCTGATGCTGGCGGCCGGGCTTCTCGCCCGCAATGCCTGCCGCAGGGGACTCGCCGTGCCGCCCTACGTGAAGACGTCCATCGCTCCGGGGTCGCATGCCGCCGAGGTGTATTTCCGGGAAAGCGGGCTCATGGAGCCCCTGGAGCGGCTCGGCTTCTCCATCGTGGGGTACGGCTGCACTACATGCATCGGCAATTCCGGCCCGCTCAATGCGCAAATTGAGGAGGCCGTGAAGGAGCGGGATCTCGTGTCGTGCGCGGTGCTTTCGGGCAACCGTAATTTCGAGGCGCGCGTGCATGCTCTGGTGCGGGCCAATTTCCTGATGTCTCCTCCCCTGGTGGTCGCCTTCGCTCTCGCGGGGCGCGTGGACATCGATCTGGAAACCGAGCCTCTCGGGCGGGATCCCGGCGGGAGAGAGGTGTATCTGCGCGATATCTGGCCGTCTGATGAGGAGGTGGCTTCCGTGCGCGGACGGGGTCTGCGGCCCGGGAGTTATCGCGCTCTGTATGATCTGAGGCCGGGACGCAATCCGCTGTGGGATGCCGTGAAGGCTCCGCAGGGCGCGGTGTTCGCGTGGGACGATGCGTCCACCTACATTCACCGCCCGCCTTTTTTCGAAGGGTACACCGGAGAGAGGAGGGAGAGCGGGGATATTTTGGACGCACGTCCGCTGGGGATTTTCGGCGATTCCGTGACTACCGATCACATTTCCCCCGCCGGAGCCATACGGAAGACGGGGCCGGCGGGTCGCTTCCTCAAGTCGAGGGGGGTGGCCGGCGGGGATTTCAATTCCTTCGGATCCCGCCGCGGCAATGATCTGGTGATGAGCCGGGGCACATTTGCCAACGTGCGGTTGAAAAATCTGCTCGTCGAAGGGACGGAAGGCGGTTATACCCTTTATTTCGGCGGAGGAGAGCTGCCGGAACCCGATATTCCGATAGCCGCGGAAGTCGGCAGGCCCGCTTTCATTTTCGATGCGGCCATGGCTTATCGCCGCGAGGGGGTGAATCTGATCATTCTGGCGGGGGATGACTACGGCATGGGCTCTTCGCGCGACTGGGCCGCCAAAGGTACGAGCCTGCTGGGGGTGAAGGCGGTGATCGCGAAGAGTTTCGAGCGTATTCACCGTTCGAATTTGATCGGCATGGGGGTGCTGCCTCTGAATTTCGCCGATCCGTCGGATTATGAAAAGGTGAGGTCGCTCAAGGATGCCGTATACAGCGTCACGGGGCTCGCCGGCGGGCTGACGCCGAGAGGGCGGGCGTCGCTCGTGGTTTCCCCCGCCGCCCGGGAGCCGTTTGAGCTGCCGCTCGTCGTACGGATCGATACGCCCATTGAAAAAGAATATTTCCAAGCCGGCGGCATTCTTCCTTACGTGCTCGGCAAGTACTGTCAATGAGCGGGACGGGATGCCGGGAGGACGCCCTTCCGGGTGCCTCCCCGTTTCCCGAACTCCGGGGAAAGTCGGGCCGCGGCGCGTCATGGCGCAATCTTTTCTTTGCATTGAACGCAGAGAGTGCTAAAAACGTCTCACTCCTTATACAGGAGCCCATCAGATTATGAAAACAATGTGCAATTCGACACTCGCGCTGGGAATTTCTTTCCTGAGCGCGGCGGCCATGGCGGCCGGTGAGCAGCCGCCTGCCGAACAGCAGACTCAAGCTGCGTCCCCCGCCGCGGCCGCACCTACACCCGATTCGGAGACGGTGAAGAAGCATGTCGGGTATTTCATCGGACACGGCGTCGGTCAGCAGTTGGCTCAGATCGATCCCGTCTTTTCCCTGAACGATGTCGACGAGAATTCGCTGCTCGACGGGATCAGGGACGGCATGGCCAACAAGATCGCCGATGGTTTCAGTCAGGAGAATGTTTCGCCTTCGATCGAGGTCTTCCGCAGGCTGCTCGAGCAGCGTCGTGCGAAGCTTGCCGCCGACAATTTGGAGGCAGGCAGGGTATATATGGAGGAATTCGCCCGGCAGGAGGGGGTGCAGAAGACGGAATCCGGCGTTTTGTACCTGGTCGTTGAGCCAGGTACCGGGGTGAAGTACGATAAGGAGAAGCACGGCGACGCGCCGGAAGCGAGTGTGACATACAAGGGAACGCTGGTCAACGGCGCCGTGTTTGACGAGACGAGCGAGCCGATTCCTCTGCCAGTCGACCGCTTGGTTCCCGGTTTTTCCGAGGTGCTCCGGATGATGCCCGTGGGAGCCAGATGGAAAGTCGTCATTCCCTCGTCTCTGGCGTACGGAGAGGATGGGCCGGGCGTTATCGGCCCGAATGCCACGCTCATTTTTGATTTGAAGCTGGAAGGTCTGCAAAAACCAGACAGCCGGCCCGCTCCCGTGCAGCTGACGCCCGAAATGCTCCAGCAGCTCCAGCAGCAGATGCAGGAGGGCGAGGGCGCCTCGAATTCCTGAGCGGCTTTGTTTATCCTCTTGAATTTGAACCCTGCCGAAGTCTGTTCGGCAGGGTTTGTCCGTTTCGGGATGCCCGCCGGATGGGTGACTGACGGCGTTCGGTGTTAAATTCATTTAATTTGGGCTTGCAATCGCGGAAAGCATGGACTACACTGCCTCCGGCTTAAAAAAGTCGAGCTGTAGCGCAGCCTGGTAGCGCGCTTCGTTCGGGACGAAGAGGTCGCAGGTTCGAATCCTGTCAGCTCGACCATTTTTTCATTTGCTTGCCGGCGCAATTTATCTCAATGCAAACGGAGGGAGTGTCCGGAATCGGTTCGGCTTCCCCGTATCCATCGAACCCATACACAAGTCATGTCAGGTCATAACAAATGGTCCAAGATCAAATTCACGAAGGCGGCCGCCGATGCCAAAAAAGGCAAGGTTTTCGCCCGGTTTTCCCATGAAATCACGTTGGCCGCGAAGAGCGGCGGAGGCGATGTGGACACCAATCCCCGCTTGAGAGCGGCGATCGAAGGGGCCAAGGCAGCCTCGATGCCCAAGGACAACATAGACCGCGCCGTCAAGAAGGGCACGGGCGAGCTTCAGGGCGAAACAATTCAGGAAGTGACCTACGAGGGCTATGGCCCCGCCGGCACGGCTCTTCTCGTGGAAGTGGCCACGGACAATACGAATCGCGCTTCCTCGGAGATACGCACTATCTTTTCCCGGAACGGCGGGAATATGGGCACGCCGGGTTCGGTGGCTTATCAATTTGACCGCAAGGGAGAGGTGCGCATCGTGGACGCCTCTCTCGACGAGGACGCCGCGATGGAGCTGGCCATGGAGGCGGGCGCCGATGAATTCGAACCCGGCGGGGAGGACGGCGAATGGGTGTTCATCTGCCAGCCGTCGGCGTTGAGCGAAGTCTCTGCGGCGCTCACGGGCGCTGGCAGGAATGTCACGGGCATGAAACTTATTTCCGTGGCGCAGAACACGGTGGCGATTACGGATCCGGAGACGGCGGCCAAGGTGATGCGCCTCTTCGAGCTGCTTGACGACTACGACGACACGCTGAACGTGTTTGGCAATTTCGACATCGCCGAGGATGTCCTCGAACGCCTGTGAGCGTTCCTGAGCCCGGGCGGGGGCGCATGCGGCCGCGCCCTTCCGCTTCCCATACCAGTTTTGAACGTTCATGAGTGAAAACGAGAAATATTCTCCTGAAAACAAGAGCCGGCGTGTGCGCGGTGCGCGTCCGTCCGGGGAGCGGACGCCGGATGCTCCCGCCGGACGGGAGATCCGGCTCGCGGAAGGGGGACGCTCGGGAGACGGGGCTCCTGAAGCCCGGAGCGGGGCTTCTGTGCGCGTGCGCCGGGAGTTCATCCGCCGCGGGAAGGACAAGAGCGCTTCCGCAGGACAGCGAAATTCAAGATTGGGCAGGCGCCCGTTCAGAAAGGGCAGGACCGGGGACGGGGAAGATGAGCGGGAGCCGGAGATCCCGCATCGGGATTACGTGCCCGTGGGCGATCCCGAGCCGTTGACCGGTTTGCTGGAGATTACCCCGAAGGGATTCGGTTTTGTCCGCACGCAGGAGAACCGCTACGCCCAGTCGAAGGACGCCGTGTATGTTCCTGCCGACATGATACAGACTCTTCATCTGCGGCCTTTCGTGCAGATTGAGGGCGTCGCGCAGAAATACGAGAGGGGGCATCAGATGATAGCGATCGAGAAGGTCAACGGGGTGCCGCCCGAAGTGGCGGATTCCTTCCCTCATTTCGAGGATCTGAAGGCGGTGAATCCCGACCATCGCCTGAGTTTCGAGACGAAGTCCGCGCGGTACACGACGCGTACGCTCGATCTGGTGGCTCCCGTGGGGCGCGGGCAGCGCGGTCTCATCGTGGCGCCTCCCCGCACGGGCAAGACGACGCTGCTTCAGCATATTGCCGAGGCGGCGCTGGAAAACTACGGCGAAGAGCTGCATTTGATGATCCTGCTGGTCGACGAGCGCCCCGAGGAGGTGACGGAGTTCAAGCGCACGCTTCCGGGAGCGGAGGTGTACGCTTCTTCCAATGACAGCCATGTACGCGAACACTGCCGTATGGCGGAGCTCTGCGTCGAGCGGGCCAAGCGTCTCGTGGAGGCGGGGAGGCATGTCCTGCTGCTGCTGGATTCGATTACACGTTTGGCCCGCGCTTACAACAACGCCGATCGCGGCAGCGGCCGCACGATGTCCGGCGGCGTCGACGCACGGGCTCTGGAGATGCCGCGCCGCCTGTTCGCCGCGGCACGCAATACCCGGCAGGCCGGTTCGCTGACGATCCTGGCCACGGCGCTCATTGAGACGAACAGCCGCATGGATGAGCTGATTTTTCAGGAGTTCAAGGGAACCGGCAACATGGAGCTCGTGCTTAACCGCCGCATTGCCGAGCTTTACATTTTCCCCGCGGTGGATATCCTCAAGTCCGGAACCCGCCGTGAAGAGCTGATCCTCCCGGAAATGACGCTTGACAAGGTGAGGCTGATCCGCCGGGCTCTTGCCGGGCACAAGCCGCCCGAGGCCATGGAGCGTCTGCTGTTCTTCCTGAAGAAGTATCCGAACAACGCGCAGATGCTGCTGGACATGAAGTCCCGGTGAGAAGTCCGTCCGAGTGAGTTCCGTGATCGTGTACCCGCAGAGACCTCTCCCCGAAGAAGCCGGGGCGCGTTGCGCCACGATATTCATCGGCGGTTTCGGCGACTGGCTGACGGGACGTTTTTCTCGTGTCATGGATGAATTGCCTCCCTGGCTGCCTGGCTTGGATGAAGTGCGTGCCTATTACCACTGGGACGGCGATGGCTTTTTTGCGGATCGCTGCTTGACTGTCCGCGATGAGGTGGATGCGTTTGTGGAAGCCAATCCGGAAGCCGTGCTGGTGTTCTGCGGGCACAGCTACGGGGGATCGGCCGCCATGTACGTGGTGCGCCATTTGCAGAGGCGTCCCGTCCGCCTGATTCTGGCGACGATCGACGCCGTCGGGCGAAGACAGGATCCTTGCCGTGCACCCGGCGTGGATGTGTGGTTCAATGCCTATTTGAAGGAGTCGGACACGGCGCTGGATTGGATCCCCAAGATCGGAGGCCGCTGGGGGATGCGTCCCGATGCCGACAGGAATATGGTTGCCAGCGGGAGGCGGTTCGATTCCCGGGGCAGGCGCTATGGGCACCACAGACCCGCTCCGTTCTTTCTGGATACGTTGGAAGGAGCCGATGTTCCGCTGGCTCGGATGATCGGCCATGCGCTGGGACGAGGTGGAGCGCTCCCGTGATTTCCGCCGATAATCGAAGCGGGTCAGATTCCGTATGAACCGTCATAGGTAGTTGATTATGGAGGTGTAGTGGCGGGATGCCGGAGAAGCGGAGTGAGCCGTGGGCTTTTTTCAGTGCGCCGCAGCGATCAGAGCGTTGATTTCGCCGCGGGCGGGCATGGAGGCAAGGGCTCCCCGCCGCGTGGTGACGATGGAGGCGGCGGCGTTGGCGAAGAGGAGCATGCGATCGAGATGGCCGGCGGTGGAGATGGCCTCCGGCCCGTGTTCGAGGAGAAAGGCGAGGCATGCGCCCAGAAAGGCGTCCCCCGCGCCGGTCGTGTCGATCGTGTCCACATTCCGGAAGGTGGGCTGCCAAGAGCGCAGCGAGCCCGTGCTGGCGCCGCTTCCCCTGGCGCCGGCTGTGATCAGCGCGAGCCGGATGTTTGGGAAGGAGCGGTGCAGCGCGTCCGCGGCGCGCTCCCAGTCGGTCTGCCCGGTCAGGAGTTGCAGCTCGTTCGCTTCGATTTTGAGAATGTCGCACTGCCCGCAGCCGTAGACGATCTGCCTGCGCATGCTTGCCCGGTTTTTCCAGAGAGGGAGCCGGATGTTGGGATCGAAGGAGAGCAGGGCTCCCGCTCCGCGGGCGCAGGCCACGGCTTTTTTCGTCACGTTGCGGATGTCCTGATGGGTCATCGAGATGGTGCCGAAATGAAAGATGCGCGTTTGCCGCAGGAGTGTCGGGGGAATTTCCTCCCAGCGCAGCATCATGTCCGCCCCCGGATTGCGGAAAAAGGAAAAATCGCGGTCGCCCGTTTCGCTGATGTGCACAAAGGCGAGGGTGGTGCATGCCTCGCCGCCGGAGACGAGCCCGGCGTCGTCGATGCCCGCCTCCAGAATGCGTGCGCGGAGCAGGCGGCCGAATATGTCGTCGCCCACTTTGCCGATGAAGCCGGTTCGCCGTCCCAGTCTGGCCAGCATGGCGAGCACGTTGCAGGGCGCTCCTCCGGGGTTGGCTTGAAAGACGGGCGGCCGGAGCCTGCTGGTGGGGTCGGGAGTGAAATCCACGAGGGTTTCTCCGATGGCTGTGACGTCGTATGTCGATTGTTCCGGCGGCATGAGATCTCTTTCATTAAAGCGCGGGTTGGGTGGGAAGGCAATAAAAATTCCGGGGGACGCCTGGTCGGACCGAATGGACGGCATGTTGCCGCGCGGAAATCTTGCACGGGGGCGTGAGTCTGTTAAGATGAGGTCATGGCGGTTGCCGCATCCATTCGCAGATTGTTGTGGCCTGGCGTTTTTATGCTGGGTTTTCTGTGTCTGGGGACGCTTTTCTGGGGCGTGGCCGTGGAGCCTGATCGTCTCGAGGTGACGCGGATCGAGTGGCCGCTGCCGGAATGGGGGCCGACGGAGGGACGCGCCCGGCTTGTCGCGCTGGCCGATCTTCATGTTGTGCCGGGCCGGCGCGGAGAAAGGCGTTTGAAGGAAATCGCGGACGCCGTGCTGGAGCTGAACCCCGATGTGGTCGTCATTCTCGGGGATATTGTGAACGGGCACATGAAGGATGAGAGCCTGCCGCCGGAGGAGATCGCCTCAGGTCTGAGACCGCTCTTGGAAAGGTGTGCGGTCTATTATGTGTTGGGAAATCACGATTACGCGTATGGCGCGCGGAAGATTCATCGGGCATTCATGGCCGAGGGGCTCGTTCCCCTGGAGGGACGTTCGGTGCGCATCGGGTTTCCCAACGGAAGGATGCTGCAGCTCAGCGGAGTGAGGGACGACAGCTGCTTTCCGGTGCGGAGCGTGCATGTTCCCGCCCGGCTGCTTCCGTCCGTGCCGCAGATCCTCATCACGCACAGTCCGAGCCTTTATCCGAAAGTGCGCGGAAAGGTCAATCTCATTTTGGCGGGACACACCCACGGAGGACAAATCTGTTTTCCGGGGGGCGAGCCCGTTTCTCCGGCCCCGTCCCACGGCTGCACGCGGAGGATGCTGCGCGGGGGCTTCTATGCGGAAGGAGGCGGGCCGCCCATGTACATCAGTCGCGGGCTGGGTACGTCTGTATTGCCGATACGGTTGTTCTGCCCCCCGGAAATCGTCTGTTTTGACCTGCGGGGCGCCCCGGGCGTTTGAGGACGCTTGACTCCTGCAAAAAAAAAACTACACTGGGGCGAATGACGTACGTCAGTGTCAAAGCCTTGAAGAACGCGGCCTCGGCTGCCGAAGTGGAGGGGAATGTGGCCGTGCAGATTTTGCAGGTGCAGCGGAAGAGCACCCGAACCCGCAAACCTTACTTGGAAATTGTGGCGGGAGATGCGGAAGACAGATTTGCGTTCAAGGTGTGGAATGACGCGCCTTGGTACGCTGAATTTGCCGCGCTTCAACCCGGGGAAACGTATTCTCTCTGCGCCCGCTGGCGTTCGGGAGAGTATGGCATGGAGGCCGCCGGCGCTTCTCTGCGCCCGCTTTCCTCCGAAGAGGAGGAGTCCTTTTGGAGCGGCAGCCCCGCATTGCGCGAAAAACAGATGCGTGATCGTCAGACTGTGAGTGAGTTGTGCGCTTCCGTGAGCGATCCTCGCCTGCGTTGCCTCTGCCGGCTCTTCCTCGAGAGGTTTGGCGCCCTTTTCGAACGGGCGGCGGCGGCCCGCAGTTACCACCACGCGCGGCGCGGCGGCTTGGTGGAGCACGTGGCCTGCATGATGCGGTGCGCGTTCCAGATCTGCGAGGCGTATCCCTGCCTCAACCGCGATCTCCTGCTGGCCGGCTGTCTCTTCCATGATTGCGGCAAGCTCTGGGAGAACAATTATGGAGAGCGCGATCTGGTCATGCCCTATGCCGAGATGGGGGAAATGCTGGGGCATATCGCCATCGGCGTCGAAATCGTCAACAAGCTCTGGCGCGAAGCCCTGGCTCTTCCCGAGGCGGAGGAATGGAAAGAGATGCAGCCGCCCTCCGAGCAGGTGCGCCTGCATCTGCTGCATCTGATCGCCTCTCATCACGGCGAACTGCAATTCGGTTCCCCTGTCCCGCCCAAGACGCCCGAGGCCGTCGTCCTGCACCATGTGGATGATCTGGACGCGAAGCTCGAAATGTTCCGGGACGCCTATGAGACCAGTCCCGTGCTGGCTCCCCATATTCGTCAGCGCAGAATACCACTTCCCGGCAACGTGATTATCTCTTTGCCGAAGACCCGCGCTGCGCCCGGAAATCCCAGCGGCAGGGAATGCGGATTCAGCGCGGAACCAAGCTGAAGCGCGGCCTCCGGTTTTCAGATGGACGCGGGATCACGTCCGTCGAGCACCGCTCGGTAGATTGTGCTCAGCCGCTCGTACATGGTTTCTTTACTGAGTGCGCGCCGGCATTCTTCCAGACCGTAGTTTCCCATTTGCAGCGAGGTTTCGGCGGATTGCGTCACTGTGAGGATCGAGCGGATCAGCTTTTCCGTGTCGAACGGGGAGTGGATGAATCCTGATTTCCCTTCGATGACGTGCTGTTGGCTGCCGCATTGATCCGAAAGGACAACCGGCAGCCCCATGACGCGAGCCTCTTTGACAATGGTTGGGCCTGTGTCCGCAAGGCTTGGATGAACAAGGCACCATGCCTCGGAGAGCAGCTTCGCCATTTCCTCTCTGCTCACAAAGCCCAATGCCGTGATGTTGCGGGGGAGCGCCGTGCGGACGGAGGGGCTTGGCCCCGCCATTTTGAGATGGATGTGGGAGAGCTCGGGCTGAGAAAATGCCTTGATCAGCGTGTTGATGTTTTTGACCGGCGTGTCGGTTCCTCCGAAAAGACAGGTCGGGCGGCTGGAAAGAACCCGGGGAATATTCTGAAATTCCTTGGCGACGGCATATTCGAGGTGCATGGGCGAAGCGGCGGGGACAAGCTCCCGCACCCATCCGGCGGCCGTGGGCGATTCCGTCGTAATCCATTTGAACGCTTCAATTGTGCCCTTTTCATACAAGCTGTGCCTGCGCTCGTATGCGGACATGGGAGCACGCGCTATGCAGGCTCGCAGCAGACCTTGGATCGAAAGGATCTTTTTCCCTGAAAAGGACTTGCCGCAGATGGCATAGCAATTTTCCGTCCCCCATGAGTGCACCAGATCGGGTTTGATTTCCCGGAGCACGCGCGAGACGAGCCACCGATCGTGTATGTACCCTGTATACAAACCTATGAGCAATCTTGCGCCCGGGACGACATGGAAAAATTGGTTTCCGTGCTGGATGCATTGATGTCGGGCGGCGTGGCGATTCAGGCAGATCCAGTGCAGTTCGAATTCTTCGCTTTTCTGGAAAAGCTCCGACAGGGTGACCAGCCAGACGGCACCGCGCTGATGACCCACATTGAGCGAGGTGATCAGCTCCCAAATGGGATAGCTGCCGATGATGGCGATGCGGGGTCTGGAAGAGGTGCTCATGCGTGTCGGAAGATGGGCGCTTTGCGATCGGCGGTTCAGGCCAGGCGAATAATTTTGTTTACCTTGGCGAATTGCTTGAGACGAAGACCATTGAGATGAATGAAACCGGTGGCGTCGTCCTGATTGTAGTCTTCGTCGGTGTAATCCCCCTCCATGGTGGCGATTGCGTAGCTGTAAAGCGAATTCGGGCTGCGGCGGCCGGCATACATGATATTGCCTTTGTAGAGCTTGAGCCTCACTTCACCGTTGACGGTCTCCTGGGTTTTGGTGACGAGCGCTTGAATGGCCTCCCGCTCGGGGGCAAACCAGAATCCGTTGTAGACCATGGCCGCATAGTCGGGAATGAGGGAGTCGCGCACTCGTTGGGCTTCGCGATCCAAGGTGAGCGTCTCCATGTCGCGGTGAGCGGCCAGAACAATCGCGCCGCCGGGGGTTTCGTAGATACCGCGGCTCTTCATGCCCACAAAACGGTTTTCGACGATGTCGACGCGGCCGATGCCGTGCAGTCCGCCGAGATGGTTGAGTACGAGCATGACGCCCAGCGGGTCGAGCAGGGTGTAGCCGTCGCGTTCTCCCCGGGATTTCGCGTGTACCTGGCTGATGATGTCGGCGAGACCGTCGGTCTGAAGGCCGACGATGTTCCCTTTCTCAAAAAGACACTGAAGATACTGGGGCTTGTCTGGGGCGGTTTCCGGGGCGTTGGAAAGCACGTACATGGGACGATCCTCTTCCTTCGTGGCGTCGTACCACGTGTCCTCAAGAATGCCTGCCTCGTAGGAAATATGCAGCAGATTGCGATCCATTGAATAGGGCTTTCTGACGCTCTGGCGAATGGGAATGCCGTGGCTTTCCGCGTATCGGATGAGCTCGGTGCGGCCGGGGAACTGGTCGCGCCATTCTTTCATGCGCCATGGCGCAATCACTTGGAGACGAGGCGCAAGGGCGTTTACGGAGAGCTCGAAGCGCACTTGGTCATTGCCCTTGCCGGTGGCGCCGTGGGCGATGGCGTCGGCTCCTTCCGCGATGGCCAGATCGACCATGGCCTTCGAGATGCAGGGGCGGGCGATGGACGTGCCGAGCAGATAGCGCCCTTCATAGAGAGCGTTGGCCTGGAACATGGGGAAAATGTAGTTGGCGGCGAAATCCGCCTTGAGATCGCCGATGACACATTTGGAGGCTCCTGTCGCCAAGGCTTTGGCCTCCAATCCATCCAGCTCCTCCGCCTGACCTACGTCGGCGCAGAAGGCGATGATTTCGGCATTGTACTTCTCCTTGAGCCACACCAGAAGAACGGATGTGTCAAGGCCACCGGAGTATGCGAGAACGATCTTCATCTTGAACACTGCTTGGGCGGTTTATCACGAACCCGCCCGCGAGTATACTCTGCGAGCTTTCGCAAATAAAGCAAAAAAAGCGTGGGATGATGCCCATAAATTTCTCCGCGCCGCGCCGGAGGAAGAAACAACTTTGAAGCGGCCTACGGAGACACGATGAGGGGCGCGACCCAGATATTGCCGATGGCCAGCCAGATGGGCAGGGTGAGGGCGGAAGCGACCGTGGTGGCCAGAAGAATCTGAGTGCCCATTTCGGGCAGGCCGCCGAAGCGCTTGGCCAGAATCACCGGAATGACGGCTGAGGGGATGGCAGCCTGAATGGTCATGATGCGCTTGATGTATATGTCGAGAGGCAATATCCATGCCAGCAGCAGGATGAGCGCTGGAGCGGCGACGAGCCGCGTGAGCAGTCCGGCGGCGAGCAGGCGCGGACGCCAGCTCGTATGGCCCCAAGAGTCGTACATCGAGCAGCCGAAAAGCACAAGGCACAGCGGAGTCGCGCAATTGCCGATCATTTCGAGGGTTTTCATCAGCGGCGGGACGGCTAGGTAACTGCCCGCTCCCGTCCAGGCCAAGGCGAGCCCGAACGCCACGGCCAGCAAAGGGCCGCGCATGAAGACGCCCAGCCGGAGCTGTCCGACTCCGCCTGCCATGATGATTACGCCGAGGCTCCAGACGACGAGTTCACAGCCCACATTGTGCACGAAAAGTACGCCCAGAGTCGGGTCGCCGGGCTTGTCGAACACTATCTGGATGATGGGAATGACGAAGAAGGCGTAATTCTGGATGCCCGCCGTGAGGGAAAATGTGCGCAGCCCGGTGCCGATGCGCAGCCGCATGATTTTGGCGACGGCATACGCGGAGCACACGCCGACGATGAGTTCGCAGGCTCCCGCGGCAATGGCCTGCAGCGAGAATGCGATGCTCCGGAGTTCCTTGGTGTCTGAGAGCGCCATGTATTTCAAGATACTGTGCAGAATCAGACATGGATAGGCGATATCCATGGCCAGGCTCATGATCGGAGAGTCGTGGGCAGGGAGGACGGCTCCCTTGCGTCTCAACATGAAACCAATGCCGAAGAAGATGTAGATGGGAATGGTGGAGAGAAAGGATTGAAGAGCGATGTCGAGAGTATTCATTCCGGGGAAAAGTTGAAATTGCACGAATCCGCCTGCCCCTGGCCGGCGCCTCATAAGGGTGCGCCTGGGACAGCTTGTTTGGAAAGATTGCGGGGAAACCGCGTCCGGCCCGAGAGCCGGCCTACTCCCATTCGATGGAGGCCGGCGGCTTGGTCGAAATGTCGTAGAGAACGCGGTTGATTCCTTTTACCGAATTGAGAATGCTATTGCTTGTCTCGCGCAGGAGTTCGGGGGGGAGCTCGACCCAGTCGGCTGTCATGGCGTCCTCGGAGACGATGGCGCGCAGATTGGTGGCCCATTCGTAGGAGCGTTCGTCGCCTTTCACGCCGACCGTCTTTACGGGGATGAGGCCGGCATAGGCCTGCCATACCTTGTCATACCAGCCGTATTTGCGGAGGTTGCCGATAAAGATGGCGTCGCATTCGCGGATGATGTCGAGGCGTTCGCGGGTCACCTCACCCGGACAACGCACAGCGAGGCCGGGTCCCGGGAAGGGGTGGCGCCACAGAATATCATGCGGGATCCCCATGGAAGCGCCCAGTGCGCGCACTTCGTCTTTGAAGAGTTCGGCGAGAGGTTCCAGCACTTTCCCCTGCGCCTGGAGCTCGAGCACGCGTTCCACGCGGTTGTGGTGCGTTTTGATCACCGACGCCTTTGAGCCGGCATTCGAGGCGCTTTCGATCACATCGGGGTACAGCGTGCCTTGAGCCAGCATTTCGGCGTCGCCTACAGCCTCCCAGAATACGTCGATAAACAGTCCGCCGATGATGCGGCGCTTCTTTTCCGGATTGGTTTCGCCGGCCAGAGCCTTCAGAAAGCGTTCAGAGGCGTCCACCGTTTCGATGTCCACTCCGATGCGGGCGAAATTCCTTTGGACTTCCTCCGATTCGTTTTTGCGCAGCAATCCGTTGTCTACGAAAATAGCGCGCATGTGCACCCCGGCCTCGTGCAGCAGCATGGCCAGCACGGTGCTGTCCACCCCGCCGGAGACGCCGCAGACCACCTGGCGATTCCCCGCCCGTTCTCGAATGCTGCGTGTCATTTCGTTCTTGAAATCACCGATGTCGAACATCTTCAGTCCGGAAGCCATCGCGAGGAAGTTGCGCAGAATCGCGCTTCCCTCGTGCGAGTGAGTTACTTCGGGGTGAAACTGGATTCCGTACATGCGGTCGCTCCACTGGAGGGCCACGGGTACGCCCTCGGCGTTTCGGGCAATCACCGAGCAGTCTCCGGCGATGCGCTCCACCGTGTCCGAGTGGCTCATCCACACCTGAGACGAGGGGGCGATCCCTTTGAACAGACCGTCCCCGGTGTTTTCGGGCAGCAGGGCGGCGGGGCCGTATTCTCGGCGATCGCCGGGTTTCACCGTGCCGCCATGCTTGAGGTTGAGCAGCTGCATGCCATAGCACACGCCCAGCACCGGCACGCCGAAATGCTGCAGGCGGTTGAAGTCGATGTCCGGCGCGTCGGGTTCCAGAACGCTCTTCGGGCCGCCCGACAGGATGATGGCTCCCGGAGAGTCGAGCGATGGGAAGTCTTCCAGACGATATAATTTGGCCAGATATCCCAGCTCCCGCACACGGCGTACGATCAGCTGGGTGTACTGGGAGCCGAAATCGATGACGGCAACGAGTTGACGATCATTCATGTCGCTGAAAATTAGCAGCTGTAGTTGACGGGCTCTTCCGTGATGGTGATGTCGTGAGGATGGCTTTCTTTCAAGCCGCCCGGCGTGATGCGCACGAAGCGTGCGTGTTCGCGCAGCGCGGACAGGTCTTTGGCGCCGAGGTATCCCATGCCTGAGCGCAGACCTCCGATCAATTGGAAGAGAACATCCGCCAGCATGCCCTTGTAGGGCACGCGCGCTTCCACACCTTCAGCCACGAGCTTGCCGGAGCTGTTTTGTCCGTAGCGGTCGCCGGAGCCGCGGCGCATGGCTCCCAGGGAGCCCATGCCGCGGTATTGCTTGAAGTGGCGTCCTTGATAGTGAACCATTTGTCCAGGGCTTTCCTCGCAGCCGGCGAGCAGGCCGCCCATCATGATGAGATCGGCTCCTCCGGCGAGAGCCTTCACGATATCCCCTGAATAGCGGATGCCGCCGTCGGCGATCACCGTCACGCCCGCGGGGCGGGCTGCGGCGGCCACCTCCTGAATGGCGGTGAACTGGGGCATGCCCACGCCGGAGATGATGCGCGTGGTGCAGATCGAGCCCGGCCCCACACCCACCTTGATGGCACTGGCCCCTGCGGCGATCAGGTCGGCGGCGCCGTCCCGGGTGACTACGTTGCCAGCCACGACGGGCACGTCGGAAAGAGAGCGGAGCTTGGCGACCACGTCGAGCACCCGCGAGGTGTGCCCGGTGGCGGCGTCGATGAAAAGGGCATCTGCTCCGGCTTCGAGCAGAGCCTGCGCACGGTCGTAGTAATCGGGTCCCACGCCGACGGCCGCTCCGCAGCGCAGGCGTCCATGGGCGTCTTTCGACGAGGCGCCGAAGAGTTCGCGTTTGCGGATGTCCGTTTCGGTGATGAGGCCGGCGAGGCGGCCTTCTCCGTCGATGAGTGGCAGCTTCTCAATGCGGTTCTTATACAGGAAGGAGCGTGCCTGTTCGATCGTGGTGCCGGGGCCGGCCGTCACGAGGCGGGCGAGGGGCGTCATCACATCGGACACGAATGTGTTGCTGTAGTCCTCTACCCCGCGCATGTCACGGCCGGTGATGATGCCCTCGAGCTTCTGGTCGGCGTCCACCACGGGAAAACCGGAATATCCGTGCTCATCCATCACGATCCGCACTTCGGCGAGCGTCATTTCCTTGCTCACGGTGATTGGCTTGGAAATGACCGCGTTGTCAAACCGCTTCACGCGCGACACCATGGCCGCCTGGTCGGGGATCAGGTTGTTGCGGTGAATGACGCCCAGACCGCCTTCGCGGGCCATGGCGATCGCCATGTCGGACTCCGTCACCGTATCCATGGGCGACGAGAGAACGGGCAAATTCAAAGGGAAGGAAGACACAAGATGCGAAGACACGTCGGCGTCTCCGGGGAGAATCGTGCTCATGCAGGGAAGCAGGAGCACGTCGTCAAAAGTAAGGCCTGTCTGATACTCTGCCATAGGCGAGCCTAGGATTTTTCACGCCGAAATGCAAGACTAATCGTTCAAGCCGACGAAAATCCGTCAATTGTTACAAAATAAAATGGTTCGGAATGCGTTATGGAAACGGCGCGGAATTCGGACGGATAAATTCCCGAGGCGGGAGACGGAATTTTTCAGGAATGGGCTTGACGGGCGGGGCGCGGGCGTGTATAGTCGGCTCCCCGCGCTGCGGAATGCGCGGCGCAATAATATAAACGCGAAGAAGCAAACACGATGAAAACCCATGTGAAAAAAGGCGATGAGGTAGAAGTCATCGCCGGCAACCATAAGGGCAAGCGTGGCACCGTCCTTTCCGTGAATGCCGTCAAGGGAACTGTGATTGTGGAGGGTGTGCGCATCCTGAAGAAGGCTGTGCGCCCCACCGAACAGGATCCGGACGGCGGCATCAAGGAAGTGGATGGCCCGATTCACATTTCCAATGTGAAGAAAGTGGGTTGAGGCAGAGCCCCCGCCCCGCGCTTAAGCCGCCATCCGTTAAATCACTCCAAGAGCTGACCCGCAAATAATCATGAATACACCAACCCTGCAGACGCACTATCGCGAGAAGGTCGTTCCCGCCCTTCAGGCGAAGTACAACTATACCAACGTGCACCGGATTCCCCGATTGGAAAAGATCGTGGTGACTTCGTGCATGGGCAGGCACCCCGACCGCAAGCAGGCTGTCGAGGATGCTGTTGTCGAGATAGCCAAGATCACCGGCCAGAAGCCGTCCGTCACCTACGCCCGCAAGAGCGTGGCCAACTTTAAGCTCCGCGAGGGCGAAATCCTCGGTGCGCGCGTCACTCTCCGCGGTGCCCGCATGTGGGAGTTTCTCGACCGCTTCATCAACATCACCGCTCCCAATATCCGCGACTTCCGCGGGCTGCCCGCTAAGTCCTTCGACGGACACGGCAATTATGCCGTGGGCATTTCCGATCAGTCCATCTTTCCGGAAATCGAGCTGGATCAGATCAAGCGTCAGATAGGCTTTGATCTGATTTTTGTCACCTCGACGCAAGACGATAAGGAGGCGCGGGATCTTCTTGCCGAGCTCGGGCTGCCGTTTCGTCCCCAGAAAAAGACGGAGGAGTCCCGCTCCGCCGATGCATAAACCCAGAAATATACGATTATGGCAGTATTAAGTGATCCCATTTCCGATTTCCTGACCCGTGTCAAGAACGCCGGCAACGCGCGGAATGAAGAGCTCCTGGCTCCCCATTCCGGAATCAAGGCGGAAATTGCACGCATCCTTCAGGAAGAAGGCTACATCTGGAGCTACGAAATCGTGGGCGAAGGCGTCAAGAAGGCCATCAAGGTCAAGACGCGGTTCACGCAGGAGGGCAAGCCCCTTATCACCGGCGTCAAGCGCTGCTCGAAGCCAGGGCGTCGTCAATACGTCCGTTCCGAAGAGATTCCGAATGTGATGAATGGCCTCGGTATTTCTATCGTGTCCACTTCAGCCGGTCTGATGACGGGGGCGCAAGCCCGCAGGCGGAAGATCGGCGGCGAGTTGATCGCCCTTGTCTGGTAACCCTCAACCAAAATCATATACATGTCCCGAGTTGGAAAGAAAGTTATTGCGATCCCCGCAGGCGTCAAGGTGAACGAGAAGGACTCCGTCGTGCTCGTCGAAGGCCCGAAGGGCAAGCTTCAGTGGACGCTGCCGCAGGGAATCTCGATCGCTGTTGAGGGCGCCGAACTGACCGTCAGCCGCGCCGACGATTCGCGCAGGCTTCGCGCTCTGCACGGCACGAACCGTTCTTTGCTCAACAACATGATCACGGGCGTCTCCCAGGGCTTCGTGAAGGAACTTGAAATTATCGGCGTCGGTTTCCGTGCGGCGGTAAAGGGCAAGATCCTCGATCTCAGCCTCGGCAAGTCCCACCCGATCAACCATGCCATTCCCGATGGATTGACCGTCACCGTCACCGACAACACGAAAGTGCGGGTGGAAGGTGTCGATAAACAGCTTGTCGGCCAGTTTGCCGCCGAGGTGCGCGGTTACTATCCGCCGGAGCCCTACAAGGGCAAGGGCGTGCGCTACGCTGGTGAAAACGTGCGCCGCAAGGAGGGCAAGAGCGTTGGCAAATAAGCACTGAACCTTTAGAAATTTATAGACAATGAGCCTAATCAATCGAAAAGCCGTTCGTGATCGTGTGCATCGCCGCATCCGCCGCAAATTGGCGGGTACGGCAGCTCGTCCCCGTCTGGCTGTCCATTTTTCCAATCAGCATGTCTACGCCCAAGTGATCGATGATGACAAGGGCGTGACTATCTGCTCCGCATCGACGCTCAATCTTCATTTGCAGCAGGCCAATCTCGAAACGGCCGCCAAAGTGGGCGCGCTGATCGCCGAGAGGGCGCTGGCCGCCGGCGTCACGGAAGTTGTGTTTGACCGGGGGGGATTTCTCTACCACGGTAAAGTCAAATCTCTGGCCGACGCCGCCCGAGGAGCCGGCCTTAAATTCTAAACGGGAAAAAATAAAGAATGAACAACGAAGAACAAAAGGCTCCGGCCGCACAAGCTGAAACTTCCGCTCCCGCTGCGCCTCGTGGGCGAGTTCCCCGTGGTCAGGGAGCTCGTTCAGGCGGTCCCCGCGGCCCCCGGCGTGAAGGCGGCCGCCGCAATCCGGAGGCTCCCGTTGAAGAAGGGCCTCAGCTTTTGGAAAAAGTAGTGTATGTGAACCGCTGCGCCAAAGTGGTGAAGGGCGGCCGCCGCTTTTCCTTCTCCGCTCTCGTGGTCGCGGGAGATCAGGAAGGTAAGGTCGGCTATGGGTTCGGCAAGGCCAACGAAGTGGCGGACGCCATCCGCAAGGGGACGGACGCCGCGCGGAAGGCTCTCAAACCCGTGGCGGTCATTGACAATACGATTCCTCATGAAGTGTATGCCGAATTCGGCGGCGGCAAGATTCTCCTGAAGCCCGCCGCGCCCGGCACAGGGCTGATTGCGGGCAATACCGTACGCGCTGTCCTTGAAGCCGCCGGCGTGCGCGACATTGTCGCCAAATCGCTGGGTTCCTCCAATCATGCCAACGTGGTGAAAGCGACGCTGACGGCTCTCCTCTCTCTGAGAACGGCCGATCAAGTGCTCTCGTCCCGCGGCAGGAAAAAGGGGGAAGCCGCTTTGTAACAAATTGTATTAAATGGATATAAACTTATGTTGACACTTCATAATCTCCAGCCCAACCCAGGTGCCAGGCATCGCCGCAAGCGCCTTGGCAACGGAGAGAGCTCCGGCTTGGGCAAGACCTGCGGCAAGGGAAACAAGGGGCAGAAGGCTCGTTCAGGCGGCTCCGTCCGCCCCGGCTTTGAGGGCGGCCAGATGCCCCTGCACCGCCGCCTTCCGAAGAAGGGCTTCAGCAACGCCCGTTTCCAGAGCAAAATCGCCGTGATCAATGTAACCCAGCTCGAGGCGTTTTTTGACGCCGGCGCGGCGATTTCAGAAGAGGCGCTGCGCTCCCGCGGTCTCGTGAAGGGCTCGTGCGACGCTGTGAAGCTTCTCGGCCATGGTGCCGTAACCAAAAATTTCACCGTGACCGTCGATTTTGCCAGCGCGTCCGCACGCCGGAAAATCGAAGCTGCGGGCGGCTCGCTCACCATTTTGAGCGAGGCCTGATTTTTTGGGCGGAAGGGCGGCGCAGCGCCGCTCTTCCGTTCCATCAGGCATGGCGCGGGCAGCCAATTCCGGGGCGTGAGCGCCCCGCCGGATGTTCCCGCTCCCCTCTGCGCTGCACGCTCCTTTTCCATTATACGATCGGATATTATGATTTCTGCGTTTGCGAATTCGATGAAGGTGCCGGAACTGCGGCAGCGCATCCTCTTCACCTTGGCGATGATTGTCATTGTGCGCCTGGGTGTGTATCTGCCTTTGCCCGGTGTGGATGTCGAGAGGCTTGCGGACTGGCTGGGCAGGCAAAGCCAGGATGGCTCGGGGCCATTGGGCGGCCTCGGCACTCTGTTGACCATTTTTTCGGGCGGCGGTCTTGAACAGTGCGGCATTTTTGCACTGGGCATCATGCCCTACATTTCCGCTTCCATTATGACTCAGCTGATGGGCGCCGTGATCCCCCAGTGGGCCAAAATGATCCGGGAAGAGGGCGGCCGTCAGAAGATGACGAAGTACACCCGGATGATCGCCATTGCCATTGCCGTCATTCAGGGCTACCTGCTTACCTCGTCTCTGCGCAATCCGGAGTCGATCGGCCTCATGGGCCTTTCGGACATTGTCATGTATCCCGGCTGGTTCTTTACGGTCACGACGGTGTTCATCATCGTGACGGGCACCATGCTCCTGATGTGGATCGGCGACCAGATCACCGAGCGGGGGGTGGGCAATGGCGTTTCGCTGATCATCGCGGTGAACATTATTCACTCGCTTCCAGGAGCCTTCAATGTGGCGTGGCAGAAATGCGTGATGAACGATGGCGGGGAGATCAACCCGACCGGCGCTCTCGGGCTCGTGGCTCTCATTCTTTTTCTGATTATCGTGGTGGCGCTGGTGGTTACTGTCACGCAGGCGCAGCGCCGCATTCCGGTGCAGTATGCGAAACGCGTTATCGGTTCGAAGATGACGCAGGGCGGCACGCAGTACCTCCCTCTCAAGCTCAACTATTCGGGCGTTATGCCCGTCATTTTTGCCACGGCTATCCTTTCTCTGCCGCAGCTGCTGGCCCGCCAGCTGCTCTCGCCCGACGGCTGGGGCATACGCATGGTGGAAGCCTGCCTGAGCGTGAATGAGGTGTGGTATTACCTCATTTCGGCTTTCATGATCTTCTTCTTCTCCTACTTCTGGGTGGCCACGATGTTCCAGCCCTCGCAAATTGCCGAGGATCTGAAGCGCACCGGCGGCTACATCCCCGGCGTGCGCCCCGGCCCGGCCACCGCGCTGTTTTTGGATCAGACAATGCAGCGCCTGACTTTTGCGGGCTCGCTTTTCCTGACGCTGATTTACTTTCTGCCCTCGATGCTTCATGTATTCGCTCATGTGGATTATATGGTCACGCATTTCTTCGGCGGCACCAGCCTGCTGATTCTCGTCGGCGTGCTGCTCGATATGATGAAGCAGGTCGAGACCACGCTGCTGCAGAAGAATTACGACGGCTTTCTGAAGAAGGGCAAAATCCGCGGCAAATACTCCCATCTCCAGGGCACGGGCGAAGCCGCCTCTGCTTCTGCGGTCACGGTGATTTGGATCATCATTGCGGTGGGTGTGCTCGCCGCTCTCATCATTTTCGCCAGATGAGACTTTTATGAAATGACACGGGCATGAAGACGTTGAAGCGATTTGTTCTGGTGGGCGCGCCTGCTTCAGGCAAGGGCACGCAGGCACGTTTTCTCGCGGAGAAATATCAATTGGAGACACTCAGCACGGGCGCTCTCCTGCGGCACGAGATAGAGACGGGCACGGAGCTGGGAAGGGCAGCCGCGGCCTATATCGCGAAGGCGATGCTGGTGCCCGATGAGGTCGTCAATGAGATTGTCCGCAATTGGGTGTCCGCGCATGCCGCCGCCGCTTGGCTGCTGGACGGCTACCCCCGCACTCTGGCGCAGGCCGAGGCGCTGGAAAGCAATCTGGCCGAGCTGGGGCTCCCGCTCGATGTGGTGGTATGGCTGGACGTCTCCCATGGATTGATCCAAGCCCGCATGCTTCGCCGGCGCGAATGCGCTTCGTGCGGCTGCATTACCCGTAATGGAGAGGATACCTGCCCGAATTGCGGCGGAGCCATGTATATCCGTTCGGATGACAACCTCGAGGCGTTCGCCCGCCGCTGGAAGGATTATGAACGCCTCACCGAACCGGTGGCCAGATATTTCCACGCCAAAGGGCAGGCTGTCCGCATTCCAGTGGTGGAGGAGAAAGAGCCGGAGGAGGTTTTCCTCCTCACGAGGCACGCTCTTGAGCAATTCGCGGAAAAC
This sequence comes from Akkermansiaceae bacterium, assembly GCA_021200315.1. Classification (GTDB taxonomy): domain Bacteria; phylum Verrucomicrobiota; class Verrucomicrobiia; order Verrucomicrobiales; family Akkermansiaceae; genus Akkermansia. The sequence continues at coordinate 28,132 of JAJQGU010000029.1, forward strand.
GACTGATTGTCCGAGCCATGGCAGAGCATATACCCGTTCGCGGCCCCAGGGAGGTTGATAAATTGCGCCGGGCCGGCGCCGCCGCCGCCCGCATTTTGATGGATCTCATGCCCGCAGTCCGTCCCGGCATGACGACGGGCGAACTCGACGAACTGGCCGGCGAACTCTTCAAGCGCGAGAAATGCGGGAACGCCTTTCTCGGCTATGCCGGCTATCCTGGCAATGTCTGCATTTCCGTAAATGAAGAGGTCATTCACGGCATCGGCGGGCCGCGGGTGATCCGGGATGGGGATGTAGTCAGTCTGGACGTGGGGACGATCGTGGAAGGGTGGTACGGCGACAATGCGATGACCGTGCCGGTGGGCAATGTGTCTGCGGAGGTGAAAAAGCTGCTTGCCGTCACGGAAGAGGCGCTTTTCCGGGCTGTCGGCGAGGCTAGGCAGGGCAATCTGCTCGAAGACGTATGCGGTGCCGTAGAGGATTTTGTGCGTCCCTATGGTTATGGGATCGTGCGCGACTACGTGGGTCACGGGGTGGGCCGCCATCTGCACGAAGACCCCCAAGTTCCGAATTACCGCTCGCGCCATCTTTCCCGGCTGCGGCTTAAGCGCGGCATGATTCTGGCCATCGAGCCCATGGTCAATTTGGGCTCTTTTCGGGTGAAGGTGCTCGATGACGAATGGACGGTGGTGACGGAGGACAGGTTGCCGTCGGCTCATTTTGAGCATACGGTGTCCGTTTCATCCCATGGGGGCGATATTCTCACGGAGCGTCCGCGCATTGCCACGCCCGAGCTTCTTGGGATTGAGCCTCTGTGAGCCCTTCTTGCCGGGGCGCATGTGTTCCGGAGGCTTCGCAGGAGGCCGTTTTTCTGCGGGCTGCGGCTTTGCGGGAGCTTCCCGGACTCGGGGGCTTCTCTTCTCCTGCGGCTCGCAGTCCTGCGGGATGAAGAGGCGCGTTTTCTGCGGAGCAGGGAAGCGGTTTCCCCGAAGGCGCGGGGAGTTTCCCGCTTCCTGTGACTCGGACAGTGAATTCCGATGCCTTTCTTGAAGAGCAAGGGATGAAGCGGGCGCCGTTGAGGCGGGGAGATGAAGCGCACAGAGGGCGGTTCGTGTCTACTGCCGCTGCGGTGAGGGGAGCGCGTCTTGGAGAATCCTGAGCAGGTTGTGCTCGAATTGCTGCGTGGTGTGCCTCTCCAGAAAGCGGGCGAGCCCCGCCCGCCCCATGGTGCGCGCCGCCTCCGGCGCGTCCATCAGCCGCCGCATGGCGCGGGCCAGGGCTCCTGCGTCCCCGGTCGGGACGAGGAGTCCGGTCACCCCTTCGTCCACCATGTCGGGGATCGCGCCGACAGGCGTGGAAATGACAGGCAGCGCATGCTGCATGGCTTCCAGAATGACCAAAGGGAAGCAGTCGTCGAAAGTGGGGAGCAGGAAGGCGTTAGCCTTGGTGAAGAGAGCTTCCTTGTCCTCTCCGAACCGGCGGCCGTGATAGATGACGCATGTCTCTAACCCGCAGTCGACGATTTCTTTCCGGATGCGCTCTGCAGAGAGTTCCGCCGTGGCGGCGCCGACGAGGTGGCAGCGGAAATCTTCCTGAGTTTTCGGCTCCCGCAGCAGACGGCAGGAGTCCAGCAGTACAAGAACCTGTGAAGGCCATCGAAACATAAACCGGGTGCACCCGCAGCAGACGGCAGGAGTCCAGCAGTACAAGAACACCCTTGGAAGCGTTCAGGTTGGCGATGGTGAGAAATTGGAACATGGCTTCAGATCCCGTTGGGGCAGATTTGTACTTGATCGCGGCTCACGACTTCCGCGATGTCCTCATACAGCCGCCAGGAGAGCAGGATGACCGTCGTGCGGCGATAGGTCAGCGGCAGAAGCCAGCGGTAGGGCAGTCGGTGGACGCACTCCTGCATCCCCTTGTTGTGTTGGTGCAGGATGATTTTGCAGCCAAACAACTTGCAGAGCAGCACGAAGGGCGCGTCCTTCAGAAAGCCGACGCCGTGGCAGGTGATAGCCAGATAGCAGATGTCCGGGCGGCGGAAAAGCAGCCGCCCCAGCACGCGCATATACGCGCCCAGAAAGCGCAGGCATTTCTTCACCAGCAGCGCCGGCGAGAAATGGTCGATCTCCCCGCTGCCGCGCGAGGTGGACAGGTTGACATAGGCGCAGTCGAACGCGCTGTTGATGAGTGCGCTCCGCTCGATCTGCCTGCACACCATGCTGGAGCCATGCACCGGCGGCGGCAGAGGCACGATGAAGAGGATGCGGGGCTTCCCTCCGCTTCTGTCAGCCGATGCGTTCATAGATGAAGCCGGCGTCTTCCACCTCCTCGCGGTCGTACATGTTGCGCCCGTCGATGATCAGGCGGCCCTTCATCGTCTTGCGGAGCACGGGCCAGCTGGGCATGTGGAATTGCTTCCACTCCGTGACTATTACCAGAGCGTCCGCGTCGATCAGCGCCTCATACATGTCCCGGCAAAGCTCTATGGCGTCGTCGCCCAAGCGGCGGCGGGCCTCGGCCAGAGCTACAGGGTCGAAGGCGCTGATGCGGCAGCCCGCGCCGAGCAGCTCCTCGATGAGAGTCAGCGAAGGCGCTTCGCGCATGTCATCCGTGCCGGGTTTGAAGGCCAGCCCCCACAGAGCTGCCTTCTTCCCCCGCAGTTCCGGAAGGTGTCTCTTCAGTTTGGCGAAAAGCACGTGTTTCTGCCGTTCGTTCACCTGCTCCACAGCCTCCAGCACACTCATGGCGTAGCCGTGACTATGACCTGTGCTGATGAGAGCCTTCACGTCCTTGGGGAAGCAGGAGCCGCCGTATCCGCAGCCGGGGTAGAGGAATTTCTTGCCGATGCGGAGATCGCTGCCCAGCCCCTTGCGCACGGCATCCACATTCGCCCCCACCAGCTCGCAGAGGTTGGCGATGTCGTTCATGAATGAGATCCGCGTGGCCAGCATGCTGTTGGCGGCGTACTTGATCATCTCCGCGCTCGGAATGTCGCAGAACTGCATGCGGTCGCCCGTGAGCATGAATGGGCGGTAGAGGCTGCGCATCAGACGCATGGATTGCTCGTCGTCCACGCCCACGACAACGCGGTCCGGCTTCATGAAGTCCGCGATCGCCGTGCCCTCCTTCAGAAACTCGGGATTGCTCGCCACGCTGAAACGAATGGTTTCGCCGCGTGCGTCGAGTTCCTCCTGCACGGCTTCGCGCACCTTGGCTGCCGTGCCCACCGGCACCGTACTCTTGGTCACCAGCAGAGTGTACTTCCTGATGTGGCGGCCGAATGTGCGGGCGACGTCCAGCACGTACTGCAGATCGGCGGAGCCGTCCTCGTCCGGCGGCGTGCCTACGGCGGAAAACACAATGTCCGCGCCGTCGAGGCACTCCGGCAGAGAGGTGCTGAAGACCAGGCGTTTCCTCGCCGCGTTGCTCAGCACCATTTCTTGAAGTCCCGGCTCGTAGATGGGCATGATTCCCTCTTTCAATCGTGCGATCTTTTCTTCGTTCACATCCACGCATGTCACCGTATTGCCCATTTCCGCAAAACAGGTGCCCGTTACCAGACCGACGTAGCCGGTGCCTACCATGATGATGTTCATATTCTAGTCAGTTGTTGATTATTTTCTTGAAGATCTTCTGCGCGTGCCTGTATCCCAACCCGTGCAGGCGGAGGAAGTACCCGGCCTTGCTGATCAGGGAGAGGTCCTGATGGCGCTTGAACGCCGTCAGAAGCCGCGCATCCGGTTCCAGCTCTTCGACCATCTCGACTTTTTCGCCGCTCAGTCTCACCTGGTGGCGGGCGTCGTGCCACCCGGCGTGGCTGGCGTTGGCGCCGAAGCCCTGGTTGACGACTTTGGAGCGCACCGGGTAGACCGTATACATGCCGCGCCGGAATTGAGCATAACACCAGCGGATGGCCCAGGAGTTGATGCGCCCGCGCTGTTGCAGCGCCAGCAGGCGGCTCATGTCGTTTCCGCCCTCGTCGAAGCGGCGGAGTGCCTCCCCGTCCCTGCGGAAGTCGGCGTAGTCCTTTACCTCCCAGTCGATGCAGTTCCAGCGGTCGAGCCACGTCCCCCAGCCCCAGGACGAGGCCCGCGGCGTCAAATAAACGCCGTGAGGATATTCGGACGGTATGGGAATGTCCGGTCCGTAGCCGGAGATGGACCAGATGCGTTTGTCTCCGGCGTAGGCGGCCAGCGCCTGATCCATGTACTCCAGAAAGTCCGGTGAGAGCAGCAGATCGTCTTCCAGCACGATGGCCTGCCCGTGCGCCTCCAGCACGCGCGTCACGCCTCGAATGATGGAGGCCGCCAGTCCCCGGTTGAGCTCCGCCTCGTCCAGATGAATGGCGCGGAAGCCGTACGCGCGGCGGATACATCTCCGCACTTCTGCGACTTCGGCTTCCGTCTCCGGCGTTTTCGCGGCGTCGGAGAAGATGTAGAGCTCCCGTTCCCCGCTGGTGCGGCATGCCTGCAGGGAGGCCAGCGCCTGGCGGGTTTCCGCCGGGCGGTTGTAGACAAAGAGGCAGACGGGAGTGGGCGTGTTATTTTTCATCGGTCTTTCATCAATTCATTGTAGAGCTTTATCTGCCGGCGCGCCGTGGCCTCCATCGTGTAGCGGGACGCCTGCTCCGCAAAGGCGTCGTTTCTGCACGTTCCGGCATTCTTCTTCCGGATGTAATAGGTGTCCAGCCTTTCCACGAGCTGGTCGAAGGACGCGACGTTGTCTTTCGACCCTTTGCCGATCACTTCGCATATGCCTCCGCCGTCCTGAAGACAAAGGACGGGAAGCCCCTGGTGTAAGGCTTCCACAGCGGCCAGGCCGAAAGTCTCGGTCGTGGAAGCGGTGACATAGACATCCATGGCTTGCATCCAAGGTTCTGCATCTTTTTGAAATCCGACGAAGTGTACGCGGTTCTCCAGACCCAGCTTTGCTGCCAAGGTCTCCAGATTCGCTCTCTCTGCGCCATCGCCCACGAGCAGCAGATGGGCGTCTTCATGTCTTGAAGAGAATTTGCCGAAAGCATGAATCAGATGATCCAGACGTTTCAAGGCGATGAAAGCGCAGGCTGTTCCGACGATGAATGATTTTCCTTGGCTTTCCATAAATTTTGCGGGGTGAGACGATTTACTCTTTTCCGAGAATCGGATTCCGTTGTAGATGACGCTTTCCAAGGGCGTGCGCAGTTTTTTCGCCTTCCAGAAATTCCTCGTAAATTCGGAGTTGAAGATCTGTGCCGAGAATCTGTGATTCACGATAAAACGGAACAAGGCCCATTTGATTCCATCCGTTCTTTTGCTCACCCGGCCGATCCCCAGGACGCTGTGGTGAGTGAATACGTGTTTTTTCCGGTCGAAGAAGGCCGAAATAAACAGCAGGGGAACAAACACGTGCCAGTGAATGATATCATACTCCTTCTCCAGACAGAGGAAGTTCCTGAGCGCAGAGATGTCCGGCTTCATTCCCATTACATGGCCTTCGTAAACCCGGACTCCCACGGAATGAACCGCATCTTTCCATCCGCTTTGCTCTGCTAAATTATTTATAGATGAATTAGTTACGAATATTCCCTGCCGATCGGTTCCCAGTTCTTTCATTGCAGAGCAGAGGTCGATGACGTATCTGTTGATTCCTCCGATTTGATAGCTCGGCATGATGTGGAGAATAGACGCCTGTGTTTTTGCCGTCATTGTGATTGCAGATGCTTGAAAATGGATATTCTTAATTTCCGGGGGAAAAGAAGGAGAGCGAGATAGACGTAGTTTTTGATTTCCCCGGGATTGTAGGCGATGCTCTTTCGAATGCAGAAGAAAGCCTGCCTGTTGCCGCCGCCCCGAAGGAACAAATTTGCCCGCATCTTGTACCAAAAGCCGATATAGCGAGACAAGCCGTGTGATGGGCGTTGACGGTACATGCCCTCCAGAGCATCACCGACCTGATTTCCAGGGGGGATATTCACGGGTATGCTTTTCTTGCCATAGCCGGGGCGGAGTATGTAATAGGCCGTGCTTTTTTTGCAATAGGCTATGTCGTATCCGGCCGCCAATTTTGCCCACGTCAGCAGATCCTCCCCGTGGGATATGCCCACGGGAAAGCCGCCGACGGTCCGCAGGGCTTCTTTCCTGACCATGACGGCTGACGTCCAGAGGGGAGGCGACGAACAATATGCCGCGTTGAAGTAGTTTGTCAGCACACCGTCCTCTCCTGCGAAGGGAAGTTTGCGGATGACGGCGGGCGTGTGAGTCCCGTTGCTGTCCACCAACTCATAGCGGCAGGCGAAGACTCCGCATTGCGGATATTTCCGGGAGAGGCCGTATAGGGTCTGAAGATGATCGGGGCGCCATGCATCATCGGCGTCCAGAAAGGCGATGAACTCGCCTTTCGCTTCCGCGGCGCCCCGGTTGCGGGCGGCGGAGACGCCCGCGTTCTCCTGCTCGAGCAGCCGGATGCGGGGATCTTCGAGTTTCTTGGCCTCCGTGGCGCTGCCGTCCGTCGAACCGTCGTTGACGATGACGATCTCGAAATCCCGGAACGTCTGCCCCAGGACGGAGCGGAGCGTGGCGGCGATCTGCCTTTCCTTGTTGTAGAGGGGAATAACGACGCTGATCATGGTAAGAATTTTTGTTGGCTCTGCCCCTTCAGCAGGCCGAGCATCATCCCATAGAAGCCGAAGGGATAGGCCAGGGTGCACATGGAATAGTTCACGACATTGTCGGAATACAGGGTAACGGCGACCCCCGCCATGGAAGAGCCGGCGGTCAGGGCGCAGACTTTGATCCACCGGCGGCGGTTGCCTGTGAAGACCAGAAAGCAATGCCCGATGATGAGGGTAATGCTCAAGTAGTAGAGCGTGAGGCCGATGAGGCCGTTATCGCACTTCATCTGCTCAATGTCGCTGTGAAGCACCCTGAGCCCCCCGAAGAGGTGGTGCGTGTAGAAATGCTGCTGCGTCGTTCCCGTGCCGGAGCCCTGCAGTTCCCGGCCTCGGTAGAATTTGTTCTCGAAATACTGCCACATGGCGAAGCGGGCGTTGCTGTTGATGTCGTCTTTGGAGAGGCGCCCTTCAAAGAAGTCCTGCATGGTGACGCCCTCTTTATTGAACATCTTTCGGTTGACGGCGGGGATGCAGAAGACGGCCGCGACACCCAGCAGGAACGCGGCGGCGATGAAGGGGAGGGACCTCAGTCTGTACTTGAAGAGGGAGAAGCACATGAGACCCGCAACGGTTCCCATGATGCTCGTGCGGAACACCCACAGCAGGCAGGGGAGAGCGAAGAGTCCCGCGTAGAGCAGGTCTTTCCGCCGCCGCCCCGCGCAGCAGAACAGGGCGAGGCTGAGCATGCAGATGGAAATATAGTTGATGGCCCGTGCGGTGGCGTACCAGAAGACGCCGGGAAAGAGCAGGTGCTCCACGAAGCTGAATGAAACGATAATCGAGACCAGAGCCACCATCCGCGCGCCGAGGGATGCCTTGAGAAACACCTCTGGATCCCTCACCACGGCGGAGGCCGTCAGCATGACGAGGAAAGGGTACAGATATTTGAGAAGAACGCGGACGCCGTAGGGAACGGAGGGCGTGTAGAACAACCCGACGATCAGCCAGACGAGAAAGACGGTGTAGCAAAGGGCGGAAAGCGGAAATGCCGCACGGCCTTTGGCGATGCAGAGGCACAACAGGCAGGCCACCTCCAGGGAGAACAGGCGCAGTGCCATGAGATCCAGCCCCGCCGGCGCGGAGAGACTGAGCATACCGGTGGAGAACAGCAGCGTCCAGAATAGTTCCGGACCGGTGAATCTCAGCTTCCGCCGCTCGATCCAAGGGCTGTTCAGCGCCTTGCCCTTTCTGTTGAGGCAGGAGAGCAGAATCAGCGTCAGGATGAGAAAGTAGAGATAGTTCAGGACAAACACGGCGCCACTTTCTCATAAAGGTTTAGGATGAGCGAGCTGTAGCGTTCTTGGGAGAATTCTCCGGCGCGGCGCCGCGCGGCGCCGCTGAGCCGCTGCCTGCGGGCGGGGGTCTCCAACAGGGAGAGCGAGGCGTTCGCCAGCTCCTCCGCTGATTCTCCGGGGAAAAGGACGCCGCTCGCGCCGTCCTGCAGCAGTTCGGGGAGCCCGCCGGCCTCGGCCGCCACCACGGCGCAGCCGCGCGCCATCGCTTCCAGTGCACTGAGCCCGAACCCTTCGCTGCGGCTCGGCATCCAGAAGATGTCGATGCGGTCGTAGCATGCCTGCAGATGTTCCTGAGGCTGTCTTCCAGCCCACTCCACCCGCTCTGTGACGCCCAGTTCGCCGGCCTGGCGTTCCATCAGCGGGCGCAGGCTCCCCTCCCCCACCACGAGCAGACGGGCGCCGGGGTGTTGCCGGAGTACCCTCGCGAAGGCGGGGACGACGAGATCCATTCCCTTGATACGCTCCAGACGGCTGACTACGCCGATGGTGACGGGCGCCGTGTGAGAGGGCCTCTCCCGCTCCGCCGTCTGCACGTGGGGCGGCAGGGAGTTGTAGATCGTGAAATGGCTGTGCCGCTGCAGGGGCGTGGCTTCGGTGTAGAGGCGGGAGCTGCCGAAAAACTGCTCCTCCGCTCGGCAGGTGATGCAGGTAAACACATCCAGCGCGTGCCGGCAGAGGAAGTGCGGCAGGCGCAGGCTGCGGTAGATGCGTGCGTCCGTGTGGGCTGTCGCCAAAATGTGTTTTACTCCCAACAGCTTGAGCAGGATGATGGGTTGGGCTCCCGGCGCCATGTACTGTACATGCGCCGCTTCCGGGCGGTATTGCCGCACGCATTGCCTGAGATGGCGGTACAGGAACGCCGCGCCACGCCAGCCGCCGATGCGCTGCCCCTCCGGCTCGAAGAGCACTACCTCGCTGCCCGCCTGCCGGTAGCGCTCCACCATCCGCGGCGCATGTTCGAAGTAGCAGGCCGTCACGACTCGGTGTCCGCCCCGCGCCAGCGCGTGCACGAGATTCAGTGTCTGAATCTCGGTTCCTCCCGTGAGGAGGCAGGGTATGCAGACGAGGATGGTCATATGTCTTTCAGGCTTGGGG
>JAJQGU010000057.1 GCA_021200315.1 Akkermansiaceae bacterium
ATAAACCATCTCTCCTCACCCATTTTACCTAATTTTTCACCTTTTCTAACCTATACTGAAACCTCACACACCCTGCTCGATCTCTCGGCGTCATGTTCGCATTAACTATTCCAGTGGACAGCACGGCGTCAGTCGTACCGACATCATCGAAAACTGTTTTTGAAGACATCCGTTTTTATGCGGATCATTTTCGTGCTGACGTCTGCGTTTATTGGAAGATGAGCAGGATGCGTTCTAATCTGTTTTCCTCTCAGAGCCAAAGCACGTCGAATATTGTACTATATGACCAGGAACAAGTTTTCGGAAACGAGGAATGAGGTACAAATGGATAAGAATCGGAATGGAAGACATTTGTATAATTCTCCAAAAACGGGACGGAGCTTGAGAAAAAAGTCGCTTCTTTTCCGCTGGCGACATCGCCTCCAAGAATTTTTGCATAGTACGGCGATGTGCTGTGTATAGGTGTAAAAGGCCACTGTAAAATTCACGCTTCCTGTGCCCCATCAGATACGAAGGAGGTGATTCAATCAATTCATTAAGGGCATTGATGGAAGCTACGATTTTCCGTTGGGAAAAACGCGTTGCCCAAGAAGAATCCTCTATTTTGGTTATTCCCCGGTCAATTCTATAATTATATAGGGGGATATCCAAGAGTGTAACGTTTTTACAGGCTGTTAGATACTCTATCTCGAACTTAAGATCCTCACCAAAAAAGATATCTTGAGCAAACCGCAAATGAAGCCGGTCGATGATTTCCTTGCGGAATATCTTATCCCATACTTGATTGCTCATGCCTCTGACGAGAGCTGCGCTGAATGGGACATTTATACATTTTCTTTGACAAAGAGTAAGGCGAAGATGGTGAGATTCTGGGAAAAAACAGGGAGAGTGACTCTGGGGAAGAGTATCGAGTTCTTCTTTATGGAAGAAAGAGCCACAAACGGCAAGATCGGCGCGCATGCTCTCTATGCCTCGCACCATGTGCTCCATCATATCTGGTTCCAGCCAGTCGTCCGCATCCGCCATCATGATCATTTTGCCACGAGCCAGCTCTAATCCCGTGTTTCTGGCGGCTGAGACCCCTTGATTCTTTTGCTGAATAATACGAAAACGAGAATCTTTCTGCCTGTATTCCTGAAGGATTTCCCAACAGGCATCCGGCGAACCGTCATCAACACAAATGCACTCCCAATCCTGTTCCGTTTGCGCTTCGATAGAGTCGAGGCATTGACGAAGATATCGTTCTACGTTGTAGATTGGAACAATAATGCTGACAGTTGGTTCTGGCATTAAGAAATTTTAACGTTAGGCGAACGAGAAATCGCCACTCCCGTTCCAGCGGGGTTTCTAGCATAAAAAAGCTCTGTCAGCAAGCTTATAATTCGTCTCCGGTTGCGCATAGACGAAAATATCGTGCAGTTCGCTGTCTTGCAGAAAATACGCTGGATTGGTGCATCCTTCCTTTCATTTTGGCAATATCTGGCTTGACAAGATTGTGTGTTTGTGTCAACATGAACCCGTGATGGATTCCCAGTCGATCAAATTTTGGCTAAAGAACAGGCGGTTGACACGTGAGTGGTTGGCGGAGAGAGTTTTTGTCTCTAAGAATACGGTCAATGGCTGGTTGTCGTCGGGGAAACCGATTTCTCGTCAAAGAGAACATCAAATCCAGAATGTGATGAATGAATACGATGGCATCCACAGCATGGAGATCCAACTTCGGGATGGCGGCGATGCGGGGATGAGCAAAGATCGTGTCACGCTGGATATCAATCCGGAGACGTTTGATCTTTGGAATCGGGCTTCCAAGGAATCTGGGCAGTTGGTGAAAGAGTGGGCGATTCGGAGCCTGACATTATTGGCGAGACAGCAGTTGGGTCTGTAACTTATTGCGGAGTCTTGTGCTCTGCGTATTTCTGCAATTATATTTGTGGCTTCGTTCGCGTTGCCGACGATGAAAGCGGAATATTTTCAAGAGAGAGCTGTGTTCTTCCTTTTCTGATCGACGGGAGTTTTTTATCGGATGGCGGTGGTAACCGAAGGAGGATCTGACGGCGCAAATCCCGCAAATCGTCGGCCTTGGTTGGAAATCGCGCGGCTTTCTGCCATGCTGATTGTGGTGATGCAGCATACCCCGGGTGAGGTGTGTCCGCTCAATCATTGGTTCATCGGCGCGGCACTGGCGAGTTTTTTTCTGATGAGCGGATATTTTTCCGCACGCCATCTGTGGAGTGCGGAGGCTTCGCGATGGGTGCGGAGACGTCTTCGATGCCTTTTGATCCCATATGCGTTCTGGTGTGTGCTCTACTGGACGCTCTCGGGTGCGCCCCTGCGTGCCGGTGTCGTGTGCGAGATATTTGGGCTGGGGACATGTCCGATGTTGACACCGATGTGGTTTGTGCGGGATCTAATCCTGTTTACGTTGATTTCATGGCTGTTCATACACTGCCGTATGGCGCTGTGCGGTCTGGGGCTGTTCTGTCTGTTTCTGCCCCGATGGATGCATTCGATGGCGTGGCCCGCGCCTTATCTGTTTGGAGATTTTGTGCTGGGAATAATGCTGGCGCAGGTGGCACCGGGATTCCTGAAATTCTGGGAACATCTGCCATTGAGCGTGCATGGAGCGGTGATCCTAGCCGGCGCCGGGCTCGTATGCATGGGCAGTGCGAAGGCGCAGCTGGTGCCCAGTTCCTTTTCCGGCCTGATTGTGGCGGGAATATTCAGTTTGGGAGTCATCGCGCAACGCATGAGTTCCGTGTGGGCTGCTCGGCTGGCCGAATGGGCCGAGGGGAGCTTTTTTGTCTATTGTTCCCATATTTTTGTGCTGATCGCGCTGATCGGCGCAGAGACTCTTTTTCCAGAGGCGTGGCCGGTGTGGGTGTGGTGGGGTCTGACTCCGGGGATATATGCTCTTTGCCGGGGAATGTATTTGCTCTTGCGTCAGTTTTGTCCCATTGCGCTTGTGGTGATGACGGGCGGGCGGTGATGAGGGAGAAATTCTTTCGGACGAAGGCGGAGCAATGTGGATTGGATGCCAGATTCCGTCCTTGCGCGGAAGGGCTCTTTCAGCTAGAATGCATTCTCGGTATGGGAAACAGTATCTTCTTTGCAGCAATTGCGGGTGCTTCCATGATTGCCGTTGATGAGGAGCTGTGCGTTCCATCTATGGATGCGGAGCGGGGCGCGCCTTCCGCAGCGGTTGCGTCGCTGGCATCTCTGCAATCCATAAGCGGCAAGATCAAGGCGGTACTTGAGACGGTGAGGGATACAGTCTCTGCCGATGTTTCCGCTGCTCAATTGCATGAATGGCTTCCTGTCCTCCTGTCGCGAACACAGGAAGCTTTTCGGGATGATCCCGAGGCTTTTTTGGAAAATGCGGCTTGGATTTTCAGCCCCATTTATCTGGAGATCGAGCGCGTCGAGCGGGCGAGTTTCTACAATTCGGATGCGTTGAGGGAAGAGCTGATTCGGAATGGTTTCTATGAAGACGAAAACTCTGCTCATACGTCCGGAGCCGAAGAGGAAGAGATTCCTGCGCCCGATTCCATCGCAATATCCAGGCTGATCTTGGAAGAGCAAAAAAACCCCATAACTTTTCTCGCTTCCGCGATCGATCGCGGTACGGCTGACGCCGCTGCCGTAGATGATGACTTCCTGTGGAGAGAGCGGATGCTCGATTTTTGGTTCACCACCGTTTCCGACGGGAAGTTTGCCGACAAAATGGAAGAAATCATCTCAAAATAAAATTATTGCCGAATACTGCCGTCATGCCTGTTTCCGATTATCTCGTCACCATAGGTCTTGAGGTTCACTGTCAGCTCAAAACGCGCACCAAGATGTTCTGTGCGTGCCCCACCGGGTTTGGTTTCGAACCCAATACCCATGTGTGCCCTACGTGTCTTGGCTTGCCCGGTGCGCTGCCCGTGTTGAACGGGTATGCCATAGAACGAACGATTCTCGCCGGGCTGATGCTCGGCTGCTCCATCCCTCCTGTGAGCAAGTGGGATCGCAAGAATTATTTCTATGCCGACATGCCCAAAAATTATCAGCTTTCGCAACTCGAACTGCCTTTATGCATGCGCGGCGAAGTGCCGCTTTATCCTTGGTCCTATCCACAGGATGTGCTCGGAAAGGGGCTGCCTCCTTTCCGCACTGTGAAGCTTGACCATATTCACTTGGAGGAGGATGTCGCCAAGCTTACACATTTTTCCGGGTATTCTCTGATCGATTTCAATCGGGCTGGTACACCTCTGATGGAAATCGTCTCCAAGCCCGATCTCTCTTCCCCGGAGGAGACCTATGCTTATCTCAAGTCCCTGCAGCAGATTCTGGTTTGCGGAGGGATTTCGGACGCCGACATGGAAAAGGGACAGATGCGCTGCGATGTGAATGTCTCGCTGAGACCTTCCGGACAGCGGGAACTAGGCACCAAGATTGAAATGAAAAACATCAATTCGTTGTCCGCTGTACGCCGTGCTCTGCAATATGAAATTCATCGCCAGGCCGATGAACTCGATCGCGGAATTCCCCAAGTGCAGTCCACGCGCCGCTGGGATGACGAAATGGGCGAAAGTTTGGTTATGCGCACCAAAGAGAATGCACATGACTATCGCTATCACACCTGTCCGGATCTCGTTCCGGTGCATACCCGCGACATGGTGGAAAAAGTTCGGTCGGGGCTGCCGGAGCTTCCCGGTGATAAGCATCGTCGCCTCATTGAGGAATATGGTCTTGCGGGAAACGACGCCGACGCTCTTGTCGCTGAACTTGCCCAGTGCCGTTATTTTGAAGAAGCGGCACGAGGTTCAGGTTTCGGCAAGAAGATTGCCAACTGGGTGATCAATATTCTGCCTCCTGTATTGGGCGAAAGAGGGGCGACGTGGGAGAGTCTGCCTTTGCCTCCCAAAGCTCTTACTGATCTTGTGGGTATTGTAGAAGAGGGAGTTGTCTCGAATAACCAAGCGAGGGAGGTGCTCGACGTGCTGTGGGGAAACCCGGCGCTTGACGTCGCCCGGGCCATGGCAAAGCTTGGCTACAGGAAGGCCGACGCCGGATTGTTGAATACCGTCGTGGAGCAGGTGATAGAGCGGAACCCGAAGGAGGTGGAGCTGGTGAAGGGCGGCAATGCCAAGCTAATCAATTTTCTGACTGGGCAGGTGATGAAGGCGGCCAATCCCAAGCCCAATCCTAAAACAGTCACCGAGCTCCTGCGCGCCAAACTGGGAATATGATGCTGCAATTGTTCAGGAATTCATGGGGATGATGACCTTGGCACTGTTGGCCGCAGCGGCCTACATTTTTTTGCGGGCCGTACGCCCCCTGCGTTCCTCTTGGTGGGTTAAGACCGCACTGTCGGCTTTTATTCTTCTGGCAGCCTTCAAATTCCAAATCATCAGCGTCATGGGCGGGGAGATGTATTTCGCGCCTGATGTGCCGGCGAGCATTCTCATAGCGGGCGCATGGGCCTTCGCCGCTTTCCTGCTGTATTTTTTCCTGCTGCTGGCGAAGAATATCCTGCTGGATCTCGTGAAACTGTTCCAGTTTCTTATCGGGAAAATCCGCCGTCGTTCCTGGACGGCGGCTCCTGCGGAAGCGATTCAGGTTTATGACAATCGGATCAATCTTGTTCTGCTCGTCGTGGCGGCGGCGCTTTCTGCGTGGGGAGTGAAAGAGGGGCACCGTATGCCCCGCGTCCGGGAGCTGACGGTCGAAGTGGCCGCCCTGCCCTCCGAGGCTGAAGGCATGCGCATTGCCGTTCTGGCCGATTTGCATGTGCACCAATTGCTGCGTGCCTCGTTTGTCCGCGGAGTTGTGCGTCAAGTGCAGGCTCTGAAGCCGGATCTCATTCTTATCGCGGGGGATTTCGTGGACGGCTCTGTTTCTGCGCGGGGGGAGGATCTCCTGCCTTTGAAGGAGCTGTCGGCGCCCGAGGGAGTGTATGGAGTAGCAGGCAATCACGAATACTATTCGGATTACCGTGCCTGGAGGCCATTTCTGGTGAAGGAACTCGGAATTGACATGCTTGATAATCGGCACATATTGCTTAGAGACGGCTCCCTTGCTCTCGTGGGAGTGACTGATCCCGCCGCGGATTTTCAAGGGCTTGAAGCGCCGGATTTTTCCGCCGCCCTGCAGGGTATCCGCCAAGGCGTGCCTGTGCTGCTCCTGGCGCATAGGCCGTCGCTGGCTCGGGACGCCGCCGCCCGCGGAGTAAATCTCCAATTCTCGGGGCATACCCACGGAGGCATGGTTCTCGGGCTGGATCGTCTCGTTGCCCTTTTCAATGCCGGCTTCGTTTCCGGACAATACCGCGTAGGCTCCACCACGCTTCTCGTCTCCAACGGCACCGGTATTTGGAATGGCTTCCCCGTGCGTCTCGGGGCTCCCGCCGAGATTCTTCTCGTGCGCCTCATTTCGGGCGCGTCCGCGGATTGATCCTGCGTGTCTGGTGCTGATTTCCACTTGGAAGCGGGTCTGTTTTTCAGCTAGGGAACTCTTTCACTGGCAAACAAGTCCGCTCCTTCCAGATTGCCTCCCCGCGGAATCGAGCACACAAGTGTTTCAGCGAGGGGCAATCCGGAAGTGATGCACGGACTATTTGCGAGAAGCTGTCAGCCGGCGCAGGAAAGAGCGAATGAGACGGCAGCAACAGTTGTCAGCCAGCCGCTGTGGGAGCTCTCCCTTCATGACACAGGCGTACCAGAGGGGATTTTTTGTGGAAAAAGAGAGAAAAATCTGAAAAATCGACTTTCCCTTCCGATTCTTAAGCGTTGAATTGCTCCGTGTTTGTTTCTCAGAAGGTTCCGTTTACAGGGAGGCAGCCTTCCGAAACCGGCAGAGCTGCGCCACCATCGAACCAGGAAATGAGGCGAGAGAAGCGTTATATTCCCGTGCGGCGGCGTTGTAGACATAGAGGGCACGGTTGACACGCGTAGCCGAAATACCCAGTTCATGGCGCAGGCGAGAAACGGGAAGTTCTTTTTTGAGATCGGGCCGTTCATCCAATGAAAGGAAAAAGCCTTCCAATGTCCTCTGAAGTATTTCTTCCCGTTCTCCGAAACGCTCCATGGACAATGGAGTGCACATGATGTCCTTCTCGCGTAAGGCGAGAAAATCCGCTTCGTTGTCGTCCGCCAGAGCCCGCAACAGAGGGGGCTCTTCTGAAATACAGACAGAAGTCAGTTGAGTGAGACGGGTCAAAAGCTCATGTCGATGCTTCACCTCCGCTTCCAATTCTTGCCACATTCTCATCGCTCCCCCATGGTAGTGTGACAAACGCTGGTAAATGGAAATCATCCATCCTGTCAGAAAAAGGAGCATTCCGGCTGAGGCGAGTATATACATACCCTCATCATATGCTGTTACCATGCTTCGTCGAGAAATTAGAACCAACAGGAATTTTTTGCAACTTTCCCAAAGCATGGGGTTCCCCTTGATGAACATTCGTTCAACTAATCCAAAACTCAAAACAATAAATATTATGATTAAATCCATTCTTGCCGCTATGGCTCTCGCCCTTCCGGCTGTTGTCAGCGCTCAGTGCCCTGCCCAGTCATGTGACCAGGCTCCCGCGCCTCAGGGACCTCAGTTTGGCCAGCGTGGCCCGCAGGGTCCTCAAGGCCCGCAGTTTGG
>JAJQGU010000018.1:0-1723 GCA_021200315.1 Akkermansiaceae bacterium
CGATGCTCAGCGCCAGCGTCCCGCCTCCCATGCTCGATTCCTCCGTCAAAGTGAGGCCGGCACCGTTCCCGGTCACGGCCGTGGCGTCCACGCTTCCCGTGCCGGTCATGCTGATGGAGGTCAGTGTGGTGGTGTCGCCGGAGGTGCCGCCCGTGAGCGTCACGGAGCCGGAGCCGGCGACGGAGAGATTCTCGTCGGCCGTGACGCTGAGGCTCGCATTCGCGGATTCCAGCGCCACAGTCGTGGCTCCGGCGTAGGAGCCGGAGAACGAGGAGGCACCCGTGCCCGTGATCGCGATTTCACCCGAGAGGGTGGAGTCCTCGCCGCCGGTCAGCTTCGAGACGCTCAGCGAGCCGCCCTCTTCCACCGCGAGGGCGGAGTTCGTGAGGGTCACGTCCCCGGCTGTGAGGGAAGCCCCGTCCTCCACCGTGAAGTCAACGTCGGTCAATTGGATGTCTCCCACGGTCAGCGCGGCGCTGTCCTCCGCGCCGACGCGGGCGGTCAGCGTGCTGAGGATCAGCTGTTCCGCGCCCGTGGTGTCCTCGGTGTTGTAGAAGGTGATGATGTCTTTCGTCCGGCTGTCGCCCTCCACGGTGAAGGTGATTTCGTCATTCTCTTCTGTCTGGGCGAGGTTCTTGAAGACGAGTCCGTCCTCATCTTCGGCGTCCGCTTCGGTGAGGTCGAAGGTCACGCTGCCGTCGGCGTAGATGTGATCCACGCTGCCGAGCAGGCTGTATACGTCCGTTCCCGAGGCCACGTGATCTTCATCCGTCACGGTGATGCCGCCCGTGGTGGTTTCGCTCGTGGTGTACCAGATTCTCTGCGAGGGGTCCTGATCCGTGAGGCTGAGCACCCACGCCGCCGCGTCGGACGAGTAGCAGAAGACGTCGCTGCCGGTGCTGTAGCCCGCCGTGGCCAGCGTGTTCAGGGTTTCCTGGGAGAGAGTCATCGCGGTGCCGGTGTCGGCCGTGCTCACCAGGATGTAGGTGGTGGTGCTCACGGAAGAGGAGGTTTCCAGGAGTTCATCCAGCCCGGAGAGGGTCAGCGTGATCGAGTCCGCCGCCGTCAGGCCGCTCAGCGTCTCCACTGTCAGCGAAGCGGCGGTCAGGTTGCTCTCCGAGATCGAGATTGTCAGCGCGTCGGTCGAGATAGAGGTGAATTCGCTCCCCGCCGCGCCGCTCAGGTTCACGGAAGAGGCGCTCACCGTGCCGCCGTCCGCCGCGGCGGTATTCACCGTCAGCGCGCCGTCCACGGTCAGCGTGCCGCTGTTCGTCAGCGTGTCGGCCGTCAGATTGCCGCCGCTCACGGTCAGCGTGCCGCTGTTCGCCAGCGTACCGGCCGTCAGATTGCCCGAGCTCACGGTCATGCTGCCGCTGCCGATGGTGAGGGAGGTCAGGGTGTCCGAGACGCTTCCGACGGCGAGCGAGCTTCCGTCCGCGATCGTGAGGGCTCCCGAGCCCTCCAGCGTTCCCACCTCGCTTTCGCCGCTCACGGTCAGCTCGCTGGTGTTCGTCACCGTGCCGTCCGCCGCGTCCAGCGTCGCCGACAGGGTGCCGTTGTTGGTCAATGTGCCGTTCTCATCCACCGCGAGGGAGGCTCCGCTTTCCAGGGTCAGCGCGCCGCCTTCATCGATGGTCAATGTGCCGTCCGCGTTTACCGCGAGGGAGGCGTTGGCTGCCATGGTCAGCGCGCCGCCGTCAGTGACGGTCACTGTGCCGGAGTC
>JAJQGU010000018.1:1823-7572 GCA_021200315.1 Akkermansiaceae bacterium
CGCCACGGTCAGGGCTGTGCCCACCGTCAATTCTCCCGCTACGCTCACGGAGCTTCCCGACCCTTCCACGGAGATTTCTGCCGCGCTCAGCGCACCGCCGCTTTCGACGGTCACTGTGCCGGAGTCCGCCACGGTCAGGGCTGTGCCCACCGTCAATTCTCCCGCTACGCTCACGGAGCTTTCCGATCCTTCCACGGAGATTTCTTCCGTGCTCAGCGCGCCGCCGTCAGCAACGGTCAGGGTTCCTCCGGTCACTTCTGTCGAGCCGCTGATGGAGGTGGCGTTGGCGATGGTCAGGTTCCCCGAGTTGATTTTCAGGGATTCCGCGCTGAGGCTTCCGCCCTCGAAGGTGTACGAGTCCGCCGCCGCGCCTTCGGCTACGGCGATGTAGATGGTGCTGACGCCCGTGACGTCGTCTCCGATGGTCACAACCGAGCTTCCTTCCCCGGTGAAGAGCGCCACGGTGCTGTCCGTGCCGGGCACCTGGCTGTCCATCCACGAGCCGCTTTCACCCCACGTGCCGCCCTCGGCCGCATCCCAGATGCTGCCGCTCAGGCTGGCCGTGATGACGATGGCGCCGCTCTCCGCCGTGATGTAGTAGGTGTAGTCCCCGCTCGTGTAGTACGAGTTCTCCCCGTTGAGCGTGAGCGTGCCTGTGTAGGTGTCCCCGAGAGCCGCGACGGAGATTGTTTCGTTCTGCGCGAGTCCCAGTCCGCCGAGTACGTCGCCTTCGATGCTGAAGTTCACGGTGTCGCCCGCGAGCGCACCCGCGGTCAGATAGACGGTGTCCCTGCTCAGGGCGTTCAAGGTGATTTCCGTGGCGGTGAGCGTGTTCGTCACCGTCAGGGACGCCCCCGACGCAAGCGTCAGGCTTTCCGCGCTGAGCGTCCCGATGGCGCTCTCTCCCGCGGTGAGTTCCAGGTTCCCATTAACCGTCAGCGTGCCCGCGCCGGCGAGGGTTTCCACGCCGGCGGAGGTGCCGACGGTCAGTGTATCGCTCACTTCCAGCGAGGTCACTCCCGAAAGGCCGCCGACGCTCGAGCTGCCGCCCACGGCCAGCGCGCCGCTGCCGCTGACTGTGCCCGTGACGGTGAGCTGGGTGAAGGTGTTGTCGCCCGTGACGGAAAGCGAGGCCGCGCTTACCGTGCCGCCGTTTTCCGCGGCGGCGCCGAGGGTAAGGGCTCCCGATACGGTCAGGGTGCCGCTGTTGTCCAGTTCGCCGATGTCCGCCGCGCCGTTTACGGTCAGGACGCCGTTTTCATAGATGACGACTTCGGCGCCGCTCAGGGCGAGGCCGAAGTTGAATTCGGCCGAGCTCGCGCTCCCGTTTTCATCGCCCACGGTCAGGGCTTTCGTCACTTCCAGCGAGCCGCTGCCGGAGAGGCTGAAGGTGTATGTGCCGCCGCTTACCGTCACGCTTCTCGCGCTCACCGCTTCCGTGAGGGTGACCTCGGCGCTGTCGCCGGTGAAGAATGCCTTGTTCCCGTCTTCCCAGCTGATCAGGGAGGCGGTGCTGCCATCCGTGGAGGACCAGGAGACGCTGTTCCAGTCGGCGTTTCCGCCTTCCCAGTAGTATTCGTCGGAGTAGTCGTTGGTCAGGTAGAGCGTGCCGTCGGAGAGGCAGAGGTACCACGTTTCCGAGGAGGAGCCGTTGACGGAGGTTATGTATCCGGCGGCGTAGCCGTCTGCGTCAAAGGTGATGTTCGTGCTCATGTTCCCGCTGAGGTCGGTCGCCAGGGCGATGGTGTAGTCTTCGCCGGCTGTGAGCGCCTCATCGGTGGTTACTGTCAATGTTCCGTCCAGCGTCAGTGTGTAGCTGGCGTTGTTGCCCAGGGAGACGCCCGTGCCCGCGACGCTTACGGCCAGCGACGCCCCGCTTTCCAGCGTCAGCGATTCGCCGTTCAGCGTTCCCCCCGCGGCGATGTCCAGCGCCGCGCCCGAGGCGATTGTCACCGCCGTGAGCGCGTTCTCCCCGCTCAGAGCCAGCGTCCCTTCGCTTACGGTTACGGATTCCTGTTCCGCTCCGGTGAGTGTGAGCGTGCCCGCTCCCGTTTTGGTGACCGCCGTGCCCCCGCCGCTGACCGAGCCGCCGTCCGCGATGCCGCCGATCAGCGTGACGCCGCTGCCCTGCGCTACCGAGACGATGCTGAAGTCGTAGAAGGCCGTGTCCGCCAGGTTCCCGTATTCCGTGTTCTCGTCCGTGAACGCCAGTGTGCGGTCTCCCGTTACCGTGGAGGTGTTTGTGTAGCCGCTCCCCACCAGATAGCCGCCGTAGACCGCCGCGCCCAGCGCGGCGGCGGACGAGATGTTCACCGCGGTGCTTTCCGCGGTGAGGCCGGTGCCCCTGTTCTGGGCGCCCGCGGCGTATACCAATCCGGTTACCGTGCCGCCCAGCAGGTTCACCGTGATGTTCCCCTGGGTGATGACGCAGGAGGCGTTGTTGCGGTTGACGTACGAGCCGCCGTAGACGTCCGCCACCGTGCCGCCGCTGATCGTCAGCGAGACGTCGCCCAGTGTGCCGTAGACGGCGGCCGACGCCGTGCCGCCGATGAAGAAGCCGCCCACGGTGTATCCGCTTACCGTGCCGCCGGTGATTTCCACGTTCACGGAGTCCACGGTGAGCGTGGGGGTGTTGGAGTCCACCCGAGACGCCCCGATGAGGTGTCCGGCGACGGTTCCCCCGTTCATGACGACGCTGGCCGATTGGATTGTCGAGACGGCGTTGACGCTCCCCGTGTAGTCCCCGCCGACGATGTCGTTCTCAAAGACGCCGCCGTTGATGACGACGCTGGTGGATGTGGTCGTGGTGGTGCGGGCGGTGTTCATGTGCGAGCCGCCGATGATTCTCTCCGCGTAGGTGCCCCCGTTGATGGTTACGTGCGTGCCGCCTTCGATGGTGCTGGTGCCGGATGAGGAGTTGACGTACGAGCCGCCGATGATTCTCTCCGCGTAGGTGCCCCCGTTGATGGTTACGTGCGTGCCGCCTTCGATGGTGCTGGTGCCGGATGAGGAGTTGACGTACGAGCCGCCGATGATCACCCAGTTGAAGGTGATGTCCTCAGAGGCGGTGATGGTCACGTTCGTGTCCCCCGTGAGGAGCGCGCTGCCGCCGCCGTTGTAGAAGAGTCCGTGCCCGCCCACGATGCGTTTCTTGAATTCGGCTTCCCCTTCGTAGTCGGAGAGATCCACGGTGATGTGGGTGTCGCCCGTGAGGGTCATGACGCCGCTCCCGCTGTTGGTGACGTGCAGGCTGCCGCCGATCACGGCGTTGGGCGTCACGGCGTTGAGCGCGGTATCGCCCGCTTCCGTGAGGGGTACGTAGATGTAGATGTTGGTGTCGCCCGTGTGCACGCCGCCCTGGTTGTGGGCTGCGGTGCCGGCCCCCACGATGGAGCCCGTTACCGTGCCGCCCGCGATGGAGATGTAGGTGCTGCCCGTGAAGGCCGCGTTGTATCCGTCCTTGTAGTTGCCGCCGATGATGTAGTCAACTTCGCCGTCTTCCAGCAGGATGTGGCTGTCGCCCGTGAAGTTGGCGGCGGATCCGCTGCTCCAGTTGTTGGCGTAGTTGCCGCCCACGAGCGCGTAGTAGGTGCCTCCCGTCACTTTGATCCAGCTGTCCACCGTGCTGGCGGCGCTGTCGGACCCGCCGACGATCGAGGCGTTCCCGGTGTTGATGGTGCCCGACGCGCCGTCCGCCGTGCTCTCGGCGAGGACGGCCGTGTAGGAGCCGTCGCCGGAAATGTAGGCCGATTCATCCGCCATGTAGATGTCCGCGCTGATGTCCGCGGCTTCCGGCAGCGAGTCCGGGGCGGCGGCCAGCACGGCCGCCCCCCAGTTGGCGTCCCATTCCGTGCTTACGGAGGCGCCGGCCGTGAGGGTGATGTACCAGTAGTCGTCCGCGGCGCTCAGTGTGTACCCGTCCACCGCGACGACGCTGAGCGCGCTTTCGGCGACATTCGAGGAGATGCCCAGGTTGATGGAGGTGTCTTCGGTCACGCCCGCGCCGACGATGTCCAGAACGTCGATGGTGACGCTTCCCTCGAGGGAGTTTTCATCCAGCAGGATGGTGCCGGCGCCTTCCGCCGCCGTGTAGGACAGGACGGCGCCGTCCGCGATGCTCCACCCGCCCACGCTCAGTTCGCCTTCGTAGGTCATGACCAGCGTTCCCGTGATGGTGAGCGTGCCGCTGACTGTGAACGATCCTTCGCCCGTTTTGGAGAAGGCGGCCGAGCTCGCGTCCCCCGCGATCGTGCCGCTGTATCCCGCTTCCTGGTCGACGCCGCCGATTACGAGCGAGATGGAGGTGTTCCCGGAGAAGTCCACGGTGCCGCTGTAGTTGCTGATTTGCTCGAACTGCACTTCCATGTCTTCATAACCGGCGCTGTCGGAGACGAGGCTGCCTTCCCCGGTCAGTTCCGCGAAGATCAGTGCGCCGTTCCACACGTTGAGCAGCGCGGAGTCGCTCGCGACGGTCAGGGTGCCGAACCGGAGCCCCGTGCCGTTGTCCCCGTCGTACCAGTAGAGCGTGCCCCCGTCCAGGGTGATGTCCGTGCCCGAGCAGTCCGCGCTCGCGTGGGCGATGTTCAGGATGGCGTCGCTCCCAACTGTGATGCTGGCCGCCCGGCAGGAGATGTCCGAGTCTTCATCCAACCCGAACCAGAGGTCGCCGTAGTTGGTCAGGACGATGTCCCCGGTGAAGGAGAGGCTTTCCGAGACGTTGAGCGGGCAGAACATTACCGTGAGTGTCCCAGAACCGGCCAGTTCGTTGACGTAGAGTTCGATGCCGGCCCAATCGGTGTCGATGAGGATGCCCGTGTTCCCCGACGCCGTGATGGTGTTTACGGAGATGTCGCTGTCCCCGCCGATTACGAGCGCGGCGTTCATGTCTTCTCCCGTCCATATGTCCGAGCCTTCCCATGCCGTGCCGGAGATGCTCAGCGCGCCGGAGTAGTCCGCGCTCAGGTAGAGCTGGCCGCCTTCGGCTACTGTGATGGAGGCCGCCTCCGTGCTGCCCGTGAGCTCCAGCCGCCCGCTCGTTACTTCCACGTCCCCCGCGAATCCCGCGAGCTGCTGCGTGAGGTCCACGCTCCCCGTGCCCGCGTCGATTTCTACGACGCCCGCCCCGGTCTCCGTGGTGGCCGTGGTGCTTTCCGAGAGCGCTCCGTCCGTCAGTACGAGCCGCCCGTCGATGATCAGCGCGTCCGCCTCCAGTTCGTATCCATTCCCCGTGAGCGTGACGCTTACCCCGTCTTCGATGGTTACTTCCGTCGACGCGACGTTACTGCCCAGCGTTACGTCCGCGTCCGCTGTCTGAAAGGTGACTATGTCCCCGCTCTCAAAGACCCCGCCGCCGTCAAAGCCGCTCCCTCCCTCTTCCCAGGTCAGTTCCCCCCCGGAGTAGGTCAGTTCCCCCACGATCATGGTGTAGGAGAGTGTGCCCGCAGCGCTGTCAAAGCTCCACTCCTTGCCGTTGGGGTTGATCCCCGTGATTTCCAGGCTTTCCACCTCAAGTCCCGTGAGTGTGCCGCTGCCGCTCAGGCTGACCAGGGTGTAGGTGTATACCCCTCCGCCGATTTCTTCCGCCGTCAGCCCGCTCACGTCCAGCACTGTTACCCCGCTCAAATCTACTGCCCCTCCGCTGCATCCTATCGCTTCGCTTAGTCTCAGCTCCCCTGTGATGCTTATTGTCCCGCCCGTCACCGTCACGGAGTTGGAAAAGCTCGCGCCGCCGTTCAGAGCCAGCGTGCCG
>JAJQGU010000049.1 GCA_021200315.1 Akkermansiaceae bacterium
AACCGCTCCCCGCGCCCAAAGGACGGGAAAAGCATAGCGGATTTTGAATCCGCTATGCAGAAACGCCCCCTGAAATTCGTATGCAATCCACTCTGAACACAACATTATTTGCTCAAAATACATAACGCCGTTATATAAATTCAGGCCGAAATTCACGAAATGGAAATGAGGCGCAAGCAGTTTTTCCTCAACAAAAATCGAATTTTCAGGTTGACAGCGGATTCAAAATCCGCCATGCATCGCCGCCCACTCCGGATGCCTGCTCCGCCCTTCATTCCCCTGAGCGGAAGTCTTGAGTTTGAGCCGCCCCGCTCCATTTTCGGATTCCGCTTCCCCTCAAACTTCACTTTTCACTCTGTGCGCTTCTCTCAACTCCACACTCCACTGAATTCGCCCTCCGCACTAAAAAAGGAGGGCGCCCTCCGGCCGCATGACGCGGGAAGGGCGCCCCCGGAACGGGGAAGAGGCGCGCGGGCTCAGAAGGCGTAATTGGCGCCCACCACCACGGACTGATCAGTCGCGCCGCTGCGGAATTCCGCCGTGTAGCCGGCGCGGGCGGACCAGTGATCCGTGATCTTCCAGCCCATGCCCACATTCACCTGGAACGCGCTGCGGCCGGGAGACACCGACTTGTCCACATCCACCACCGTGCCGTTGGAAGCCAGCGAGGCGGTCACCTTGCCGTCCCGGCGCACCACATCGCCCACATAGGCCACGCTGGCGTAGGGAGCCAGCTTCTGGCCGTTCTGCAGGCCGTACACCCGGGAGAGACCCACGCCCACGGAGAGCGAGAGATTCTGGTAGGCGGAATCCGAATAGCTTATGGGCTGCGGGCCGCTTTCCGTGAACGAATCGATATCGCAGTACGAATAATCGAGCGCGACGAACGGAGCGAGATAAGTATTCTCCCTCAGCTCATGCACCCAGGTCACCGCGATGCCGACCCCGTAGGCGTCCTCATCCCAATCCGCCGTGGCCGCCGCGCCGTTCGACAGCGCGCGGCGCGTGCTGTCGCAGTCCACCATGCCGTACGTGGCGTAGAAATCCACATGCACCGAATCCGTTTCGGACTTCGTCCCGAAGGGACGGCCGCCGTAGATGCCGAACATGACCGTATCCTGATCGATCTTGCCAGGGGTGAAATAGCCGTTGCCCTGCTTGGGCTTGTTCTCGCCGAACATCTGGCCGAAGGCGATGCCGAGCACCGTCTTGCCGTCGCTCAGCGTCGTATCGCAGCCGACGGCATAGCCGCCCGCGTTGTACTCAAACCCCGTGCGGCCGTTGTGGCTGCTGTGGTCCATGAACTCGCCCATGCCGTCCACCCAGAGATTGACGCCGTCCAGGCGTGCGCTGTAAACGTGCGGCCGGGCCGCCGAGCGGCCGAAAGTGCGCACCGTCTCGGCGGCGCTCACCATCGTATTCGCGACGCGCTGCGCGTCGGCCTGGTACGTGGTGAGCACCACCACGGACAGAACGCCCGTCGATGAATTATAGCTCCACGTGTAGCCATCCGCCAGGAGAGCCTCCGTCTCCTCGCTCAGAGTCACCGCATACCCGGCGGTGCCCAGCGTGAAGGACCCCTCCGTCAGCGAGCCCGCCGTGGACTCGTCGATGGTGTAGGTACCCGTCGCGGAATCGTACGCCACCCCCGTCAGGGAAATGCTGATCGCCTCCGAGGAGAACGAATCGGTCACGCCGGTCAGATCGATCGTCGTGTAGTCGGTCAAATCACCGGTATTGTAGTAGAACGTCAGCGTGCTGCCGCTGTCGATCGTACTCGCGCCCGTCACCGTCAGCGTGCCGAGAGACGTATTCGCGTCCGAGGCGTCGTCGAAGCCCACAGAAACCGCGGTCCCCTTGAGAGCCACATTCGTGAGCGTGCCCGTGCCGCCGACCGTGCTGTCGATGATATTGACCGTATGGCCGTCGGCGCCGGCCAGAACGGCCGTGCCGTCCTCCGACGTGAGCACAACCGCCGAATCCTCGATATTCGTGGAACTGACAGACTGGCTTCCCCCTTCGTCATCCACATAGGTCACATTGGAGAACGTGATGGAGGAATCGCCATCGGAAGCGGTCACCTTGATCGCGACCCCCTCGATCTCGGAAAGCTGCAGAGACCCGCCGGACAGAGAAACCGTCGAGCCGTCGTCCAGCGTGTAGGTGACGTCGAGCCCGGAACTTCCGCCCTCGACGGTTCCGCCGCCGATGGTCACCGTCGAATCGATCAGCTCGAGCGTCGTGCCCTCATCCATCGTCAGAGCCTGCTCCGCGTGCATCGTCACATCCTGAATCGTGATCGAAGTATTCGAAGAACCGTCCTCGATCCCCTCCTCGCCCGCGGTGGATTTGTAGGTATTCTCGATCGCGATCGTATCGACCGTGACCGTCGTGTAATCGGTCCCGCCAATATCCACGGTCTCGCCGCCTTCAGCATAGCCGAGAATGGCGTCCGCCGTCCCGTCGGCCGGCGTGTACGTGCCCGACTCGTCGAAAACCAGCGTCAGCCCGGCATCCTGCACGGCAGTGATGGTGACAGCGCCCCCGCTGTCCTCCGTCCGCACAAACGCCGTATCCGAGCGGAGCGTGGGCGTGACCGCCGTGCCTTTCGAATTCGAACCGGAAACATTTTCCGCGACAATGTAATTCTCCTCCACGAACTCTGTTCCATCCCAGACCTCGACACCCGCCGCCGCGTAGTAGGAGGTGCCTTCTGAGTCCGTCACCGTCTCGAGCCCGACCCCGCTGTCATTCTTCACCAGCACGTCGGTCACGCTCTCGTTTCCGTACGTGCCGCTCGCGCTGTACACCCGGTACGTGTAATCGTCAAAAACGATAGTGCCGGCGGTATAGGAACCATCCGCCTCTGGATCCTCGTATGTGGTCGCTGTCGAATCCTTCCAGAAATGGTAGCCCAGAGCCCAGGTCTTGTCGCTGGCGTCCGTGTAGGTGATGAGCACGTAGTTCTTCGCCTCCTCCGAAGAAGACTCGGTCACCAGAGTGAACTCGGCACTCTTAGGGGCTTCGGTCAGGATCGTATAGCTGACGGTGCCGCCGTCGTTCACAATCGTGCTCGTGGCGACGTGCTCGATCTGATCACTCGTCAGCTGAAAAGTCTCGTTCGAATCCGTGATGAACGTCACCGTCTCGCCCAGCAGCTCCTGCACCGAAGAATCGGTGAGATCAAAAGCCACATACACGCCGGAGACCTCCGAAGACCCCACCCCGCTCAGCAGCCCCGAATCCTCGTCGACTGTGATGCTGGCCGTGCTGTCGTTCGTGTAGGTTCCCGACACCGTCAGCATGGCGGTATCGCCGGTCGCGGTAATGCCGCCGGTGATCTGAAGACGGGTGACGCCCTCGTTCTGATTGGTGTAATCCCTTTCCACGGTCAGAGCGGAGAGAATCCACGTCGTCCCCTCATTCGTATAGCTCCCCGTCGTGGAGTACGACGTGTCCCCCGTCTCGATGTCCAACGCGCCGCCCACGTAGTAGTGGGTTTGGCCGCTCGTCGTACTAGTCCCACCCTCAATAACGATGTTGTTGCCGTAGTAGACCACATGAGCCTCGTTGGTGGCTTTGCTCACACTGGTCGCTCTGACATCATCACCTACCGTCACGGTGCCCGAGGTCACCGTCAGGTCGCCCAGCGTGCTCTCATCGGTCAAGCCGCCCCATTCGATGCGGTAATCCCCCGTAATGACGGTGGCGTCCGCCTCGAGAATCACCGTCTTCTCGCTCCCCTCGGAGCCGAACACGACGCCGGTTTTCTCGCTGCTCGTCGTGTCGATATAGAGAGTGCCGACGTCGAGACTGGCGCCGTCTTCGAGCGTCACAATGGACGAACTCGTGTCAGAGGAATCGTCCTTCTCGCCGACGTGCAAGCTGTCCGCAACAACATCGCCGCTGATCGTCAAATTGCTCTCGCCGTAGGGGCCGACCCAGACCTCCCCCAGATCCACGACGGCCTCCGTTCCGGCATCGTTGTCGTTGACGATGGAGACATCGCCGTAAGTCGACGTCGCGGCGGCGTCCAGCGTGCCATCATCGCTCACCGTGATCACCGAGCCGTCCTCCAGCACCAGCGCATCGGTCTCCACCGTGCCGCCTTCCACGAACACCGAATTGGACTCGCCTACGTGCAAGGCATCCGCCTTGACATTGCCTTCGCCGCTGATCGTCAAATTGCTCTCGCCGTAGGGGCCGACCCAGACCTCCCCCAGATCCACGACGGCCTCCGTTCCGGCATCGTTGTCGTTGACGATGGAGACATCGCCGTAAGTCGACGTCGCGGCGGCGTCCAGCGTGCCATCATCGCTCACCGTGATCACCGAGCCGTCCTCCAGCACCAGCGCATCGGTCTCCACCGTGCCGCCTTCCACGAACACCGAATTGGACTGCACCTGAATCGCGCCGGCAGTAACGGTACCGCCGACGGACATCCCGGTTTCAGGGTCATCGCCCACCCGCTCCACATCGGCCTGAACGAACAGCGTGCCGCTCACCTCCAGAGAGGCGTCACCGGACGAAATGTACGCCACATCCTGCTTGCCGTCCCCGACGACCGTACCTTCCGATTCCACCGTGTCGCTGCCGATATAGAAATCGCCAGCCACCTCGATCGTGCCGTCTTTGTGATTCAGCGTGCCGGCGACGATCTGCGCATCCTCCTCCACCTTCAGCGTGCCGCCCGAGACCGTCACGACAACCTGCTCGGCGGAACTCTCGCTCGTGCCCGTGGCCTCGTTCGCGGGCGTGCCGAGCAGAAGCTCCTCCACCTGCACCGTACCGCCTGTGATATTCAGCGTGGAAGTCGTGTCGGCATCGCCCACCACATAGAGCTGTCCGCCGACCGTCACCTCGCCTTCTCTGATGTTCACTGTGCCGTTATTGCCCACGAAAAGATCGCCCTCAGCGACATTCACCGTGCCGGCGATATTGAGCTCAGCGGTGGAGCCGGCCACGTCCCCCAGGGACTTCCCGTCGGCGTCCAGCTGATAATACCCCACGAGCACGCTGCCCTTGCTGACGTTGAGGGTGCCGCCGTCAACAACATCAATCGTGCCGTTGATGTCATAGCTCCAGCCGAGAAGCACGTCGCCCTCAGTGACATCCACCGTGCCGGCAATCTCGACTGTCCCGTCCCCGGCGCCGCCCGTGGAGGCGCTCTCCACATAACCGGGGAAAGAACTCTGCCCGCTGGCGCCGGCGTAGAGATTGCCCGTAATGGTCAGCGTGATGTTTTCGGCCACAGTAAGCGTGCCGCTGCCCGCCGAGATGGTCTCGCCCTCGGCCGTCGTGCGGGTGCCCGCGCCCACGACCACGTCGCCGGTTACCTCGGCATTCGCCGTGACCTCGGCGGAGGCTTCCTCCGGCGCGCCGATCAGAAGACCATTGCCCAGATCCTCGGAGGAAGTGATTGTGACGTCCGTCGTATAAACATCATAGGGCGTATCGGCCTGCACCGTGTAGGAGAAGGCGGATGAAAGCGCGGCCAGAAGCGCCGCGCGGAGTGTGGTGGGGAGTTTTATTTTCATGACTTTATATAATTTGTATGCTCGCCGTTCGGTTTGCGGTTGGCCGGTGAAACACTCATCCAGCGAGCCGAGGTTATCACCGGGGATCCCCCGCGTCAAGCCCAAAAACGCGAATCGCCCGATTTCGCGCAAAAAAAATCCCCGCGCCGCCCCCTCCCGCGGCGGCGCATGACGCATTTCCGCCTTGCCCATGCCGCCGCCCCGCCTCAGAATGGCAGAATGGCACACCTCATTTTCCCCCTGATCGCGGCCGCGCTCGTCTGCCCGGCCCTCCGCGCGGCGGAGACGCCGTGGCTTTCGTCCATCCGGGAAACGGCCGAAGCGGCGGCCCGCGGGCACGGCGACGTCCTGCTCAACTTCACCGGAACGGACTGGTGCCCGGCCTGCCGGCACCTGGACGGCACCGTGCTCTCCGACGGCGCGTTCCTGTCCTGGGCGCGGGAGCGCTTCATCCTCTCCGAACAGATCATGCCCCGCAAGCCCGACGAGAGCTCCCCCGCGATCGCCGAGCTGTACGCCCTGATGAAGAAATACCGCGTCGACAGCTTCCCCACCGTGCTGCTGCTGGACGAAAGCATGCGCCCCTACGCGCGCCTGCAGGGCTCCGCGCGCACGCCCGGGGAATACATCCGGCGTCTCGAAGAGGGGCTGGCCGCCAAGAGGAAGCGGGACGAGGCGCTGACGCGGGCGCGGCGGGCGGAGGGCCCCCAAAGGGCGCGGCTGCTCGACGCCGCGCTCAAGGCCCTCGACCCCGCCCTGCGCTGCCACTACCCCGAAATCGTCCGGGAAATCGAGGCGCTCGACACGCGGGACGAGCTGGGATACGCCGGCGCGGCGGAGCACGACCGCCTGCTGGGCGAACAGACGGACGCATTCCGGGAGCTGTGCCGGGCGCGCTCCGGCAAGACCGGCCCCGAAGAGACCGAAGAGACACTGCGCCTCACGCGGGAGATGCTGGAGCGGCCCGGGCTCCTGCCCGAAGTGCGCCAGCGCGTCCTGAAATACCACGCGGACATCTGCGGCGCCAGGGAGGGACTCGGCCTCCGGCAGCGGATCGAAACCCTGCGGAAGCTCTACCAGGAAGCCTTCGACGCCGCGCCGGACACCCCCTTCGCCGCCAGGCTGAAGCCCTGGATGGAGCACTATGACCGCATTCTGAGCGAAACCCCCTGAATTCAGTGCGGAGCGCGGAGAGCTTGGAGCAACGGGAAGGGCAGAGGGGGAGTTTGGAGTTTTTTTGGGGGGTCAGAGACCGGGGCGGCCGTCCCAAAGGCGGATGTGGAGGCGGTCCGCGAGGCGCACGCCGTGCTTCAGGCAGAGGGCGGCCACGAGGGGGAGAGCGGCATCCAGCTCAGCGCGGCGGGAGGCCAGAGGCATGAGCAGCATGCGCCCGCGGGGGATCCCCGCGCGCTCCGCGAGCCCGGCGGCTTCCCGCCAATCCTCCTCATCCCTCACCACGAATTTGAACCAGGCGCGCCCCGTGCGCGCGAAACGCCGCAGCACCCCGGGATCGGGTCCGGCGCCGGCGCACGCGTGGGCGAGCTTGGGCGAAACATTCCATTGGGCGACGCACCCGAGCAGGCGCTCCGAGGGGAACAGCGTGCCGTTGGTCTCCACTTCGGCGCGCATGCCGGGCAGGAGGGGGAGCAGACGCTCCAGGGCCGCCTGCTGCAGGAGAGGCTCCCCGCCCGTCACCACCAGCAGGCGGGGGCGCGGGGAGAAGCCCGCCACGATTTCCGCGGCCCCGCGCGGGGAAAGCTCCAGGGCGCGGGCGGTCCCCCGGGCATAAGCCGTGTCGCACCACCGGCAGGCGAGATTGCAGCCCGCCAGCCTCAGGAAGGCGGCGGGCTCGCCCTGGCTCGGGCCCTCCCCCTGCAGCGAGTGAAAAATCTCCGGCTCCCCGTGAAGAACGGCAACGCGCATGCGCCCATTATGGAGCAGAAGCGCGGATTGTCAACACGAACGCCGCGCGCATTCAGTGCGGAGGGGTGAAAGA
>JAJQGU010000040.1 GCA_021200315.1 Akkermansiaceae bacterium
CCCCAGCGGCGTCCGCTCGCGACGGCATGCTGCACGCGCTCAAAAGAATCGCCCCCGCCACGGGATTATGAGCCTCTTCTCCACAGGACGCCGGTGGCTTTGTCTCGCCGTCTGTCTGCTGGCCGCATGCCAGCCTGAATACCGGGCTCCGCAAGCGGCGGCTCCCGCCGCCTGCGCCCGCCCCGAAGCGCAGATGCAGCCGATCGGCCTGCAGGAATGCCGCAGCCGGCTCAAACGCATCGACGCGGTCTTTCAGGCCGACCCACAGTTCTACGAAATCCCCCGCGGAGTCCGGGTCGACCTCGACAGAATCCGCCTCTCCACGATCCCCTACTCCGACAACAGGACGGCGGGCAGCACCCTCGCCGAAGTGGAGACCTTCATTCAACGCTTCCCCGGCGGGAGGGAAACCGTCTCCCACCGCCTGAAACAGCTCACTCTCAGCGTGGCTCTCAAAAAGCTCACCCAGAGCCAATCCGCGCCCTGGGAACTGGACGACACCCTCGCGCATGAACTCGGCCATGCCTGTTTCGCTACGCGCTACCCCCTCGTCTACGTGAAAAGCGGGGACTTCAACCTGATCGAAGGCCACGCGGTCACCGTGCAGTGGCGCTGGCTCCAGCGCCATGTGCGGGGCGTCACCGAAGCGGCGTTCCTGCGCTCCCGCCCCGCCGCCTACCGCAACGCCTACCTTCACTTTCAACGCCGCTACATGCGCGGCGGCCACGTGGACTGGAGCCTCATCGAGCGCAGAGAAGCCGCCCTGCGCTCCCAGCGCTGACCCGCCCCCCCAATGAACACAAGAAGACCTCGGACATACGGGCATTTCCCCAAGGCTTCCCTCATGAAACTCTTGTGGGCGGGAGCGATCGCTCTCGGGACTCTCTCCTGCCACACCTTCCCGCCCGGCACGGACGGGGGGAGGCCGCTTTCCCGCGAAGAAGAACCGGCTACCCGGGAGCGGCTCCGGCAGATCGGCGCCGCCTTTCGGGCGGAGCCCCTCTTCTATGAAATCCCCCCGGGCGCACAGGTCGACATCGACGCGCTCCGTCTCACCGTGCTCCCCCGCGCAGACAGAAACACCGCGGGCAGCGCGCTCGCCGAAGTCGACACCCTCACCTTCCGCGGCCCGGACGGCACGGAAATCACCATCCCGCGCTTGAAGCAAATCACACTCCGGCTCGCGGAGGAGCGTCTGGAAGGGGGAGCCGCGCCTTCTTGGGAGAGAGACGCCACCCTCGCGCACGAACTCGGCCACGCATTTTTCGCCGCGCGCTACCCCCTCATCTACGTGAAAAGCGGGGACTTCAACCTGATCGAAGGCCACGCGGTCACCGTGCAGTGGCGCTGGACCCAACGGCATCATCCTGAAATCTCCGAAGAGGAATTCCTGCGCCGCCGCACGCCCTCCTACCGCAACGCCTATCTGCGCTTCCAAAGAGATTTCGTCCGCGACAGCCACACGGACTGGGCTCTCCTCGAGCGGAAGGAAATGGCTCTGCGCTCCGGGAAATGATGCGGAACGTCCGCCGCGCTTGGGAGAGCGAGAACACCCTCCCGAGCGCGCCGCGTGAAAAATCACATGCTGCGGCAGGACGAATCACGCACTTTGGACTTGTCAAGCACGGAAAAGAGGGGTACTCTGTATGCCGTACAGGGGGTATTGCCCCGTCCGGACAGTCATGGAGACAGAAGAACCTCAGGAAAAATCGTTTATCGACCCGAATGCCGATGGGGGCTACATCTTTACAACCGTCAACGCGGCGATCAACTGGATTCGCAAGAACTCCCTCTGGCCCATGCCCATGGGACTTTCCTGCTGCGCCATCGAGTTCATGGCCGTCTGCTGCTCGCGCTACGATCTCGCCCGCTTCGGCTCGGAAGTGACCCGCTTCTCGCCCCGCCAGGCGGATGTGATGATCGTCTCCGGCACGGTGACTTATAAGATGGCGCTCAAAATCCGCCGCATCTGGGATCAGATGCCCGAGCCGAAGTGGTGCATCGCCATGGGCGCATGCGCCTCGTCCGGCGGCATGTTCCGCAGCTATTCCGTGTTGCAGGGCGTGGACAAGATCATCCCGGTGGACGTGTATGTCTCCGGATGCCCCCCGCGCCCCGAAGCCCTGATGGCGGCGCTGATCAAACTGCAAGAGAAGATTCAGACGGAGGAGCGCCCTCTCAAGGGCTTCTTCAAAGCGGTTGAGCCGCGCCCGGCAAACAGCCCCTGGCCCGTGGAAGCTTCCATGCCTCTCGAATAACCTTTCTTTCACCGCTTCATATGAAAACTTTGACAGAACTCCGGAAGCAGGCGGCCGACAAAATCTGCGCGCGCTTCGGCGACGCCGTCGCCGACCGCTCCGAATTCAGGGGAGATATCACCCTGACCGTCGACCGGGAATCCATCATCGACATACTGCGTTTTGCGCGCGACGCCGCGGGGTTCGACATGCTTAACAACCTCTGCTCGACCGATCATCTGGGGGAAGAGCCCCGCTTCGAAGTGAACTATGTGCTGGTGCAGGCCGAGACTGGCGTGAATCTTTCCTTCCGGGTGCGCCTCCACGAAGGGGAGGAGATCCCCTCATGCGTGCCCGTCTATCGCGGCGCCAACTGGCTGGAACGCGAAGTCTACGATCTGATGGGCATCACCTTCACTGGGCATCCCGACCTCCGCCGCATCATGATGTGGGACGGATACCCCTACCACCCCCTGCGCAAGGAATTCCCCGTGCAGGGGGTGCCGACCGAACTGCCGGGAGTCGCCTTCACGGAAGAGGCGCCTACTGGCGGCGCACCCTTTGTGACGAAGCCCTGCAGCGGCACCAGCGCCGAGCGGGAACCCCGCGAGCGCGGCTGCTGAGAGGCTCCGCCTCCCTTTCCCGCTCAAATCCTTCTCCATGACCGACAGACACTCCCTTCAGCTCCTTTCGAAGGCCGGACTTCTTTTGACAGGGCTGGTTTTCGCTCTGGGCGCGGGCGGGTGCGCGGACGTCCCCTGCGGGGGAGCCGATTCCGAAGTGTATGACGAACTCGTGCGCCACGTCACCCCTTTGGGCGCACGGAACTGGATCGTGATCGCCGAGGCGTCGTTCCCGGTGCTGGCGGGGGAGGGAGTGGAGACGATCAGCGTCGACATCAGCGCTGACATCGTCTTCATGGAGGTGCTCGACATCCTCGAGACGGAAGGCCGCCTGCAGCCGCGCATCTGGGTGGGCAGCGAGCTGGACAACGTCACCGAGGACTACGCCCCGGGCATTGTCAAATACCGCCGTGCTCTGGGCAAGCTGCTTCCCGGGCGCTTCCACTACCGCCTGGCAAACCACATCATCACCCGGCAGGTCGAAGAGGCTGTCAAGACCTACCGCGTGCTCGTCATCAAGACGAACACCACCCTGCCCTACTCCAACATCAGCATCGAGCTGGACTCGGGATACTGGAGCGCCGATTCGGAGGCCGAGCTGAGGCAGCGCATCGAAAGAGTGCGTCTGCACGACGAAAAAGAGAGACAGAACGCCGTGCCGGCCCTTCCTGCGGCCGCTCCTCCCGCGGCGGTGCCCCAGCCTTCCCCGGCCTGACCATGCATCGAACTCCGCTTGACAACAACCCGCGCATACGCGCCGAAGCCTGGGTGGGCGACGCCATCCTGGCTCTCTATGTGCGCGAATGGATTCTCTCGTTTCGCGGAGAAATTGACGGCAAGCTGTTCATCGAATTCACCAGCAACAATTTTCTGCGGCTCGTCGGGAACGCTACAGGTGTGGAAGCCCAGATCGGCCGTGCGTTCAAAAGCGACGGACTTGAGGCGGCGTACGCCTGGATCGGGCGGCACCTTCTCCCAAAAATGGAGGAGCGTCTGCACATTCTGCGCAGCAAGGGAGAAACTGTTTGACGGCACATGGGTTTTGTGGATTTGAACGCCCCGCCTCATCTCGCCGCTTGGAAGAGGGAAGTGGGAGATTTTCTCAGCACGTGCAGAGACCTGCCCGATCTCGTGGGATTCTCCACTTCCGGCTCGTCGGGCAGGCCGCCGAAAATGCTCCTCTTCCATCAGGAGGCTCTGGAGTGCTCGGCCCGAGCCGCCGTCGCCCATCTCCATGCGTGGGAGGGAGACTGGTGCTGCCCTCTGCCGACCTACCATGTGGGGGGCGCCATGATCTTCCAGCGCGCACGCATTGCAGGTGTCCGCGTTCATACTCTCGAGGGCCGGTGGGATGCCGCACGCTACGCCGACTTGGTGTCCCGCAGGGCGTGCGCCTGGTCCTCACTCGTGCCCGCCCAAGTTTTTGACATCGTCCATGACGAGATCCCCGCACCCTCTTGTCTGCGCTGCGTCATCGTGGGCGGGGGACGGCTGGAACGCGCCGCGGGCGAGCGGGCACGCGCGCTCGGATGGCCCGTCGTCCAGAGCTACGGGATGACTGAGGCGGCCTCTCAAGTAGCTACCGCCCTCCCGGAATCTCCCTTTGAAAACGACTGGCTGCCCCTGCTGCCGCACTGGGACGCCTCCATCGACGAACAGGGCTGCCTGGCTCTGCAGGGGAGCGCACTCTTCTTCGCCCAGATCACGGAAGGAGACAACGGCCGGCTGGTCTGGCTCCCGCGCGATCCCAGCGCCCGCTGGCGGAGCTCCGATGTGGTCGAGCTGCATGACGGAAAATTGCGTTTCCTCCGCCGACGCGATCGACTTGTCAAGATCCTGGGCGAACTGATCGACCTCGATGGAGTGGAGGCGTCCCTCGCCGCCGACGCGCCCGGCTGCGCTGTCGTTGCCCTCCCCCATCCGCGTCGAGGCGCGGATCTCGTCCTCTGCGGAGAGGAGAAGGCGCCGCTGCTCCGTGCGCTTGCCCGATGGAACGCAGCAAAGCCCGGCCCTCTGCGCCTTGCGCACTGCGCCGCCCTCCCGCTGCCGCGCAACTCCATGGGCAAGCTGGAGCGCGGCCTCCTGCGCAGAGAAATCGCCCAGCTCTTCTCATCATCAAACCGGGCATGACATCCTCCCGCTCTTGCCACCAAGGCCGGTTCGGTGTAACATGAAGGCATGCCCACGATTGTATTATCTCTCGGGAAGCGCTCGTATGAAATCCACGCGGCCAATGCCTCGCTGGACCGCCTCGGCGCCATCATCCACCGCCACCATATGGAAGGGCGGGCGGCGCTGGTGACCGACAGCAACGTGGCCCCCCTTTTCGCGGATAACGCGCGCCACTCCCTGGAAGAGGCGGGCTACAACGTTTCACTGCACGTTATCGACGCCGGAGAAGCGAGCAAGAGCCTGCCCTGCGTCGAACAGTTGGCTTCGGAGCTCGCCGCGCACGGGCATGACCGCACCAGCTTCATTGTGGCGCTGGGCGGCGGCGTGGTGGGCGACCTGGCCGGCTTTGCGGCCGCCACCTACTACCGGGGCATCCCCTTCGTGCAGGTGCCCACAACCGTCATGGCTCAAGTGGACAGTTCCGTAGGGGGAAAGACGGCCGTCAACATCTCCGCCGGCAAAAATCTCGTGGGCGCATTCCACCAACCCGCACTGGTAGTGATCGACCCCACCACGCTCGCCACGCTCCCCCCGCGCATCGTGAGCGAAGGTATGGCTGAAATGGTGAAGCACGCAGCCATCCGCGACCCGGAAATGCTTTCTGAATTCGCCGGACTGAGCCGCGAGATCGAACTGGGCTTTTCGCTGGCCACCATGGAGAAGCTCCCCGCCCTTCTCGCCCGCAATGTGGCGATCAAGGCTCGCATTGTCGAGGAAGACGAGAGGGAGACCACCGGCGTGCGCGCCTTTCTGAATTTTGGCCATACGATCGGCCACGGCATCGAGGCATCTCTGCCCTATGGCGCCCTGCTGCACGGCGAGGCCGTGAGCCTCGGCATGCGCTCGGCTCTGGCATTGAGCGAACGGCGGGCCGGGCTGGCGCACGCGGAGAGCCTCCGCATTCTGCGCGTACTCCACGAGCTCGGCCTCCCGCTCACGTTGCCCGAAGGTATCCGAGTGGAGACCGTGCTCGAGAAAACCGCCGCCGACAAAAAATTCCGGGGCGGCGCCATCCGTTTCGTACTCCTCAAAGCACCGGGAGAGCCTGTTCTCTCCGGCGAAGTGACTCAGGACGATCTCCGCGAAGCCGTGGAGCTTTTGAAAACTCAACCTTTCGTTTAACGATTATGAAAGACCCAAGATTCGATCAACTGGCCGCTCTCCTCGTCGAGTATTCGACCCAGCTCCGGGCGGGGGAACATATTCTGCTCGAACTGTGCGACACACCCGATGAAATGGCCGTGGCTCTCATCCGCGCCGTCCGACGCGCCGGGGCCTGCCCCCACATCCGGCTCACCCACAGCACCGTCACCCGCGAAATGCTCTCCGGCGCCACCGACGAGCAATATGAAATGATCGGCGAACATTCTCTCGACGAGATGAAAGACATGGACGCCTACATCGCCATTCGGGGCGCCTTCAACACTTTCGAAAATTCCTCCGTGCCGGCCGAAAAGATGAAACTGGCCATGAAACACCTCAAGCCCATGCAGGAACAGCGGGTTTCGCACACCAAGTGGTGCGTGCTGCGCTGGCCCACGCCTTCGATGGCTCAACAGTCTTCCCTGAGTACGGAAGAGTTCGAGGAATTTTATTTCCGCTGCTGTCTGATGGATTTCCGCAAGCTGCTGCCCGCCATGCAGAAGCTCGAAGACCTCATGAACGCAGCCGACCGCGTGCACATCACCGGCGCGGGCACTGATCTGCATTTTTCCATCAAGGACATTCCCGCGCACTTATGCGCGGGGGAAATGAATATTCCGGACGGCGAAGTCTTCACCGCACCCGTGCGCGATTCCGTGAACGGAGTCGTCAGCTACACAGCCCCCTCCATCTACCAGGGGATCGCTTTCGACGGCGTGCGTCTGCGTTTCGAGAACGGCAAAATCGTCGAAGCCCGCTGCAACGGCAGGGACAAGGAACTCAACCGCATTCTCGACACGGACCCCGGAGCACGCTTTATCGGGGAATTCGCGCTGGGTGTTAACCCCGCCGTCCTGCAGCCCATGCGCGACATCCTCTTCGACGAAAAGATCGCCGGGTCCTTCCACTTCACTCCGGGGCAGTCCTACGAAAACGCCTCCAACGGCAACCATTCGCAAGTGCACTGGGATCTCGTCTGCATCCAGCGCAAAGATTACGGGGGAGGCGAAATCTACTTCGACGACGTGCTGATCCGCAAAGACGGACTCTTCCTCGATCCCGATCTGGCCTGTCTCAATCCGCAGCCCTGAGAACGCCATGGCCGACGACTCCCACGCAGCCGCCCGTCCCAAACCGCCGAGAGACCAGGCACGCTGCACCCGCCGCAAATTCCTGGCGGCCTCGGCGCTGGCCGCCGGCGGCGCGGTCTTCTACGGCCGGTGGGATGCCGAACATCTCGAGACCAATGAGACAGCGCTTCCGCCGGACGTCCTCCCCGGCATGGAGGGAGTGCGTATCCTGCACTTTTCAGATCTCCACCAGCATGAGGAGCTGCTGGCCGAGCTGGTGCGGAGAGCTCCGGCGCTCCGGCCGGATCTCATCGTGTTCACCGGCGATTTCATCACCGACACCATGCGCCTCTCCCGCACGCGCACTTTTATCGAACAGCTCAGGGAACTTGTGCGTCTCGCCCCTGTGTACGCCATCCTCGGCAATCACGACATGAGCAAACTGGACTCCGTCGCGCGTATTTACCAGACGGCGGGCGTCACGCTGCTGCGCAACGAGAAAGTCGATTGGGCCGCCCCCTCGGGGCGCACTCTGCGTATCATCGGCTTGGGAGACTGGACGGAAGGAGACGAGCGCCCCGATCTCTGCATGCAGCCCCGGGACGCGGGCGAGCGGCCTCCCATCCTGCTTCTCTCGCACAATCCCGAGAGCCGCCATGTGCTGAAGAATTTCGCATGGGATCTCATGCTCGCCGGCCACACGCACGGCGGACAGATCGGCAACCCGTTCACGGGCAAATGCATTTCCTTTCGCTCCGATATGGCGGGCGGCCTCTATCAGGAGGACGGCCGCCATGTCTTCGTCACCCGCGGCGTGGGCAGCATCGGCAACATGCGCTTCTTCTGTCCTCCGGAAATCAATCTGATCACCTGCTCCGCCGCTCCCTCTCTCTAAGATTCGCCTCAGCACCCCGGTTTCTTTACCCGCAAGAAGAAGTGAACAAGAGCACACTGCCCCCGCTCGGGCGGATTTTGCGCTTGCGCGGCGAGGGGTGCCATGGTATCATTGCATAATGAGCGTAATCACGAAACGGGGTGACGACGGATGGACGGATCTGATGTTCGGCAAAAGGAGCCCCAAATCGGCTCCGCGCCTTGAAGCCTATGGCACGGTGGATGAACTGAACTCCGCATTGGGCGCAGCGCGCGCCGCCGGCGTCTCCGCCCCCACCGAAGAGAAGATCGACGGAGTGCAGGCGCGTCTCGTCGGGCTGATGGGCGAACTGGCCACACTTGAAGAAGATCTGCCCGCATACGATGAAAAGGGCTATGCCCGCGTCCGCCCGGAAGATGTTTCTTGGCTGGAAGAGATTGCGGGATCCATGGAGGAAGAATGCAGCATCCGGTTTCAAGGCTGGGCGCGCCCGGGCAGAGACGCTTCCCTCGCCTCGGCGCTGATCGATCTCGCCCGAGCCGTCTGCCGGCGAGCCGAGCGCCGCGTTGCCGTACTGCGCGAGCGGAACGAATTGAGCAACATCTCAAGCGCTCTCTTTCTCAACCGCTTATCGGATCTGTTGTGGATTCTGGCAAGATACGAGGCTCTCAGCAAGAGCCAGCCCTAGTCGTCATCTTCTGAAACACCACTGCCGGGCTCGATGGCATTGCGCCCCCCGGATGAAGGTACTCCTCCTCCGCACCAGAAGTTGATGGCCTCTTTGGCATAGGCGCCATACATGGAATCGGGATCGATTGCGGCCATTTCCTCGTAGAGCTTCCGGAGCCGTACCGCATCGGCACCGTTTCGACGAAGATGCCCGGTAAGAGCGGCGTACATCAGCTGCCGCTGTTCCTTGCTGAACGACTTCAGTTCAAGCATGCCGCGCACTTTCGCCTCCGCCTCGTCCAAACCTTTGTTTTGCAGGGCACCCACGAGGGCGATGGGATCGAACTTCAGCTTGGCGGCATAGCCGTCCTTGTCATAGGCGGGATCATCGGGCAGATCCTTCAAGAATTTGCCTGGAATTTTCGGGCCCAGATCAAAAGCGTCGGAAAGAAGGCGCAAGCGACGCCCCCCATGCGCCCTCAGACTGCTGGCCAGCAGCTTGTTCTGCTTATACACCGTCTCGAGCTTCTGCTCCAGAAGCACGAGAGCCTTCTCAACGTCCCCCATCTCATCGGCTCCCTGCACGACGTCCCGCACATTTCCGTCGGAATCCACGATGGCCAGGCACGGCGTCGAATGGATTCCCCCGGGGAGCCCCCTGCCGCCCATGATACGATCAAAGTTCTTCTTCTCGTCGGGGGTGGGGCTGTCGTAAAGAGGAATTACCACGACTGGAGCGCCTTTTGCGATACGGTCAATTTTGCGCGATTTGACGAAATCATTATAGGCTCTGTCACCCAATTGATCCCAGCCCACGCCATAACAGAAGAGCACGGCGCCGTGATCACCCGCACGGCGCAGGGCGTCAGGATAGGACGAAACACGCCCCGCCTGCAGGACAGCCAGGCTCATCAGGAGAGGCAACACGATGGCAAGCAATCTCTTCATCCTTTTATTCAGCGAATACTGCGTCCATACACGTAAAATCCGGTAACGTTGGTCATGATCATGTCCCCATCCCGGACGACCTGCACATACCGGGCCCGAGGCTGGGTGCGGCGCAAATCAAAGCGCAATGCGGCGGCGTCGGGATTTTCGATGGTGGCCACTTTCACCCAATCCGTTCCATTGTCGGACACCCGCACATGAAAGGGTCTCGCCCCGGCGGAGGCGCCCCCTGCCCCGTACATCGCCGGATTGACCACAGCCTCCCTCGACGGGAACACCAGCACCACGCCATTCAGTTTGCAGGGCGTCTCCAGCTCGACGGTGACTCCCAGCTCCCCGGTGAATTTGACCTCGATCGCGCCGCCCGTAGGCTGCAGCACCCCCCACTGCAAGCATACATTCCCTCCCGGATCGATGGTGGCGCCAGAGCTGATCAAGCCCTTCTCGGAAACGACCATGCCGCTGAAGCCCTTGAAGCGGGGCTTCTTTTTCGGGAACTTGTTCTTGTACTTCTTGCCAACGAGCTTCCCGATGGCTTGGAACGTGGCGCGATCCTTGTTGGCGGAAGCCGT
Source organism: Akkermansiaceae bacterium (assembly GCA_021200315.1). Taxonomy (GTDB): domain Bacteria; phylum Verrucomicrobiota; class Verrucomicrobiia; order Verrucomicrobiales; family Akkermansiaceae; genus Akkermansia. Next base: position 10,309 of record JAJQGU010000040.1, read on the forward strand.
GTACATGGCTTCGCCGCAAGTCTCCCACATATCTTTATCGCCTCTTTTGCTCATTCTCATCGCACTGAGCACCATGCGCTGAAATGCCTCCTCCACCTCCTCGTCCTGATCCGGCGAGGACGTCGCCTCCAGTCCCCAGGCCAGCGCGGGCCCGGCAAAGGCCGGTTTTTCCAGGAAAATCCTCAGCACCTGCTGCAAGTAGTAAATTCTGTCCTTTTTATTATTTGCTATGGAATTGAATTCGCTCGTCAACAGAGGGCCTATATCCCATCGGTTATCTCCCATGTCCTCTTGGCTTTTCAGAAAATCGGTATAGAGATTCATCAAAGCCCGGCGATCCTTCATCAGAGGGGAGAGAACGGGGTAGATGCTTTTGCGCAGCAAGGTGGCGCAAGCCTCCCCATGGTTGGCGCTCAGCCCCTGAAGGGCAAGATCGTGCAAATCCCGCCACCAGTCGAGATCCCGCGGCGCATGCACGGAGAACGCCGCCGCGGCCTCCTCCCACGCAGGATAGTTCAAAGGCTGCGCGAGCAGCGCCAGCTCAAAGGTGTTCAGAGCCAACTTAATCTTTCCCCTCGAAGCGAAAAAGCGGGCCAGCGCCCGCGCTTCGTCGGAAATGAGCGTGCGCCCGAAATCAGAATACAGATCATCCGTCAGCAGCAGGAAATCCCAAGTGCGCTCTCCAAAAATTCCCCATCCGGGGGATTTCTTCCAATAGATCGAGTTGCATTTCTTCCACTTGCCATTCACGCGCACGGCGTAGGAACAGTGCCCCGGCTCTCCCATCGTCATAGCGGGCACGCCGTTGGCCAGAGCCGCATAGGCTCCGAAATGCGATACCCCTCCGCACACCGCGCCCACCTCTCGCGTGATCTCGGCCTGAATATCGTCAAAATAAGGGCGGAAAGGTCTGTAGTAATTCTCATTGAACACGGTATCACCCGCCACGCCGAGCAGCCGATAGGGCACCTGACCGCCGGCACCCGTGTAGAGCGAAGCGGGCAGGCGCACGTTATCCCGCTGCCACGCCAGCGACTTCTCGTCTCCAAAAGCGTCGAGAGAGGCGCAACCGGTAATTATCCGCGTCTCCCAATAGCGCAGATGGTCGAAGTTTTTGTTGAGCTTTCTGCCGCGCCAGCTCTCCGCATAATACTTGTAGCGGGCGAGCGCGCGCTCGCCTCTCCAATTGTTGCGGGCGAACTCCAGCGCCACGGTCGAGGCGATGCGGCGCAGGGTGTCTTCCCTGAGAATATCCGGATCGCTCTCCACGAGCATGGACAGCGTCTTCAGCGCCGCGGCTCCCTGCTTCACTGGGCCGGAATACATGAAATTCTCCAGCCAGTTCAAATCTCCTCCCATTGCGGCGAGCATCTCCGCGGCGGCAGGTGTCTCTTTTGTCAGCTGCTTCAATGCCGACGCGCCGATCGTGCGGATGAAATCCAGCCGTGCCAGATCGAGACGGTTCTGAGGGTCGGACAGGAATTCGAAAAGCGCCTTGTCCGAACAATCACCCATTCCCCGGGAAAGCCGCGCGTCCATCTTTTCCTCGATCGAAGAGGGATCAGCCCAATCGGAGGCAGAAAGATCCCCGGCTGTATATGCACCATCCTTTTCCTTCTTTTTGAGCAACTTGGCCACATACCGCGCCACATGGCTCCGCCCAGACTTGGTGCGGCGGGGCATCTTCACCGAGGTATCGCGCGCCACGGCCTGCTTTTTCTCTTCGGGCGGCGGGGGCGTATCCTCCTCTTCCTCCGCCTGCACAATCTCAGGCTCCTCCTCGGCTTCAGCCTCCTCCGGAGCTTCGCGCACAATCTCCGGAGCCTTCTCTTCCTGATGCGATACAGTGACTTCCTGTCTAGGAAAGAGCAAGGGATACAGAGCCCACCCCAGCACGAAGGCGAGCACCAGTGTACACATGCAGTAGATGAAGCGCACCAGCATTGAACTCAGGATAGACTTCCTGCTCTCCCCTGTCAAGGAGAAAGCCGGCAGGATGCCCCTTCCCGCCCGACTTTCCGCTGATATGCCGCAGAGAACGGTTTGGAATCGACATCGACGGTGATTCTGATATGCTGAGAAACGCGCAATGGAGGATGATACGCTCAACCGCTTCTTGGAATATCTGGAAACGGAGCAGAATTGCTCCGTCCATACGCTCGAGACATACGGACTTTCCTTCGCCGCGTTCCTGACCTGGGCGGGAAGCGGCTTTCCCGGGTGGCGGAACTGCTCCGCCGATCTCTTCCGCGACTGGCTGTACGAGGCTCTAAAGAAAGGGCTATCGCCCGCCACGATCCGCCTGCGCTTCGCCGCTCTCCGCAGTCTCTACACCTGGTTGATGAAAAGGGAAGGCATGCCGTCCAACCCCCTGGCCGACGTCTCTCTGCCCAAATTGCGCCGGGGTCTGCCTGTATACTTAAACGTGAGGCAGATGGAGGAACTTCTCGAACTGCCTCTTAAAACGCCGGTGGACAAGAGACAACCCGAATGGCTTCCTTGGAGAGACGCTGCCATTCTCGAGCTTTTCTATTCCTGCGGATTGCGGCTCAGTGAACTGACCGCACTGAACGCCGGCTCCGTCCAGGCTCATCTGGAATGCATCCGAATCACGGGCAAGGGACGCAAGGTTCGCCTTGTCCCCGTCGGCGAACCCGCGCTCGAAGCCATTGCGAACTACCGGGATCGGTGCGATCTCGACCCGCGGGGACCTCTCTTCATCTCGCGCCTCGGCAAACGCATGAGCGGACGCAGCGTCGAACAAATGCTCGAAAAGTACATCAAGAGATCCTCCATCCCCTTCAACGTCTCGCCGCACCGCCTGCGGCACAGCTTCGCCACCCACCTGCTCGACGCTGGCGCCGATCTTCGTTCCGTTCAGGAACTGCTCGGCCACGCATCCCTCTCCACTACACAGATCTACACCCATGTCACCAAATCGCGCATGGCCGCCGTCTATAAGGATGCCCACCCCCGTGCTTAAGTTGGAATCCGTTCATCTTCATCTGAATAAAAGAAAATGGAATGAAGGTTGGAAATTTTCTGGGGGCATCCCTCATCACCCGCCGCCGCGTCAGGCGTGGTGAGAAGGGCGAACGGCGATTTGCCTTGCGGGCGGAGCCGGGCTGTGGCATGCTCGAGGGCATGCAATCCGAGACGAAGGTTCATACCTGCGGCAATGGTTTGACTGTCCTTGTGCAGACAGATCATTCCCATCCAGTGGTTTCCGTGCAGTTCTGGGTGCGCACGGGGGCGATGTTCGAGGGCGAGCGGCTGGGAAGCGGTCTGTCGCATTTGATTGAACACATGGTATTCAAGGGAACGCGGAAGTATGGCTGCCGGGAATTGGCCGAGGCTGTGCAGGGGAAAGGCGGCCACTGGAACGCCTACACCACGGAAAGCCGCACAGTATTCTACATCGACGGGCCGTCGGAATCATGGCGCGATTTTGTGGATTTCCTCTCGGAGCTGGTGTTCTTCCCGTCGTTTCCGGAAGAGGAATTCGAACGGGAAAAGGAGGTGATCCGCCGCGAAATGGCAATGTACCTCGACGATCCGGAGGATGCGGCCTGGCGCGCCTTGATGGAGACTCTCTACAAACGCAGCCCGCGCCGCCTGCCCGTGCTGGGCGAGCGCAACCGCTTTGACCGCCTTTCCCTAGATGATCTGAAAAATTTTCACGCGGGGCGATACGCGCCCGGCAATGTGTTCGTCGTCGCGGCCGGGGATGTGGAACCCGACGCGCTGTTCGCGCAAATCGAGAAGACGCTGGGCAATCTGCCCCCGAAGGACACGTCATCCCCCGCCCCTGCCCGCGAGCCGAGACAGTGGGGCCCCCGCATCTTCCGCACCGAATTCGCCCAGCCCGTAAGCACACTGATGCTCGCCTGGCGCATCCCGGAGGCGGAGCATCCAGACGCCGCCCCCCTCGCGGCGCTGGCTCACATTCTGGGAGCAGGACGCAGCGCGTGGCTGTACGAACAATTTCATGACTCCGCAGGAATGGTGCATGACGTATCGGCCACGGTGCTGCCGGCTCGCGGCGAAGAGGGAGCCTTGGTGATTAATGCCGAGGTGGATCGGGAAAAGCGGGATGCCTTCCGCAGCGCACTCGTCGCCTATGTATCGGAACTTGCAGGTAAAGATTGGGCTCCCGCTCTTGCGCGCACGAAACGGCAGATGAAAGCCGCCCGGTTGCGGCGCCTCTCCACGGTAAAGGGACGGGCCTATGAGCTGGGCACAGCGTGGTTTCTCTCCGGCAATCCCGAGGCGGCGCAGGAATGGCGCTCCGCTCTGGAGCGCGTCTCTCCCCAAGATATGGATCGCGCGGCGAGTCTCTACCTGCGCGGCGACAGGCTGACCGAAGTGAGCGTCGATCCTCTGGGCAGCAACTCTCCTGTCGGCGGCGCCGCTCCTTCCGCGGACGCGCATCCCGCCTTCCGGGAAATCGAACTCGAGAACGGACTGCGCGTCGTTTTCAGACCCGACCGGCGTATTCCCGCCGCTTATGCGTGCATCGCCTTCGAGGCAGGAGCGCCGACCGAAACGGAGGATACTGCGGGCATCAACGCGCTCATGGCTGAATGCCTGCTGAAGGGCACGGAAAAACGCGATTCGTCCGAACTGGCCTCCGTGCTGGAAAATCTCGGAGGTGCCATCCATTCCAGCGCGGGCAACAATACAATTTGTATCAATGTTCAATGTCTCTCGGAGGACCTCGGCACAGCGCTCGATGTGCTGGCCGACGTATGCCTGCGCCCCACCTTCCCGGAAGAGCACGTGCGCCGCGAGCGCGACGCCATGACGGCCGATGTGCTGGACAGCCTGGAAGATCCTGTCGCACTGGCATTCCGTGAACTCAAGCGCCTGTGCTATGGCCGCGTCAGTTATGGCAACCCGACAGATGGTACACCTGAAAGTCTTTCCCGATTAACGGGCGATGCGTTGATCAGGCAGCACCGGCGCATTCTCTGCGGCGCCAATGGGGCTCTTTGCCTCACCGGCGATTTTGACTGCTGCCGCGCGGAAGAGCTTGTCCGCCTGGTGTTCAGTCCCATGCCGGCCGGCTCCCGCGCCTGCGGCGTTCCCACTCCGCCGCAGCAGGCGGGCGAACTGACCCTCTGCCGAGACAAAGAACAGGCCGTGCTCGCGCTCGCCTTGCCAGGAGTAAGCGTCCTTTCGCCCGAATATCCGACAATGCTCCTGCTCAATGAGTGGTGTCGTGATATGGCGGGTCCCTTCTTCACGGAAATCCGAGAAAAGCGCGGCATGGCCTACTATGCTTCTTCCACCGCCCTATTCGGAATAGACGCCGGCAACTTCTGCCTCTACCTGGGCACATCGCCCGGGCAGGAGGACGCCGCCCGAGCTGCCCTTGAAGAGACGATCGCCGCCCTGCACGCCCACGGCATGCCGCCCGATGCGCTCAAACGCGTGCGCGCCGCTGCTCTTTCGGCTCACCTGATGCACACGCAATCGCAGGCACGCCTGTGCTCCACCATTGCTGTAGACACCGTGCTGGGGCTGCCTTCGGATCGCGTCGATACGGCGGCCGCGCTCATCAGAGAAGTGCGCGCCGAAAACATGCAGGCTCTGATCGGGCGCGTTTTCTCGCCGTGCGCCACCTGCTCCTGGGTGACCGTGCGGGGGAACTGACCTTCTCTCCGGAACGTCTCCCCACACACAAAAGGCGGAATGGTGCTCCGGGGCCGGCGAAGAGACTTTTCCCCCTCCGGCTGCATCCCCTTTCGGAACGCAGAGACAGGGCAGGATGGAAAATCTGCTTGCATCGATGTCCGTTATCCCGTAGAGTCACGCCTGTGCATCAGATTGTATTCAATGAAATCAGCGCTGCGGAAATCTCTCGGATCCCCACGATGGAGCAACTAGAGCTTCTCTCCGAATTTAACGTCACGGACGAATCGCTGAAGGAGGGAGCCGATCTCCGCTACGGATCCATTGAGCGCGACGGCAAAAAGATCCACCGTTTTCGTACGGCGGACTACCGCATTTATTTCCAGATCGAAGACAACAAGGTGCTCGTCCATCGCGTGCTCCACAAGAATTCGCTCTCCGATTTTCTTTACAGAGTCAATCTTTCCAATGAAGACCAAGAGCTGGGGAGATCCCGGCATTTCTGGGAGCTGATCGAGGAAGGAGAACACGCCCGCCGCCAGTCCTGAGCACTCTCATGCGCACGTGGATTCAGTCGTGTCTGGACGTTTCCGGCCGCGTGTGGGCGGTGGCTTCCGTCACTTTCACCCAATTGGCGCGGATGAAAATTTTCTGGGCTCCGGCCATCTTGGGAGCCCTTTTCCTGCTTCTTCAGGGTGTGCGCTTTCACGATTCCTTGGGACCGGAAGTGCGAGGAGTCTACGAACTTTCGCTGATCAAAAGTACAGCCGTGGGCGGCATGAGACTCTTCGGTCTTCTCGTGGCCGTGGCCGCGACGGCTCTGTTGGTACCCCGGGACGCCGAGGATCGCATTCTCTATACGATTCTCTGCAAGCCTGTTCCGCGCATAAGTTATCTGATGGGCAAGGCATTGGGCGTCGTTTTCCTATTGGGTGCAACGCTTGTGGGTCTGGATTTGCTGATGGTGGGAGTGCTCGAGGTCCGCACGGCCACGGTGGTGGCCGAGCAGACTCGATACCTGCTGGACAACGGCTATCGGCAGGACGAGCTGCCCCCCCTGCTCGATGCCGTGCGCGCCCAAGGCGCCACGTGGAATCTGCAGCTCTCCCTGCTGGTGATGTTCTTTGAATGGTGTATCCTGGTCTCGCTGACGCTGCTCTTCTCCTGCTTCACCAGCGGAACGCTGGTGAGCATGTTCTTCTCCTGCGGTTTTTACCTGATCGGCTCATTTCAGAACCAGCTCTTCCAAGTGCTCACCTCGGGGATGGAAGGCGTCAGCGACCTCGTGATTCATGCTGGAGACCTCTTTGCGCTCATTGTGCCCAATTTCCAAGCTTTCGCGGTGTTTGACCCCGGAGCGGCGGGTCTGCCTCTGCCCCTGGGTCTGGCGGGAAATCTCGCTTTGGTGGCCGCTGCCTACTTCGTCTTTCATTTGCTTCTGGCCTCATGGATTTTTTCCCAAAAGGAATTCTGAGCCCCGGAAGCCGTATCCCCCCACATGGGGATACATCACCAAAATGACTGGATATCAATAATCCGAGATACCTATTGCATTTTGAGCTTGAGTCTGCGGGATGATGCTCTATACTGTTGCGACATGCTTTCCCGCGCATTTCCCCTTTTTCTTTTTCTATTGGCCTGCATTGCGTTGCCTTCTTGCCAGCAGTCAGCCCAGCAACAGTTGAATTCCCAATGCATGACGCCGGCTTACGTCTACCGGGCAGGGAGCACATTGACACTGTACAGAAATGGTCTGGCCGCCGCACCGAAAAACGCGCCGAAGCGTATCCAGAAAGCGGTGCAAGCAGCCAATAAGCTCGTCGGCAAACCCTATCGCATGGGCGGAGGGCACAAGCGACATCATGACCGCGCCTATGACTGCTCCGGCAGCGTCGCCTTCGTCTTGCGCGAGGCGGGGTTGATCAGTTCTCACAAATATCTGACATCGAAAGATTTTCTTCGATGGGGACGCGGGGGGTACGGCAAATGGCTGACGGTCTACGCCAAACAAGGGCACGTGTTCCTGCTCATCGGAGGGCTGCGCTTCGACACGACGGGATCCGGGCGCGGCGTAGGTCCCCGCTGGTATGCAACGCCGCGAGGCTGCAGCGGTTTCTACGTGCGCCACATTCCCGGCTTCTAACGCTCTCTTTCCGCGGAAAAGAGGCCGCCGGCGTGCAAGATCAGCACGATGATATGCGTATATATATGCCATATGAGTATGAGATATGCGCATCTGATTACCGGAGCCCTGCTGCTGGGAGCATGTTTGCACGCGGCGGGGAAAGCTCCGGAAGCGGAGGTGAATTCGTGCGGGATGTGTACGGAATCCGGATTGAAGCAACACCCCTATTTTGATTCGGGCGCCACCCCCTCCTGGTCGAAATTGACTGCAACACAAGCGGAAGAAGATATTCCCCTAGCGCTCGATCTGGCGCGCGCACGCTTGGAGAAAATTTGCGCCGTGACCAAACCCACCTATGAGAACACATTCGGAGCTCTGGAGGAACTGTCTCATGAGCTGGACGCGGCGGAATCCCTGTTCAGCCACCTCGCCTCGGTGGCAGACAACCCAGAGCGCCGGGAGGCCGAGAAAAAGCTGATGCCCCTCGTCGCCGAATTCCAGACCTCCCTTCTGATGAACGAACAGCTCTGGCAGGTACTCCGAAATGCGGGATCCCAGCCTTGGGTGCAGACGCTCGATCCTCAAAGGAGACGCTTTGTGGAATTGGTGCTGGATGACTTCCGCACGGGCGGCGCAGATCTTCCGGCAGAAAAAAAGGCTCGTCTCTCATCGATCAACCGCGAGCTCACGAAGCTCACACGGCAGTATGCCCAGAACCTGCTCGACGCCGCCAATGCTTGGCAGCTGGTCATCCGCGATCGCGCGGAGATCGCCGGGATGCCTGATTCCTGGGAGCACAGCGCTCGAGAGGAAGCTCTGGCCAAAGGGCTCGGAACGCCCGAGGAGCCCTGCTGGCTCGTCACGCTGAAATATACTTCCATGGGGCCAGTGCTGAAATACGCCGACAACGAGGCGCTTCGGCAGAAGGTATATGAAGCCTACGCCCGGGTGGGCACGGAGAAGCCCTATGACAACGAAGGAATCATTCGCCGTGTCATCGAGCTGCGGCGGGAAAAGGCAGAGCTTCTCGGCTTCAAGAGCTATGCGGATCTGGCAACGCACAACCGCATGGCCGGCAACGGAGAGACAGCCATGAAATTTGTGGAAGATCTTCATCGCAGAGTCTCTCCGGCATTCTACCGCGATATCAACGAGCTCCTCGATTTCATCGGCAAAAAAACGGGGACGCGCTCCGACAAGATCGAGCCGTGGAGCCGCGCCTACTGGACGGAAAAGCTGCGCGAGGAAAAATACGATTTCGACAGCGAACTGCTGCGTCCCTACTATGGTGCGGATAGCGTCTTTCGCGGCATGTTCGACATCTATTCCGGGCTGTACGGCATCACCATCACCGAACGGCCGACATGGTGCGCCGGAAGCGCCGAAAAAGAAACAGTGAAGGGCGCCGTGGAAGTATGGCACCCGGAAGTGCGTTTCTTTGAAGTGCGCGATGTGAAGAGCGGCGAACTGCTGGGGTCGTTTTACATGGACTGGTTTCCCCGGGACACCAAGCGCGCCGGCGCCTGGATGAACCCCCTGCAAACAGGAAAGGCGGCGGACGGTTCTTCGCCGCGTATCCCTCACGTAGCGGCCATCTGCGGCAATCTCAGCAGACCGGCGGGGGGCAAGCCCGCCTTGTTCTCTCACTATGATGTTGAGACCCTTTTCCACGAATTCGGTCATTTGATGCACGCAATGCTTTCGGACGTGAAGGTGAAGGCGCTCGGCGGCACCAGAGTGGCATGGGACTTCGTCGAACTTCCTTCCCAGATCAACGAGAATTGGACGTGGAATCCCGAAGCATCCCGAATCTTTGCCCGGCATTATCAGACGGGGGAACCCATGCCGGCGGAACTTCTCGATAAATTGACGGCCTCCAGAAATTTCATGGCGGGCATCGACACGATGAACCAGCTCTGCATAGCCCGGGAAGATCTTGAAATGTACGTGAACTACGATAAATATCGCGGCATGTCCCTCGATGAGGCGGAACGCCTCATCCTGAAAGATTACATGCTTCCCTACAGCGTACCGCGCCGCGCATTGATCTACAACCTGCCCCATATCATTTCAGGAGGCTACAGCGCAGGCTACTATTCGTACAAATGGGCGGAAGCGCTGGCTGCGGACGCCTTTTCACGCTTCAAGAAAGAAGGCATTCTCAACCCCGCCGCGGGAAGAGCCTTCCGCGAAGCCATCCTGAGCAAGGGGAACACAAAACCCGCCGCGGAACTTTTCCGCGGCTTCATGGGGCGGGATCCCGATCCCGACGCCATGCTGATTGATCAGGGAATCCTCGAAAAACCAAGCGGAGACTGATTTCCCTGAGTTTCCGTCCAACCCGCAAGGCCGGCGCTCCGAAGGGAGCACCGGCCCGTTTTTTCTTCCCATCACGGCGAATGGCTCGTCGGAACGGCGGCAAGCGGATTCCGGAAACTCGGAATGTTTCTTTATTCCACGGGTGCTTTCCCTCCGGCCAGAGCAGCCAGAAATCCGCCCGCGAGAGGAGCCGCAATGAAGAGCCAGAGCTGGCACAAGGCCGTGCCTCCTTCAAAGAGCGCCGGGCCGATGGAGCGCGCGGGGTTCACGGAAGTGCCCGTGATCGGGATGCAGACGATATGAATGAGCACGAGAGTGAGCCCGATGACAAGCCCCGCAAACGGCCCCGCTCCGCCTTTCGCAGCGGTCGTGCGCAGCACCACGAGCACAAAAATGAAAGTGAACACCGTCTCAGCGATGAGAGCGGGCACGAGATTGCCTTCCGCAAAACAGTTAGCTCCCGTGAGCGTCGTCCTGACCTCCGGCAATGAGCCGGTAGCGACCAGCGCGTCAATGACGGCGGAGCCGATGATGGCACCGATCACCTGTGCTGCCATATAACCCAGCGCCTCGCCTGCTTTCATGCGTCCGCTGACCCAGACGCCCAGCGTAATGGCTGGGTTGATGTGACAGCCGGAAACGGGGCCGATGGCGTAGGCCATCGCTACGACTGAGAGTCCGAAGGCAAAGGCGATCGACAGCACGGCGGCCGCACTGGTCGGCCCTCCATTGAACACAGCCGCCCCGCAGCCTAGGAGAACGAGCACCATCGTGCCCAGACATTCTGCAATGTATTTGTTGTTCATCACTCAATTTACAGGTTGTTTGCCGTGCGCTCCGAACAGGCGGAACCTGGAACAGATCGGGAAGCGCCGGGAAGAAACCCGTTCCCATGGGCGCACAGTATCGTCATACTGTACCTTCGGGAGGCCGAATGTCAAGATCCATTCGATCACAAAAAGAGAAAACCGGCGTTTTCCCCGGCGACGCCTCAATTTGCGGCACCGAGCGCATCCCCCTGATGAGCATACAGCTCCATGCATTCCGAAGTGTGTTCGGACAGATCGCCGGCCAGACGCACACGCCCCTCTTCAAACAGCGTGATAATGGTGGAGCCGCCGAAGGCGAAATAGCCCTGCTCGTCCCCCTTTCCGACAGGGCGGCCGGATTTATAGGTCTGATGGATGGCGCCCACGCCGGTGGCGCCGACGGCCACGGTGAGCACAGTGCCGAAATCGGGCGTCTCGAGCAGCGTAAGCTCGCGTTTGTTGGTCCACAGCCAAGCGAGACGGCGCCGCAGGGCGAGGGGCGAAACACTGGCCAGAGGACCGGGAATGCGCCTCGGAGCCGAAGGTATGCCTGCCGACACGAAATGAAAGCGGTGATAATCCACCGGGCTGAGACGCGAAAGCACGAGGCTGCCGTGCGCATAGCGGCGGGCGAGAGCCTCGTCTCCCAGCAGCGCGGGGAGATCGAAGCGCTGCCCCTTCAAGAAGACTCCCTTCATCTCAGAAACATCCTGCCAGCCGCTGTGGCGGCCGTCGGCAGGAAACGCAGGCGCGCCGCCGCCACAGACAGGGCGTGCTCCCGGAACCGTACGGCGATAGAAAAATTCATTGAAAGAGCGCCAGCCTTCCTTGGGAATCTCAAAATCCTTCATCTCGATTCCGTATTTCCGGATGAAGGGTTCGATCCCGCTCACACTGGAGAGGCGATTCTTGCTCCAGCCCAGCAGGCGTGAAAAGAAAGCTCTCTTCACGAGCAGATGCAGCGGCAGAGCTCCCGCAGGGCAGCCGTAGAGAAAGCGCAGTGCGCCTTCGGCGGGAGCGTGCTCCTGCTCCACCGCTTTGGTATAGCGGTTGTAGATCAGAATGGGACGGCCTTTCATTTCGTTTCGGCCATGCGGCGGTTAAACGCTTCGGTCTGTTCGGCGTCAGGCACGATCTCAGCCAGTGCGAAATCCTCGTCGCCAAGCTGGTCGAGCAGTTCGAAATCAGCCGAACAGCAGAGGCGGAGCGCCCTGGCTCCCCAGAGATCCGCTAAAGCCTGCATATCGAGATCGTGGGGCTGCACGAGCAGTCGTTCCATTTCATCCGTGAGGGAGTCCCCTCCCTGCAGGGAACGAAAAATCCCGCCGCCGTGATTGTTGAGCACGGCCACCACTCGTTTGCCGCGCGGCAGCTGGCGGTGCAGCAGTCCTGCATTGGCGTCATAGAGAGCCGAGAGATCGCCGAGAAAGCACCAGGCTTCGCCACCCGCCGCAGCGTTTCCCAGGAAAGTGGCCAACAGACCTTCGATGCCGTTAGCTCCTCGGTTGGCCCGCACATAATACACGGGCAGCTGCCTCTGGGCATAAAGATTCCACAGACGCACGGGCGAAGAGTTGCCGAGAAAGATACGATTGCCCAAACAAGCCTGCAGCGAAAGGGTGCGCGTAAGCGCCGCTTCACTTTCCGGATAGGTGAGTATGAGATCTTCGATCAGAGCTTCGCGGCGGTGGGAGAACCTGCGCAGATTGAGAGTATCGCCCACGTGAGGCACATCACCCAGTACGCGCAGAACCGCGTCGAGATCGCCCTGCACCACGTGCGATGGGCGCGCCAGCCCCGAAAATCCCGTGCGGGAGATCGAGAAGACTTCCGTCCGGGGAAGAGCTTCGAGATCGCGCCAGAAGCGGCCTGCCGGCACATCGCCCACACGCAGCACGAATGGCGGCGGGCAGCTGCTCAACACGGCGTCGCCGTCGTGCAGAACATGAGGCGATAGTTCCTCCTCTTCGCGAAGTCCGCTCGTCGCATCGGCCAGGATGGGCACACGAAGCGTCTTCGCCAGCCAGAGCGCGGGCTCCTGCTCTTCGGGTTCAAGTCCGCCCAGCAGGAGCGCCAGCCCCTCCTGCGCACGGAACTGCAGCATGCGCGAAAGATCGCTAAGCGAAGAACGGAACGGAGGAAGAGGGGGAGCTTCAGCGACCGGACTGCTGAAAGGCGGGCAGACGTCATCCAGCCGGGGCTCGGGCAGATGTATGTTGATATGGACGGGGCGTCCCGCCGCTACTTGAGATTCCAAGTCGGGAAGAGATGCGGCCGACACGGGATATTCGAGTTCGCACGCAGAGGCGTAGATTCCGAAAATATTTCTCTGTTCAATGCTCTGCGGCGCGCCCGTGCCGGAAAAGGCCGAAGGACGGTCAGCCGTCACGACGATGAGAGGGCGGCCTTGATAATAGGCTTCGATCACCGCAGGCAGCAACTCCGCCGCCGCCGTACCGCTCGTCACCGAGACGGCCACCGGACGCGCCGTGTCCTGCATGCGTCCGAGCGCAAAGAAAGCGGCAGCGCGTTCGTCGAAATGCGTCCAGAGCTTCAGTCCCGAACAGAGCGAGAGCGCCTTGAGCATGGCGGCATTGCGTCCTCCCGGGCAGCATACCCATTCCTGCACGCCCGCCAGACCGCACCATGTAATCAGCGTTTGCATATCGAATACGAGAGCATCCTACCCGTGCCGGCGGGGCGAGTCAAGCTTGCCGGCCGGAATCTCTGGGGATACGGGCATTCCCGCCACTCCGTCCGGAGAGGAACGGGAAGGAAAATTGAAGCTGAAGACAAAGAAGCTGATTGCCACGCCATTTCTTTTTTTGTAGCATGAGTGCCGATGACCACGAGGAATCATATCGCCTGCGCACTTCTGCCGATCCTGTCTTCCCTGAGTCCGCAGGGTGCGGCACAGGACGAGGCTCATCAGGGCGGCGGCGCGTCTCAACAGCCCGCCCCCAAGGTGGAACGTGTCGTCAACCGCATTGCAGCCAGCGTCAACGGCCGCCCCATCACCTCCAGCGCCGTGCGTGCCAGGCTCATTCCCATTTATCGCGAACTGCAGGCTCTCTATCCCCGTCAAGGTCCCAAATTCAATTCTGAACTCGTCAAGGCCAAGAAGAACATCCTCAATGACCTCATCGAAACGGAAATGGTGCTCGGCGAATTTGAGGAAAAAGGCTATGTGATTCCGAATGAACATATCGAGGCCGCCATCAACAACCGCATTCTCGTTCAGTTCAATGGCAATCGCGAGCTCTTCCTGCAATGGCTCCAGCAGTCCGGGCTCTCTCTGGCGGAATTCCGCGATCAGGTAAAGCGTGAGGAAACCGTTGCCGGCATGCGCGCCTCGCTCTACTCCGACCGGGGAGTTCCCCCTACCCCGGACGAGATTGCCGCTGAATATCAACTGATCAAAAAGGATTTCCGGGACATTACAAAAGACACCATCACCTTTGACAAAATTTTTATCTCCATTCAGCCAGAGGGAATGAATGAAACACCGGAGGATCGATTGACCTTGGCCGAACATGTGGCCAAGGAAATCCGGGATGGGAAAATTTCCTTCGCTGACGCCGCCAAGCGCTATTCCCAAGATTCGCGGGCCGAAGAGGGCGGACGCTGGCCTGCCACAAAGCGCGGAGATCTGGCTCCGGAGTTCGCCGCCATTGCCTTTAGCGCCGATCCGGGGAAATTGATCGGCCCCATTTACGACTATCCTTACGGCTTCACGATCCTGCGCGTGATCGGCAAAAGCCTGGCTCCGGCTCCGCCCCTTTCGGAGATCAAGCAGCAGGTGGACGCATCAGTGCGCCGCAAACGCAGTGAGGCTCGCTACCGCCAATGGATCGAACGCCTCAGGAAAAAGGCCATCATCCGCACGTTCATTTAAATGAGGAGGGCGGCGCGCCTTCCAGCGCCGTACGCCGTTCGTTCACTGATTCCTGCGCAACAGTGCGCAGTAGGCTCCGTCGAAGCATTCGTCCTGGGGGAGGACGGAGCATTCCTGCAGAAAGCTCCAGTCGGCATGGGCAGCGAGAAAGCGTAAGATGTTCTCCTCATTTTCCTCGCTATCGATCGAACAGGTGGAGTAAACTATGCGCCCGCCAGGACGCACCGCGCGCGCGGCGTTCTCCAGAATCGTCCCCTGGAGAATGGCCAATCGGGTGATTTCGGCGGGGGAGAGGCGCCAGCGCACGTCCACTCTGCGCCGGATGACCCCCGTGTTCGAACACGGCACGTCGAGTAAAGCCGCGTCAAACCGATTGAACCAATGGTCGGGACAGGGGCGTTCCCAGTCGCACGTTTCGATGGCCGCATTTTTCGCTCCGAGCCGGTGAAGATTCTCTTCGATCATAGGCACGCGATAAGTGTTCGCGTCAGTAGCGGTAATGAAAGCTCTGTTGTCCGTCATGGCAAGCATGGCCGCTGTCTTGCCGCCGGGCGCTGCGCAGGCGTCGAGAATCCGTTCGCCCGCGCGGGGAGCGAGCAGCTCCACACTGTGGCGAGTAGAAGGATCCGCCATATAAAACCACCCTTGCCGCACGGCCTCGATGGGGAACGCCCCTTTCACCCGGTACCATCCGGGCAGATCCGCCAGCGGCCTAAGGCCGTGGGGCACCTCCTTCACCGGTTTCAGTATATTGGCTCGGGCATAAATTTCAGGAGGAGTGTTGTTCCATTCGAGCAGGCGGAAGGTCCCTTCCCGGCCAAACTGTGCAAACCATCGTTCTACGAGCCATTCAGGCGTGGAGAAACGCAGGGAAAGGGGAAGCCGCTCCCTTTCGGCGTCAAACTCCCTTTTCCGGCGCAGAGCCGAGCGCAGGATGGCGTTTACCACTCCGCGCGTGCGTTCAGGCGCAAGTTTTACCGTCTCGCTGACAGCGGCATGAGCCGGCAACTCCATCACGAAGATCTGGCTGAGCCCCACGAGACAGAGTGCGCTCAAATCGTCATCTAGCCCCTGGGGACGCAGCACCCTCAAAAGGTGTTCCAGCCACAACCTGTGGCGCAGAATGCCATAAACGATGGCCTGAGCTAAAGAGCGATCGGCCGGGGAAAGCCCCGCCCTGCGAGCGGTTGCGTTCACGATGGTTTCGGCGAAAGCGCCTCCTTTCAGCCAACGCCGCCAGACGCGGCAGGCAACGAGCCGGGGAGATCGGGATGAATCATTCATGGAGAGGCGAACGGTTTGGATTCAAATCGCATAGCCGGTCAAGGCGATCCTGCTGGTTGCGCAGGATGCGTCCTTTCCTGCGTTTGGCAACTCGTTCGAGCGTCATGCGCCGTTTTTCGGCACGTTCGGCCAAGAGAGCGATCTCTTTGTCGAGACGGAGGAAGTGCTCGTAGCGTGTCCTCGAAATCGTCCCGGCGTCAAGAGCAGCGCGAATGGCGCATCCCGCATCGCTGCCGTGACGGCAATCACTGAAGCGACAGCGAAGAGCGATGGCGGCGAGATCGGAAAATTCGTCACGCAGAGTGCGTGCATCCGTCCACAGGTGCAGTTCGCGCATGCCGGGGTTGTCGATGAGCAGCCCTCCGCCGGGCAGCGGAATCAACTCGCGTGCCACGGTGGTATGACGCCCCTTGCCGGTGACTCGGTTCACATGGTTCGTTTCGCGCTGTCGTCCGCCGAGCAGAGAATTGATGAGAGTAGTTTTCCCCACGCCCGAGGACCCCACCACAGTGATCGTGGTTCCCTCCGCCGGTTTTTGCAGCGCCTCCGGGTACCCGTGACCTTCGCGGGCGCTCACGGGGTGCACCTCCGCATCGGGAGCCAGGGAGCGCAGAGCGGCACAAACCGACTCAAGCAGAGCTGGTTCGCATTCGTCCGCCTTATTGACAAGAATGACAGGGCGCGCCCGGCTGCGGCGCACGAGGGTGAGATAGCGCTCCACGCGCCGGGGATTGTAGTCCGCAGCGGCATCCGTCACGATGACCACGAGATCGACATTCGCGCCGATCACTTGCTCGGACGTACTCTTGCCGGGCGCCTTGCGCGAAAAGCAGGTTCGCCTGGGCAGCAGTGCGCGCACCACGGGGAGGCCGTCTCCTTCTCCCGGATCCGCCGCCACCCAGTCTCCCACGGTAGGCAGAGCCGCGTCCGTTTCAGCCTCATGCCAAAGGCGGCCGCAGAGCACGGCGGCATGTTCCCCCGTATCGGGAGCGAGCAAGGTATAATTAATTTTCGTTTCCCGGATAATGCGGGCAGGATACCACCCAGGCTGTCCGAGTGCCCGGAAGGCGTTCTCGAAGCAAGGCGCCCAGCCCAAGCTGTGCAGAGAACAGCTCATTTTGAAGGGGATTTCGTCATGATACGGCCATACCAAACCGCCCGTCCGCCCGGGGTGTTTGCGGGAACGCGCAGAATCTCGAGATCTTGGAGAGCATCGAGCCCCAGAATGCCAGAGCCGCCTTTCGGCTGCAGCAGGGGTCTCACCTGCCTCAGCACCAGATTTTCGCCGATTTCCAGATCCATCGGTGCGCCGACGGCCGCCATTCCTCTGTTTCGTCCATTAATGTCGGTGGAATCGCAGTGTATCATCCCGCCTTTGCCGGCTTCCCACAAATCCTCGGGGACTGACGTGACCGAGGACCCTGTGTCGAGCAGAAGAGGAATCTCCCGGCCTCCGGCGCGCGCCATGAGAATCAGACGATCGCCGGCATCCGGATCTCCCCGCAGCGGGAACATGTCCGGCGCCGGTTCTGCGTCCTCCGGAAAGGAGAAAATTGCTCCGCCCGCATGAAAGCGAAAGGGCGCCTCCCGCATGGTATTCATTCCTAAGATCCCGTCCACGGCATCATTCATCACCCGGCGAAGCTCTCGTAAATCCATCAGATAAAATGGATAATCATCACGGCGGAAAGTATCTCGGCCGCCTGCCGAGCAGCCGCATTCCAACAGGGCCTTCATCAGCTTGGGAGCGGTTTTCACATTGGTAGCGCCCAACAGCACGACAGGCAGAGCCTTCTTGTCCGGGAAATTCGCGCCGGCAAATTCCAAATCGAGCGTGGTGTGCGACGCGCCGGTGTCGACGATCAGGCGAGCCGGCTTGCCGTCAATGCTCAAAGTCGAGACGACGAGTCCTCCCACCTCGCTCTTTTCAACGGAAGGATATTCCCTTCCCGGAGCGGAAGCGGCCACGGAAAAACATAAAGCGAACGCCAGAGGCGCGATCAGCGAGAAAAAGCGGTTCATCAGGCGACTCCGTGAGTGTGTGAAGAGGCCAGAGCCTCCACATATTCAATGATGCGTATGGCGATATGCTCCTTGCTGTCGCGGGGACAGCTCAAACTGCCTTCTGGAAAGACGAGCGTCACTTCGTTTTCTGGAGAATCGAAACCGATGTCCCGGCGGGAAACATCGTTGGCCACGATGAAATCACACTTCTTGCTCTCGAGTTTACGGCGCGCGCCTGCTTCCATATCCTGTGTCTCGGCGGCGAATCCGGCCAAGATCCCCCGAAAGCCGAAGACATCCCGCATGCTGCCGAGGATATCCGGCGTCCGTTCGAACTCCACGATCAGCTTCTCTTCCATCTTCTTGATTTTCTGTTCGGAATAAGTTACAGGGCAATAGTCCGCCACGGCCGCGCAGAGAATGGCCGCGTCCGCATAAGCACATGCGCACCGCACAGCTTCATACATCTCCCGAGCCGATTCCACGGGGATGAAGTCCACTCCCGGCGGTACGTCCAACGCCGTCGGGCCGGAGACGAGCGTCACCCTGTGTCCGTTGTGGGCACCCGCTTCGGCCAAGGCATAGCCCATGCGCCCGGACGAGCGATTGGTGAGGCAGCGCACCGGGTCGAGAGCTTCGCGCGTGGGCCCGGCTGTCACGAGAATATTCATGCGAAAGAATATATCCAGATTCGCGAGGGAAGTAAAGGAATAATCCCGGGAGCTCCGCCCATCCATACATGTGACCCAAAGTTTCAGTCAGCGGCAAATCAGAGTGCGCCGCGAGTATACAAAACGTGGGCGCTCGATTGTTCCCCGGCAAACTGTATGTCGGAGCAGCAAAAAACAAGGAACGGATAAAGGCGCCTTCATACTTTCTGAACAACGATCAACGGCCTTTCTTCATCAATTGCACGCCATATATTTATCATCTCTGCAACAGCTGAGCATATCTCAGGAACGGCCAACAAACCAGCCGCGGCTCGTCTCAGCTGCATCTGCGTTCGTCACGTTTGATTTTTCAGGAACGGCGGGTTTTCCACGTCTGGATTCCTTACGATTCCCTTGTACCAACAGATAGTTTCCGGCCACAGGCACGACACCCAGCCGAGACAGCGCCCATGCTTCCCACGAAAACCATAATATTAATATTAAGATAATTGCAAATTTCATCAATATATTTCTTCCTGTCTTCCTGAACCTTCGTCCCCTGTAATCGTAACCGCATTCCACTACTGGAGGTCTACACTATCGCGCCTTTCGTCTTTTTGCTTCTCTAATTTCTTTTGCGATGAGTTCATAGTCTTCTTCGGTTAAAACGACATCATGAACATGCATAGCTACCCATCCCAAAACTAGCTCAGATTTGCTAACGCCGCGCGTACGACTCAGTTTGTCGAGTCGGTGATAGGTTTCGCGCGGGATGCGAAAGTGAAACATCGTTTTGTATGGATCCGGGCTGTCTGGCACGAGGGCAGATTAACATGGGTGTGCTACACCTGTCAATACATATTTGACATTTTTTGCAAAAAAAATATAATGGCCTTGCTTTGATTCCGCAATACCTTTATAATGCGCCATATGGATTCAGAAAAATTAAAGTACTGGGGGACGTCGGTTCTTTTGGTTCCTGTTTTCCTCACTACTCCCGCGCTGGTGCTTGGCGTGTCGCGCCTCTTCTTTTCCCTGCCACCATTCTTGGAGTGTTTTGTTGTGATTCCGCTTTTGGTTATTCTCGTTGGTTGTTTGGTGGTGAAGGTAGACAAAAAAATAAAAGCTTCCCCACGCTTCGCGTTTCAAGTCCGCCTTTTCTGCGCGGCCTACTGGGTGGTCTTGCTCGCCGCGCTGTTTCTTTAGCCCATAAACGCAGACTCCTCGTAGGTGCGTCGGTTGCGCCTTCCCCAGCCTGCAAGAAACCTCCGCTTGCTCGGGTACACCATCGCGATGCGGTTATACTCCGCAGCGCGGGCGTCACGTATTTTTACGCGCAGCTCGTTCTCCCGGCCTTTGAAGTTTTTTAGTGCCTCCACGCGCTGCTTCTCGTTCGCGTTGCGCGGCAAGCCCAGCGCGTTGTTGAGAACCCGTTCCAGCCCTCCCGGACCGCCGTTGAGATAGTGGTCGCGCATGAGATATTCCACGCCTGCGTGGGTAATCCCGGCTTTTTGTAACAAGTTTTCTGCCGGCTGCGTATAATCTATATAAAACTGTAATCGTAACCGCATTCCACTACCGTACTGCCCGTCATGGCTGGTGAATTGGCGAAATTTATTGGCGAATTCGCTGTAGGCGGTTCTTATGTGTTGGTCATCTGCTGTCGCTGTCTTCTAATGCTATTAGCTTTTTCTTGATGGTCATTTTTCCTTTATCAAGAAGAACCATACAGTCTCCTTTCTCAAAAACGAGGATCTTGCCTTGTACCGCCACAATCCAGGTTAGAAAAAATGGTAAAGACAGATTAGAAAAATCTGTCTGATTCTGCAGATTGGCGGGGGCGTTTTTTGCAGTTGCGGCGCGCGGGGCTGCCCGCCCAGTCTGGAGGAGGGGAGCAGGCGGCGCCGCTTTCCTGTTTTTTGGAGTGTCAGGGATCGCGGGGCGGGATGGTGAGGAAGCCGCGGCGGCGGTACCAGAGGTCCTCGAGGTTCCAGGAGTGGGCGTGCCAGCGGCAGGAGCCGTGGTCGTGGGCGGGGTCGAAGCCGGCGAGGATGAGGGGGAGGCCGGGGAACCAGTGGCGGAAGGAATTGGCGAGGATGAAGCCCGTAGTAAGGGAGGATGCGCCGCCGGCGGCGCGGTAGGCGTGGTACCAGGGAAATGGGGAGATGGGGAAGCGGGAGTCGAGGAAGGTGACGCGCTGAAAGCCTTCGAACGCCTCGCAGGAGGGGGGTGTGTGCCACTTCCAGCCAGAGCCTCGTGCGCCGCCGTGGCGCACGTAGAGCCAGTGGAAGCAGCCCGCGGAGGCCATGGCGGCGGCCTGATGAACGGCGTGGTTGATGTGGAGGAAGAGATCGCCCGGGCGCGGCGGAACGTCCGCCACGCAGAAGCCGCGGAGGACGTTGGAGAGGATGACGATGCGGCGGGCTCTCCCGCTTCACCCCCTTTTCCCCATTCCGTCCCCGCTGCTCTTGCCTC
>JAJQGU010000004.1 GCA_021200315.1 Akkermansiaceae bacterium
TGTCCTTCTCCCTGCTGTTGGTTCTGTTGTTCGAGGCGCTTGATTTCCTCTTCAAGCAGACGGATGAATTCTTCCGTCTTCTTTTTATTCAAGGAGCTTGGGCGATGCGATGGATCCAGGCTCAGTGCGTCATCATAACTGGCCACATCCCGCTTCAATGCCTCCGCCACGTTTTTGAGTTCTTTGATATCGGGCGCAGCCGATTTGCCGTCTTCCGACTCACAAAGTCTCCGTACTTTGTCAAACTGGCGGCGTACATTGATATTACCCAGCTCGTAAAGTGAAGCAACCTGCAACTCTTCGCGCGGGCTGAGCAAAGCCTCAGAAAAACCGCGTTTGGCTTCATCGTCATTTCCATTCTTCATGGCCGCCCAGGCACGGGCAAACTGCCACTCGGGCTCCCATTCGGAGGGGGCGTCGCGGAAAGCCTCGTCGATGGTTTGAACGGCCTGCTCATAATCCCCTTCTTTCATTTGCGCCAAAAACCGCTCGCGCACTGCGTCCATCGAAACGGCTTGAAGCGGGTCTCCGCATAAAAGAAGAAACGCGGGCAACATAGCCGCCCGAGGAGCTCTCCACACGGCGGAAGCCGCTACAGACATTACGAGCAGAGTCAGAGCCGGAATGGCGAAAAGCTCAAAGCAATCGTTCGGCACGCTCTGTATGCGCCCTTTTTCCTCTTGGCGGTCAAGGCGATCAGCGGCCCGGCGAGCAAACGCCTCGAGGTCAGCTCCGGAATGAAGTGAGAAATACTCGCCGCCCGTTCCCTGTGCGAAAGCCTTCATCGATTCTTCATCGAGCTTGCTGATCACATGTTTTCCCCGTCCATCGACGTACAAACCGCCTGGCTGCGATTTGTCCGGAATGGGTGCGCCCGCCTTCGTGCCTATGCCCACTGTCATGACCAGCAAGCGGCTCTTTTTCACTTCCTCCGCCAAGTCCGCGGAGGTGCCGACCGTATCCTCCCCGTCGCTTAAAATGACGAGAGCGTTTGTGCCCCGAGCAGCTTCCTTCCGGAAGGTTTCCACCGCGCAGGAGAGAACCCGGCCGAAATCCGTTCCCCCGGCGGCCACCCAGCCGCGATCGGCCTGTTCAATGGCGTCTCTGAGTGCGTCATGATCATAGGTGAGGGGTACCACAAGATCCGCCTCTCCGGAAAAGACAATCAAGCCGATGCGTTCCTCAGGGAGAGCCTCGAGCAGATCATAGGCGGCAGTACGCGCCTGCTCCAACCGGGACGGCCTGACATCATCGGTTTCCATCGACCGCGATACATCGATGGCTATCAGAAGATTCCGCCCATTGAAGACGCCCTCGGCCTGAGTTTCTCCTGAATAAGGTCTCGCAAGGGCGAAAATCACCAGAACCAAAGCCGGAAGCCCCAAAACCACAGGCAGTTTCCTGCGCCAGAGGGGAACGGCGAGCACAATTTCCCCCTCGTGCTCGGCGGAAACGAGCTGCCGCCAGCTCCGGGAATGCCGCCCTGCCGGATACAAGGCCAGTATCGCCAGCAGAAGGGGCAGGGCGAGAGCGCACAATACGTAGGGGTACATGAAATTCATGATGTCAGGGAGCAGGCTTGGGAAGGACGAGAGGCAGGGCCAGACCGAACAGGAGCAACGCGGCGGCAAGTCCCAGCGGATAGATGAAAAGTTGTTCATGATAAACGATCGATCGTTGTTTCACCTCCGTTTTTTCGAGTTTGTCGATCGTCTTGAACGCCGAGTCGAGCAGTCGGCTGTTACGGGCGCGGTAGTGTTCTCCTCCGGTAATCCGGGCAATTTCTTTCAACGTCTTTTCATCAAAGAAGTCGACATTGGCGGTATACTGACTGATTTGATTGTTTTCCGTGCCGATGGCGATGGTATAGATGCGGATGCCCAGCGCGGCGGCGGCCTTGGCCGCCTCGATCGGAGGGAGGCTGCCAGCATTGCTGGCTCCATCGGTCACGAGAATGATGATGCGGGACTTGCTGTCCTTACAGCTTTCCAGGCGCGAAGCGGCAGCCGCAATGGCGGATCCGACGGCCGTACCGTCGCTTTGCAGATAATCGGCGTTAAAGCCGTTGACAATGCGCCGCACAATGTTGTGATCCAGTGTCAGCGGACAGCATGTCTTCGTCTTCCCGGCGAAGGCGATGAGACCTATGCGATCGTTCGGCCTCCTTTCGACAAATTGGTCGATCACGAGCTTTGCCGCATGCAGACGGTTAATCAACAGTCTGCGGCGGCCGGCCGGGGTTTGCTGTTCCACGAGCATATCGCGATTTTCCGTCATTGAGCCTGAAAGGTCACAGGCAATCATGATGTCCACGCCGCTCACATCCTGGGTGCGGTGTTCGTTGCGAAGCTGGGGGCGCGCCAGCGCCAGCGTCAAAAAGAGCGCCGCCAAAGTGAGCAGAACGGGTCCCAGACGTCCGGCCAGCATGCCGGGCTTTTCAAGCAGGTCAGCAATGAAGCGCACAGTGGGGTGCAGCACCACTCCGGGCGCTCCTGCCCGCCGATTCAGGAAAAACAGAGCACACAGCGGGAAGAGCAGCCATAACCAATGAGGCGAACCGAACACCAGCTCACCCTCCCATGAAGGCAGGCCGACGGCAATGGTGGAAGGAAGGGATTCAGTCATGGGCGGAAGAGGGCTGCGCCGTCTGCCGGGCGGCGTGAATGCGCATGATGAGATCCCTCGTCATGGCGCAGAGCTCTTGGCTTCGGACGCGGTCTTCAGACGTCTCGCCCGCATATTTTAAAGAGGCCAGACATTCCAGGAGCTCCCTGGCGGACTCCTGAACGGCCGCCGGAATGGACGCGAGGGAGTCGACGCGTCTGTTGAATTCCTGATGTGTCTCATAAAGAGCGGGATCGCTGATCTCGCCCGTCAGATACGAACGCAGAATGAACGACAGGCGCAGGCTGCACTCGCGCAGGGAGAGTGCGTCCGCTTCGGCCTCGCGGACAGATGCCAGAGCCGCCTCCTCATGAGTGGGCGGAATGGGCGCATTTTTTCGCCTTTTGAGTATAAACCACACGGCCGACGCAGCAATCAATACCGCCAGCGCGGCCAGAAGAATCCACTCCAACGGAGTGAGCAGCCCCGTCTGCATCAATGCGTCCGGAGCGATGTCGGGCTCGAGTTCGGGAATCTTTGTGGCGAAGTCCTGCATAGTACCGAGAGTCAGCGGGCGAAAAGGCGGCTGCGCCGAGCGAACATACCGCGCAATGGAGGGATGAAGTCCTGATGGGTATGGAGATCCACGAAATCGAGCCCCAGGCGGCGGATATCGCGTTCCCACGCCTCGCGATGAGCCGTCACCGCCCTGCGGTGTGCCTCGATGAGCTCGGGGCGGCGCAGGTCGATCTGAAGCGGAGCGCCTCCTTCGGGATCGCGCAGCACCACGCGCCCCGCCTCGGGCAGTTCGAGCTCGCGGGAATCGGCCACGCGTACGGGAATGAGCTCGTGACGAAAGGCCAGCCTGCCCAGTGCGGATTTGTCCGCCTCCATCAGAAAATCACTGATCAGAAAAAGCAGCGCCCGCTTGCGCTGCGTGTGCAGTATCTCGTCAGCCACGCCGTTCATGGAAGCGTCTTCCCCAGCAGGAGGAGAAGAAAGGATCTCGCGGATGATGCGCAGTGTCTGTTTCATGCCCTTGTCCGGCGTGAGGAAAAAGCGGAAGCGGCGCCCGAACAACAGCAACCCGCATTTGTCACCGTTGCGCGCCGCGCTGTAACCCAGAACAGCGGCCAACCGCGCGGCGTACTCGAGCTTGGTCTCCGTGCGTCCCTCAGACGCGTAACGCATGGAAGCACTCGTATCCACCGCCAGCAAAAGCACCTGCTCCCGGTCTTCGCGGAATTTCTTTACATAGGGAGTCCCCGTGCGGGCCGTCACCTTCCAGTCGATGAAACGAGGCTCGTCGCCGGGCAGGTATTCGCGGAAATCGTCAAAATCCAGCCCCTGGCCGCGAAAGCCCGAACGATACTGCCCCAGAAAGCCGGCGGTTGCCAGTTTCCGGGCGTTCAGTTCAATGCGGCGCACCTGCCGAAGAATGTTCTGAGCCTTGTCCACGCGCGTGTCGGGGAAGAAAGATGCGGGCCGGATTTACGGCACGGGCACCTTGGATAGAATGCGGTCAATAATGTTGTCCGTGGTGATGTTTTCCGCCTCAGCCTCGTAGGAAAGAAGAAGGCGATGGCGCAGAACGTCATGCGCGAGGTCCTTGATATCCTGCGGAGTGACGAATCCTCGCTGACGGACAAAGGCCAGCGCCTTCGAGGCCACGGCGATGTTGATCGTCGCACGGGGCGAAGCGCCGGCGCGCACCATGCCTTTCAACCCGCGGTCGACGGTTTCGGGCACACGGGTGGCTCGGACGAGATCCACGATATAGCTCTTCACCGCCGGGTCGATGTAGATCTGGTTCATCAGTTCGCGCGCCGCGTCGATCTCGGCAACGCCCACTACGGGTGAAGTGGAGGGCGGCGGAGCCGTACTCGACATGAGATCCAGCACCTGCAGTTCTTCCTCTCGATGGGGATACTCCACTACCACTTTGAAAAGAAAACGATCCAGCTGGGCTTCTGGAAGCTGGTAGGTTCCCTCCTGTTCGATGGGGTTCTGAGTCGCCAGAACCAGAAACGGATTCGGCAGAGGATACGACGTCTCGCCCAGCGTCACTTGCCGCTCCTGCATCGCTTCCAGCAGCGCCGACTGAACCTTCGCCGGCGCCCGGTTGATCTCGTCCGCCAGAATGAGGTTCGAGAAAATCGGCCCTTTCTTGGCGACGAACTGCCGCTCTTCAGGGTTGTAGATCATTGTGCCCAACAGATCGGCAGGCAGTAAATCCGGCGTAAATTGAATGCGGGCAAACCCGGCGTGGATGGCACCAGCCAATGCCTTGACCGACAGAGTCTTGGCCAGACCGGGAACGCCTTCCAGCAAGACGTGTCCCTTGCAGAGCATGCTCAGAATGAGACGATTGATGAGAGCCTGCTGACCAATGACAACCTTTGATATTTCGGTGCGCAGTCCCGTGACCCATGCGGAATTGCGCGCCACGAGCTCGCTGAATTCTTGTGTATCCATTTTCGGTGGAGAGGATCGTTCTTCGAAGGAACGCGGCCAGTTTACCACAAACTCCGCGCCGTTCAAGTTCCCATGGAGACATGGACACCATTGCGCCGCATTCCGTTCAAAAAAATCCCATTTTTCATCGTTCCCGGCAGGAAAATCTTCCCTCTTGTGCTTGACAAAAAGCTTCTCTTATGGCATTCTGCCCTCCCCTTCTCCCCGGAAGGAGAAAGCGTGTGCGGCTTTGCCATTCCGGAGGAACAGGTCATTCTTTTAAAAATCAATCAAATTATGGTAGCAATCCGTCTTACTCGCCAAGGTTCCAAGAACCGCCCCTACTACAAGATTGTCGTTGTGGACAGTCGGACACGCCGCGACGGCGCGTTTATCGATCAGGTGGGAACCTACGATCCCATGAAGGAAGGTGTCAATTATACCCTCGATCTTGAGAAGGTCGATCAATGGATCAAGAACGGAGCCCAGCCCTCGGAAACGGTCAGCTCCATGATCCGCAAGGCTCGCTCCGCCGCTCAGGTCTGAGCTCCATTCTCACATTGGCTGCAGTTTGCCGTTCCGCCTTGTTCGCGGGGCGGCTTTTTGCGTTTTCATCGCCCGCTTTCCGGAGAGGCGTGCGCCTTTTCACCGCTCTCCCCGCAAAAGGCCCGCCGCTTGCGCGGACGCTATCGCGTCAAATCGGCGGCTCTTGAGGCGCCCGTATCCCGATCCGCAACGGCAGAGCCTCCACTCCCGGAGATCGCCATTTTGATCCGTTCGGCATAAGGGAGCATGGATTCGTCCTCGACTTCGTTCCGATCGAGACGCTGAAAGTAATCGTCCGAAAACGAGCCTGGAGTCGCATACCCCCGCGATTTCTTCAGGGCGTATTCTTCCTGCGATTTGACGGCGTAATGGTTCACCCGGATTCGCGAGGCCGAATTCTTGAGGGGGGGGGTGAAACTCTCAAGCGGGAGATGATCCTCATCCACGCTTCGGCCAAACACAAGGCAGTAATGCACGAGCGTATCCAGCGCGGCGGCGGGACGCGTAATCGCCTTGCCGACGTGGCAGGTTCCTTCTTCCCTACGCGTAAAGCGTTCTATCACAAACCCCTCATCCCGTTTCAGCCGCCCGTTGCTGCCAAAATGCTGCCACATAATCACCAGCTGGCTGGCTTCGCCGTATTCCCTGAGAAAATCCGAGAGTTTTCTGCCGTCAAGCACCTGAATAAACTCATCGATATCGATAAGGGCGAGCCATCTGGTTTC
Source organism: Akkermansiaceae bacterium (assembly GCA_021200315.1). Classification (GTDB taxonomy): domain Bacteria; phylum Verrucomicrobiota; class Verrucomicrobiia; order Verrucomicrobiales; family Akkermansiaceae; genus Akkermansia. The sequence continues at coordinate 6,330 of JAJQGU010000004.1, forward strand.
AGGCGCAGCCTTTTTCAAGGCATGGCGATACATGGCAAATTGCTGATGCCTCCCCGGCCAGACGGTATAAGTGACCAGCCCGCATTCGATCCATGGCCGGAGGACTTCTTCAATTCCGTCTTCGCTGTTATTATTATAGAGATAAAAATGCTCGACACCGACGAGCAGATGATACCGAAGCCACTCCTCGATGTAGGATGCCTCATTTTTCATGCACGCGGCCGCACAAAGCCAGCGGGGAGGAGTCTTCCCCTGCGCTTGCTTCCAACGCAGATACTTATATCCCAGCGCAGCCAGCCGCGCAGGCAGAAGAAACAGATGAGGCCATGGATGGCGCCAGCAACTTCGAAGCTGCAAATATTCCGAAACGGCATTCCGGCGCTGTTTTCCGAACTCGTCCTGTCCGGCCTCGCTGTTCGTCGCATTCCGCATGATTGATGCACCGCAAGCCGACGCGGCGTCCATACGGGCGGCAGTATATACTGCTCTCACTGACTGCTCCAGCATAAAATAACGCGGATGAGAATACGTTTGTCCGCCGCCCCGGCCGGGGGCGGAATTGCGGCATGCGGTGCGGCATTGAGAAAAAGCCGTATGACCAGCGCGTCTGTCTCCGCTTCTCCGGAGCGGCTCCTCCTTGGATATACCATTAAATCCGTGCTTGCCAACCGAGGAACAACATAGTACGATAGCAGCGTCATGGGCGGAAATCCCGGCTTGGGACACTCTCAAAGGACAAACGACGATGACAAAACCCGAGAACACCCCCCCATCTGAGCGGAAACACGCCCGTCCGGAGGACACCGGAGCGGGAATGACGGTGCCCGCGGAGTGCGCACACCCCATTGTGGTCGTTTACGCCGCGGACGACGCCTATCTGCCTTATTTGCTGGTGTCCGTCTCCTCTTTGTTGACGCACGTGACGCCCGGAACGCCATGTCATATCGCGGTGATGGAGCAGCATGTCTCCTCTTTCAGGAAGGAACGATTGGCCGAAGTGGTCGCCGCCCATCCAGGAGCTTCGCTGCAATGGCTCCCAGTCGCCCCTCTCGACGAGAAACTGGATCGCCTGTTCGAACAACGCGGACGCCAAGGGAAAGTGACGGCGTGGTCCCGCACCACTTATTATCGGCTCTTTCTCGCCTCTCTGCTGCCGGAGTGCTCCCGTGCGCTCTACTTGGACGTCGATACGCTCGTCTGCAACGATCCGTCCCCCCTGTTCCAACTGGCTCTACGGGGCAATTCCGTGGCCGCGGTGACCGACGTGTGCCTCTGTTTCCAAAAATCCTGCTCCGAGGTACGGCACACGCTCGCCGACTGCGGCCATCTCATGGATCGCTATTTCAACGCGGGAGCAATGCTGTTCGACCTCGACCGGATGCGCCCTGCAGAGGATTTCGAAGCGCGCCTGAGCTCGGCATTCTGTTCGCTCGAGCATCTCGTCTACCCCGATCAGGATATCCTGAATTTTCTCTTCGCGCGCGACCACCTTGAACTGCCGCCCCGCTGGAACTTCATCACGCCTCAAATGATCGGCGACGATTTCCCAGAGAATATCCTTGCCGCCCGGGATGAACTGCTGAGAAGCGGCTCCCTGGGGATTGTGCATTACGCAGGTGCGAAACCTTGGAGGGATCCCGTCCGCGTGCCGCTGGCACACATGTGGTGGGCGGCAGCCCGGGAAGGAGGGCTCGACGCCGACATCGCCTTCCACGAGTCCTTTCTCATTCGGAAGGCGCTGGAAGAAAAGAAAGAAGCAGGTCGAGCCAACTCATTGCGCATTCAAAGAATTCTGCTGGCTGCGCGCTGCGCCTTCGCTTCCTCTTCAAAGCGGGAACATCTGCTCGGCAAGCTTGCCAGAGTGGAGGCAAAGCTCCGGCGGGCACGCTCCTGCCGTAAAAACAGGCTCTGAGCTTTTGCCATGAAAATCACCGTCCTCTATATTGCCACCGGGCGCTATACCGTTTTTTGGGATGAGTTCTATGCCACGATGACAAAATATTTTCTGCCGGACTGCGAACGGCATGTCATCCTCTTCACCGATCGTCCCGAAACGTTCCAGCACCCAGCACTCAGCACAAGGGAGTGTAGTGTAACGCTTGTAAAGATTCGCCAAGAGCCCTGGCCCTTCCAGACCTTGTTTCGCTACCGCCTTTTCCTCGAACATGCCGCGCTGTGGAGCAAGGCCGATTATGTCTTTTTCATCAACGCGGATTACGTGTTTTTTCAGGAAGTGTCCCGCGCCATCCTTCCGACACCCGATGAAGGCGGACTCGTGGTGGCGGAGCATCGCAAATCTCTCGAACTCGACGTCGAAGAATACCCCTATGAACGCAACCCGGCGTCGGCCGCATTCATACCCGCAGGCAAGGGCGAACACTACTTCGCCGGCGGTTTCAACGGAGGCGCCGTCCCTGCCTTTCTCGAACTGTGCCGGAGCATCTCGAAAGCGACTCAAGAGGATCTCGAGCACAACATCGTTGCCGTGTGGCATGATGAATCTCACCTCAACCGCTATCTGCTCGGGAAGCCGGTCAAGGTGCTCCCCCCTGAGTTTGTGTGGCCGGAATACGCCATGAACCGAAGGAACCGCGGCCGGATAATCTGCGGTCCCCGCGACAAAGACCGCTACGGCGGCCACGCTTGGCTGAGAGGCGCCACCGACGTGAAAAAGAAAAGCAAGTTCCGCAGACGCCTTCCTAAATACTGCATTCTGACGGCGCTGGCAATCGTCCTCGCCGCCGGTATCCTCCATTGGGCAAGATGGCTCTAACGGCTTTCGCGCCAGTAATTATAAAGTTTGCGCCGCATGCGCCTCGAAGGTGCGAACAGACTCCCGATGCGGGCGGCGGGTTCCGCTACAAACCGTCTGAACCCACGAGGAACTGCGAGAGGCGGCTCGGGCGGCAGCGCATCCGCCGCAAGCGCCGAGAGAATCTCCTCACCAGCGCAGGATTCCAGCACCCAGGCCTCCCCTGTTTCCTCGCCTGAAGCCCTCACAAGCCGAGGCACGGGCACGGGCTCGCCCTCGCGCCAATACAGCTCTTTGCAAGAGAGACGGGCTCCGGCTCCGGCAACTCCGCAACGGGGATTTTTCTCCATGAATGACACAAAGTCATACAAATCGGCAGACCCCGGCAAAACGGCGCCTCCCCGCAATATATAATCCGCCGGAAGCCCCTCCGCGGCGAGAGCGGGATAATCGGACGCAAAGGCGTCGTCCCGCACATCCGCGATCACCCGGGGCCAGGGGGAACCGTGGTTCAGAAGATAACCGAAGGCGCGGGCGAGAGGCTCACGCCAGCCGAGATGCAAATCGGCATAGACCCGCCCGGCTGCTCGGGAAAGCCGCAGTCTCTCCTCCGGCGCGGCATGAAGCGCACGGAAAATAATGCGGAGATTGTCCGGCGAATCAAGCTCGGGACGGAGAAACCCGAAAGGCGACCAATCAATCCCCGAAGCGCGGGTGACAATGGGCACAAGCCCCCGCGCCATGGCGTCGAGCACACTCCCCGCCTGTCCCTCCTCCAGCGAAGGGAAAAGGATGAAATCGCCCTCATCGAGCAGCGCGGCATATTCCCGTGAAGAGGAATCCACCCAACCGCCATATGCCATGCGCGGCCCCAGCAGCGCCTGCAGAGACTCAAGCTTCCGGCGGTACTGTCCCGCGCCAGCCGCTCCAATCACCAGCAGACGGAAATTTTCTCCTGCGCGGGCGGCCTGTTCCATAAGCCTTGACATAATGTCGAAGCCTTTGCGCAAACACATCTCGGTAGCGGCATAGACGAAGACAGGAGCTCCCGGAGACGCCTGCGTCTTTTTGACGGGTTCAAGCGCGCTTGCGTAATTGAAACAGCGCAAACGCGAGCGGGGGACGCACCTTCTCACATAACTCCGGAGCACCTCCCCATTGCCCACCATAAAAACGGCGTCCGCCGCTTTAATGTCATCCAACGTCTTGAGAAAAACGCAGGTTCTGTCGAGAAGAGCCTGGCCGCATACGCGGTAGCGTACGTTGAACTCATGCAGAATGCGATTGCGCTCCGCCGGGTGCATGTTGACGGCGAAGAGCACTGTCTTGTCAAAACAGGCCAAGCGATGCAGCGGCGAGATTCCTCCCAGTATGGAAACGAGCAGATCATAATGGCGGCGGGGAAGCGAGCGCGGCGGCTCAAGCCCGTCCACATAATCCACCTCTCCAAAGCGGGAGAGAATTTCATACAGCCCAGCGGCCAAAATCGCCGCGCTCGAGAAGCGCAGTCCGTTGTCCGCCGAACGCACCGCGGGATCGAAATGTCTTTTTGAATAGGCCAGAAGAATTTTCATAGCAGGCATCAGAGAAGAATCCACCCCTCAGGGAAAAGACCGGGCGTCCTGCGGCCGTCGGCAAACCAACGTTCCGGAGCCACGACGATCTTGTCCGGGCGTGCATTCAGCCAGGCTCCCCACCAGGAAAAGGTGCTGTTGGCGATCACTGCATAACGGCAGCAGCTCATCAGGCGAATATCGAAATGGCAGGCGCCGAGTGAATTGAAATCCACGAGTCTGAACGGGAATCGGGATCGAAAATTCTCTTTCACCCAGGCAGGATCGTCGGAAAAGACGTAAAGCTGCAACGGCTCACCCGTGCGCTCGGCCACAATCTCGAGGGCTTTCGCGTAATATTCCGGGGGACAGAGCCCATGCACCTGCATGGAATGGGGTGTCGTATAATCCCCCCGGCGAATGTGAACGGCCACCGAGGCGCAGCCGGCCATTTCCTCGGCGATGCAATCATTCCGCTTTTCGAAAACCCGGGGCTTCAACAGAAGCTCGTTCAGCAGCTCTTCGCGCACCAGCCCGGGATAACAAGCCTGCTGAAACCACCCCTGGATGACCACGTCCTCTTTCATGTCCGCCAACCGCTCAAATGACAACCGAGCCTCCCCTTCCCGCAGGAGACCTTTCCTGCGGCGAAGAACACGCCTCAAGACGCCCAGGGAACCGCGGCCGTAAACCGTCGCGTTCACCTCGTCCGGTTCCGCATAGGGCAGCGCCGTCCGGAAATACCTCAAGCCGAAAGAGCGGGAGACAGCCAACCGGTGTCTGCCGCCGAATTCCTCGAACCACGATCGATCGAGCAGCACGGCGTCACCCGTCCGCTTCGCCAATGCACGGGCAAAGGCATATTGGAAGAGCTGGTTGCCAAGGCCGTCGGAGAGTCTGACTATTTTCACAACAAAGAATAAAACTCAATGTTTTGTGCAATCAAAAAGAGCCGACGTCCTGTAGCGCAGGATCTCCACGCCCTCCGCAAGCGCGTTGCACGGATTGCGCCTCAAGGTATGCCTGCCCTTCAGCAGATGTTCTCCCTTTCTCCGGCAAGCTCCCTGAGGCGCCGACGCAACACTCTGTTCGTGAATGAGATCGACGATCTGCTGATAGAAGTTGTACTTTTCGACAATGAGCCGGCGGGCTTCACGGATGGCGGGCAGACGCCGCTCGTATTCATTGCGGGCGATCGCTTCGCGAATCACGGCAAGAGCCCTCTTCTCGTCATCGATGGGAATGGGAATGAAGCTCTCCGCCGGCAGAATTTCGGCCAGTTTCGGATCGCCCGCATAAAAAGTCAGGCAGAGAGCTAGCAGAGGATCTGAAATTTTATCGCTCCAATGGTGATCTCCAATGTAGTTTTCAGCGGCCACGTGGTAGCGATAGTCATTCAACGCCTCATACTTGCAGCGAATGTCGCGCACGCCCCATCCATACCACTCGAAACCTTCAAGATGTTCAGTCAAATACGTCATGAGGCGATAGCGAAGGCGGTGCTGGGTATGCCTCTGCCGCTTGGCCGAACAAACGGCGGAAACATCGCGGCTCTTCGGACGGTCAGGCATTGAAAGCACCTCGTCCATCGAATATCCGGCCATCCAATACATACAGCCGCGCCCGATCCGATACCCCGGATGAGACAGAAAACGGCGCGGATGCGTGGTGAGCACATGACCGAATTGCCTCGTATAGGGAGCCGGATAGATTTTGATGGAAGGAGGTTCCGCCGTCACAAGGATTGTCCTCGCCGAGGGACAGGCCAGAGGCTCCGTTTCATTTCGGATCGAGCCCACCGAAGCCCGGGGAAAATCATCGTAAACCACCAGCCAGTCATAATCCCGGCAATGGGCGTCCTGCAAAAATATGCAATCTTCACGCACGACATCTCTTCCGCGACCGTTCCCGTAACCTGTCAGAGCGTGGCTGATCACTTTGATGCGTATCATATCATGCAAAAATGAGCTGGCAACCCCTTCGCGGGCGTCACCCGCGGATTGCGCCTGATTGTAGGGATACGCGGCATTAAAGTCAATTACTATGTCCGCACGGGGAAAGCCGGCGCCATGGCCCGCCACGCCCTCTCGGAGCGGAGATGGAGCCCCGGCCGCGGGAAGAGAAAATCAATCAGGCGAGGCAGCGGCACAAACGGCGGCATCGCTTTTGATGCGGGCGGCCATGACGCCGAGCGCATTGGCGCGGGTAGACGCGAGGTGTTCCCGCAGTCCGGATTGCTCGAGCCGCGAAAGATCCGCGCGAATGATTTCCTCGGGCGGCAGACCGGAAAGCAGCCGGATGAACAGAGCAATGAGCCCTTTGGTGATCAGAGAATCGCTGTCCGCATGGAGGTACACTCTGCCGCCGGAGAATTCGACCCCGAGCCATACGTGTGACTGGCAGCCCTTGATGAGATTCTCATCCCTGCGGTATTTCTCATCAAAGGGAGGCAGTTCTCTGCCGAGAGAGATGATGTATTCATAGCGTTCGATCCAGTCCTGGAAAAGGCTGAAATCGTCAAGCAGCTCAGCAATACGCGTATCGTAAGTGTCCATGGCGATTCACTTGAGCGGCTGCGCCAGAGTGGCAAGAACAGCTTTCTGGACGTGGAGGCGGTTTTCGGCCTCGGTGAAGATGGCAGGAGCGAAGCGTTCGAGCGTTTCGGCGGTAATCTCCATGCCGCGGTAGGCGGGCAGGCAGTGGAAGACGCTGTGCCCCGGCGCGGCATGCTTCAAGAGGGCATCGTTCACCTGATAGGGCAGAAAGTGGCTTTCCCTGACGCTCTTCTCCGATTCCTGTCCCATGGAAACCCACGTGTCCGTGTTCACCACCATGGCGCCCTCCACAGCCTCGGCCGCATCGGCGGTGAAGAGGGCGCCGTCATAATCGAGGCGAGCCCGGTATTCGGCGGAGGGCAGATATTTTTCAGGTCCGCCGATGGCGATGCGGAAACCCAGCCGCTTGGCGGCCCAGAGCCAGGAATGTGCCATGTTGTTGTCTCCGTCTCCCATGAAGGCGATCTTCATCTTCCGCCATGAACCGACGCCATAAAGCTCTTCGATGGTGAGCAGATCGGCCAGAATCTGGCAGGGGTGCTCGTCGTCCGTCAGCGCGTTGATTGTGGGGAGTTCGGAATACCGGGCAAAAAGCTCCACCTCATTCTGCCCGTAAGTGCGAATGACCGCCCCGTGAATCATGCGCCCCAGTACGCGCGCCGTATCCTCGATCGGTTCTCCGCGTCCCAGTTGGATATCGCGTGTGGAAAGAAACATCGGCCGCCCGCCCAGTTCTCCGATGCCAGTCTCAAAAGAAACGCGCGTGCGCGTGGAAGACTTGGAAAAAATGAGCGCCCAGGTCTGGCCGGCCAAGGGAAACTGCGTGCCGCGGCCACGTTCAGCCTTCATTTTGTGGCCGAGCGACAGGATGGCGAGTATGGCTTCGGCGGAAAGCTCTTCTATAGATAACAGGTTCTTCATGGAAACGGGAAAAGTTGACGGCTGAGCTTAGCAGAAAAATATGGAAAAGCAAAGTTCGGAATCGCGCACTCCTGTCCGCCGTTCTGTTAAAAAAATCAATAATAGAATGGCTTTCAAAAGAAATGAGACATTTCGGCAGAAGGGAGGATATGACAGAGTCCCCTGCTTTTCCGCACATGACGGCAAGGAGAATGCGGAACAAAATGAAAGACTGGCGCTGAACATATTTGCAGACGAATTAACGGCGCCTGACGCGCGCATGCGCTTTTTGCATGAGGAAGTCCGTATGCGGAGGAGATGAGAGCCGGACGGGATGGCAACAGCTGCGGGAGAAACAAGAACGACTTGACTGCCGGAAACGCGCAGCCGCAGACGAATTGACTGGGAACACGGCCAGATACAACGCGTATCGCGGCTTTTCCAGTCATGGTGAATCCTGGTTCTTTTTGAACGAAAGGAGAGAAGCCGTTGGATAAGGCGGCTTCTCCCGTTGATTGGCGGGCAGACAGACCGAGATCAAAGCGCGAACAATTCTTCGCTGCGGAAAAACCGTTTGAGCTCGGCGGCGGCCGATTCGGGAGAATCGGAAGCATGGCACATGTTCATCATGCTGTCCGTTCCGAAATCACCGCGAATGGTGCCGGCCGGAGCCTTCTGCGAATTCGTGGGGCCGAGCAGATCGCGCACCCTCTTGATCACACCGGGGCCGCTCAGAGCAAGAGCCACCACGGGAGAGCTGGTCATGAATGCGCATAACTCCGGGAATAACGGTTTCCCGTCAATGATCAGGTCAAGAATATGCGCATAGTGCTCTCGCAGGATCGCTTCATTCAACTGCATCATTTTAATGCCCCTCATGCGGAAGCCTTCGTTCAGGAAACGCTTCAGCACCACACCGGAAAGATTCTTGCGAACGCAGTCCGGCTTGAAGAGGATGAGTGTGGTTTCTTCGTTCATTTGAGACATAGTTTTCTCTGGTGGAGCGAGAGAGATACATCCCGAACGAGTGATTGTCAAGCATGAATCAATGATTTTTCCTCTCTCGGAAATACAGGAGACACGAAAAGGCCATTGACGAGTTTCGGGAAGACCGCATACAGGAAGACTGAGTCGTTCTTCGATTGCGTTTTTCTGGCAGACTGAATCCGATTGCCGCCCTTGCCGGGGCTCTTCACACGCCCGCTCAGCTGCAAGTATGATGATTGACGGCTCGTTTCCGCCCGGCACCCATGAAGACGATCGGGAGGGAAAGCCGTTTTTGCTTGTACTGTCTCTCCGCCCGTGCTATCGTGCGTCTGCGCAATATGAAAGCTGTTCTGTTATTCCCCGGACAAGGCGCCCAGAAAGTGGGCATGGGGCACGACCTTTGCGAAAAGTACCCCGAAGTGCTGGAACTGTTCGAACGGGCGGATGCCGTGCTCGGATTTCCTCTGTCGAAAATCATGTTTGAAGGGCCGGAGGAGGAGCTGACGCGCACGTGCTACTGCCAACCTGCGCTCTATCTGCACGGTCTTGCCTGCCTGAAGGTGCTGCGGGCGCTCTCTCCGATCGAACCGTCGGCCGCCGCCGGGCTTTCTCTGGGTGAATTCACTGCTCATGCCGCTGTCGGCTCTTTCGGCTTCGATGAAGGGCTGCGCATCGTCCAGAAGCGGGGAGCTCTCATGGAAGAAGCATGCCATGCGACCGAGGGTGCCATGGCCGCCATGATCGGAGGTTCTGACAAAGCGGCCGCCGCCCTCGCCGCCGAATGCGGCGTGGATGTGGCCAACTACAACTGCCCCGGTCAGATTGTCCTCTCCGGCACGAAGGATGGCATAGACAAGGCCGTGGCTGGCGCAAAGCAGGCCGGTTTCAAACTCGCCAAAAAGCTCAATGTCGCCGGAGCCTATCACTCTCGCCTCATGAAAACCGCTCAGGAACAGCTCATTCCCGAACTCGAAAAGTTGGAAATCCATCTCGCCGACGTGCCGGTCTATTGTAACTACGAGGCTCGTGCGGTCACCGACGCCGACGACGTGCGCCGCATGCTGAGCGCTCAAGTGTGCGGCTCCGTTCGCTGGGCCGCCTCAATGAAAGACCTCACAGACAAGGGGGAACGCCTCTTCTTGGAGCTGGGCCCCGGCAAAACTCTCGCCGGCATGATGTCCCGCATCTGCAAAGAGGCCACCGTCATTTCCATGGAAGACGTGCCCAGCATCCTCGCCGCTGCGGAAACGCTCCGCAACATGTCTTGATTCGCCAGTGCAGCGGCGCCTTCGGCTCCCTTTTCACCCCGCACTGCGCCCGTGCGGGTTTTTTCATAAAAAAATCCCCATCTTTTTCACTTTATGCTTGCCTGAGACGGCAAACTTGTGTAAAGTCCGTGCACCGCACGTCTCCATGGCGTGGGGGACCGGGAAGTGGAGCGGTAGCTCAGTTCGGTTAGAGCGCCAGCCTGTCACGCTGGAGGTCGCGGGTTCGAACCCCGTCCGCTTCGCCACTTTCTTTTTGTGCGGCGGGTATTTTGATTACCGCAGGTATTCGTCTCGGCACGGCTCGAACACAAAGAGGGGACGGGAAGATCCCGATTACGCCTCGCCGCTTTTCATGCCGGCGCATGGCTGATCGCCGGCAATGTTGCAGAATCGAGGCGACTGACACTGCGTCCACCGCATCCTTACAGAGGCACTCCTCGGAGAAATCATTGTTCTGCCTGAATCCCCCATATGCGGATGACGGCTTCTCGCCGCCGGAACACGGATTGACGCAAGACTTCGGAATAAACGGCGGAGTCTCCATCCGCTCCCTCATCCCCATCGGACTTGCGGCATTCGGTTGGTTTCGAATCTTCCGCAAACTAGTCTTCCGTTTTTCCAATCCGCCTTCCCTCTTTCATTCTTTCCTTGGCGCACAGCCAATTCTACGCAATGATGAGACGGCTCAAGGGACACAGAAGCGAGACACGGAACATCCCTGCCACCGTCTCAACCGAAAGGATGACGAAGCCTCCCCAGCTTCCCGCCATCCTTCATCATGCAAAGAAGTTCCCGCCCCCTCCTGAAGTTAATATACGATCACTTGCTGGAAACATCCGACAGACGAACCTTTTCGAAAATTTTAAGTATGCGATTGAGGTTGACTCCCATATGAAAAAAAGGCTGCCATGCGGCGGCAATATCGCGGGCATTGCGTTCACCGCGCAGCCAACGTTCCAATTCTTCCAAAACGGCATCGGCCATGGATTCCGGTGTGTCCTCGCGGGAAATTGCCCCCGAGTCAAGAGTCGTATACCACATGGGATTGTCCATTTTACCGGGGCGATTGGAGACGACAAGAGAGCAACCGCAGCACAATGCCTCCGCAGCGGCGAGACATGTGCCCTCAAAACTGGAAGGAACCAAAAGCACCTGAGCATCATTATACACCGAGGGAAGACACGAATGATCGAGAAAACCGCAGAGGCGGATACGGCATCGGCTCTCTTCGGGCAGACCGGCATGCCAACGCTCCATTTCCTCCGGGATAAAGCCGTATATGTCCGCCTCGACATCGCCGCAACGCTGCGCCACAAGCTCCAAGACGCGCATAAGGAAATGGGGCCGCTTTTGAATGGCGTCATCCCACCGTCCTACACAGATGACCCGGCGCTTCTTTTCCGTATCGTCGTATCGAAAGAGCTCCTCTACAGGACAAGGCCAAGACACGCATTTATCAGCTATGCGTTCACCGTAGAAGCGGCGTTTTCTGAAACTTTTCTCGATGAAAGGAAGAGATGCGGAAATGACGTCCGCATAGCTGAAATGGAGCGCACGGAACCAGTCTATCGACATTCGGCGGAAAAAGAGGGGAATTCGTTTTGCCAATGGTATTGAGGGCTCCCACCACGGATCAAAGGAGGACGCATCCACATGAATGTACAAGGGGATACCCGCCTTGTGAACGGCTCTGGCAACCTTGATGAAACGAGGCGCGCCCCAAGAATACAAGACGAGACCATCGAGCTTCCGCGCCCTCCACCAATCCGGGTCTTTCAGGTTGTACATCTCCGTACGAATGATGCGTTCCGTCAGGTCGCCCTCATGGTTCGGCAGAGGCATAATGCATTTGCTCTCCACATCCATGGCCAGAAGCTTAGTGCAAATAAGCCCCGTATCGCGCATGAAGAACGTAGACTCATCGGCACGAAAAGAAACCAGCGTGCAGGTATAAATACGCAATTTCTTTTTCTCTCTTTCCCCTCCGGAGGTACCGTCCGAAACGCGAAGAAAATCACTTTCCATAAGAATTGTTCATTTACTGCGCATCACCAGAAAAGAAGAGGGTTGACATCCGACCCGCGCTCCCCTGCCTTTGTGGAGAAACCGTGTCAAGCGTAGCGGATTTTGAATCCGCTGTCAACCCGAGAATTCAATTCCCGTTCAAAAAAAGTTATTTACGCTCTGTTTTCATTTCGTGGATTTCGGCCTGAATTTATATAATGACGCTATTTATTTTGAGCTGGAAACGTTGTGTTCAGAGTGGATTGCATACGAATTTCAGGGGGCGTTTCTGCATGGCGGATTCAAAATCCGCTGGGCGTCGGCACCTCTCTTCGGAGGCCATGTCGCCCTTCGTTCTCCCGGAACAAAGTTATTGAGTTTGAGCCGTCCCGCTCCGCTTCCAGATTTCCCTTCTCATCAAACTTCACTTTTCACTCTGTGTTCTACTATGCTCAGTTTGAGCCGGGCACAGAGGCAGAGGTGATTGGCAATCGTCTCCGCTCTCATTAGAGGGCGGAGATTTTTTTGTTCATCAACCTGCCCTTTCCAAAGCCGCCCCCCTGTGAGAAGGCCCGGCAGGTTTGCTTTCCCCTGTCGGCGTGGTACAATGGCCGCATGAAAGCATCTCGGACTGTCGCAGCATTGTGGGCAATCTTCATCGCAGGGACAGGTTGCTGCCAAGTTTCCCCCGAAGCGGCTTTGGAGGCGGAAAAGGCGGGGTGGTATCAATACATGCGGGAGAAAGCGCTCGGAGCCTGCTACCGAACTCTTTTCACCATGCACTGGAGATTTCCCGGTCTGGCTCTTGGCCAATGGACCGCCTGCCGCACCGGCTCGGGAGAACCTGTCATGAAAGCCTCGGGAGATTCCTTCACAATTTATGCCGGCTACGTATGGGACGGCGCCACAGTCGGAAAGACCACCCCCTCGCTGCTCATGCCCACATTGGTGCATGACGCGCTTTACCATGCCCGGATGCATCACGCACCCGTATCGCGCCGGTCGGCCGATCGCGCCTTTCTGGCTCTCCTGCGCCATTGCCGTAATCCGCATTCCACTCTTGATTACCGTCTTGTGCGAGGGTTTGGGTGGCTCTTCGACACCCCTGACGATCCGCCCACCTTGGTCATCCGGACAACGGGCGAATGAACAAGCGTCCTCTCCCAAGTTCGAAAACCATCCCAACGCCCTCATGATTCGATAACATTTTGCAAATTATCTTGTTAGAGAGCAAAAAGATGCCATGGATTCTTCTCGAAAGGCATCACGAACCATGAGCGTCTGGGGAGTGGCGGCGCTGGGCATCGGATCAATGGTGGGGGCCGGCATTTTTTCATTGATGGGGCAGGCGTCTCTCGCCGCCGGAAGCGAAGTGCCCATTGCCTTCATCATTGGCGGAGCAGTGGCTCTGCTCTCCGGTTATACCTATGCGCGGCTGGGTGTGCGCTATCCCTCATCGGGGGGAATCATCGACTATTTCAACACCGCTTTTGGGCCAGGCACTCTGGCGGGCGGACTTTCGCTCGTCTACCTCGCCACGCTGATCATGACGGTGGCCATGGTATCGCAGGCATTCGGCGCCTATGCCGACGGCCTGCTGCACGTCCTGGGCCTGCCTTCGCCGGGACAGGACGTCCTAGCCGCCTTGATCGTCATTCTGTTGGCAGCAATCAACTCACTGGCTGCCAATCTAGTGGGGAAAGCCGAGCTCATTCTCGTGTGCATCAAACTGAGTATCCTTCTTCTGTTGATCGCCGTAGGCATTCCGAACATGGGAGGAAGGCAGGGCGATGACATGGAACCCGTGCCTTTATTGAGTCTTTTCAGCAGCGCCGGACTCACCTTTTTTGCCTATGCAGGCTACGGCATGATGGCCAATGCATCGGCCAACATCGCCAACCCGGCGCGCAATCTTCCCCGTGCCATCTTTCTGTCCATCGGACTGGTGATGACTCTCTACGTGGTGCTTTCAATTGTGATCATGAGCCAGATCAGTCCGCAGGAACTTGTACTCCATGCCGATACGGCGGTAGCCCAAGCCGCTGCTCCCCTGTTGGGGCGGGCGGGATACATCGCCGTGGCCGCGGCAGCTCTCGTGGCCACCAGCTCGGCCATCAACGCCACGCTGTTCAGCATTCTTCGCATTTCGCTGGCTCTCTCAAAAGAAGGAGAACTGCAAAAATTCCTTGCACGCACCTTTTGGAAAAACTGCACCTGGGGATTCATGCTCAGCATGGCGCTCATCCTTCTGCTGACTATGTCCTTCAATTTGGGCGAAACGGCAAACATCGCCGGAGCCACTTTCCTGATCACCTATCTCTCCGTCTATGCCGCTCACTGGAAACTTCGTTTCGAGACAAACACTCGCCCGATCTGGATCATCCTCGGTCTTGTGACCATGCTTGCCGTCTTTCTGGGCTTCATGTACAGCCTCTACGTCAACACCCCCTTTCTTCTCGGCGGAATTGCGCTGGTGATCGTTGTCTGCCTCGCCCTTGAAGCCTGGCTGCAAAACACCCGAAGACGCACCTAGCTTTCCTGTCCTCGTCGTGCAGCGCTCCGCAAGAACTTTGAGCGAAGAACACACGGTGCGGGGAAAATTCAGGAGAGCGGCAGGCTCTTTTTGCTCCCCACTTGCACAGAGACGGCACAAAAAGCGCGAAGAATGGCGCGCAGACCTTTTCTCCAGACGGAACCTCAGGGGAATACCCCGCCTCTGCCGGCGGATAGCCGTCAAGGGCACCCGCTCTCGGGGAGAATCTCGTCGGACAAAGAGCTTTTCACCGCCAATTGAAATGCGCGGATAGTACTGGAAGGATCGGCAAGATTCTTGCCGGCAATGCCGAAGGCCGTGCCGTGATCCGGACTGACGCGCAGTCGGGGCAGCCCTATGGTAACGTTGACCGCGCTCTCAAAATCGATCAGTTTGAGGGGAATGAGAGCTTGGTCATGGTAGGGCGCAATCACAGCGTCATACAATCCGCCCACCGCATCGCGATATACGCAATCCGGCACACAAGGCCCGCAGAATCGAGCCTCCTTGTCCGCCCTCAGCAAGCAGGCAACGGCCGGGGCAATAAGGCGTTTCTCCTCATCTCCAAAAGCACCGCTCTCGCCATTGTGCGGATTGAGGCCGGCCAAAGCGATGCGCGGACTCTCCCGTCCCATGCGGCGCAGGAAGCATGCCAGCAGCAGACCGACACGGCAAAGCTCCTCCGTCTTCAATGCTCCCGGCACATCGGCCAGAGCCATGTGTGTGGTGGCAAGAGCAACGGTCAGTCTTTCTCCAGTGAGACACATGGCAAAATCCCTCACACCAAGCCGATCGGCAAAAAACTCCGTCTGTCCCGGGAAAGGAAAGCCCACACGATGCAGCCCTTCTTTATACACGGGAGCCGTGACCACGGCGTCAATAGTTCCTCGGGACAAAGCCTCCGCGGCCATCTCAAGATGTTCGAAAGCCGCCTCGGCCGTATTCCTCGACGGACGCCCGGGAGTACAGTCAACGCGCTGTCCGATCTGCCGATATTCCGCATGAGGCGAAAGAGCCGGCGAGTGCAGAGCCTTCCCGATGATCTCGGGACCTATGCCCGCCTGATCACCCAGTGTGTACCCGATCACGGGACGGGAAAGAGCGGTGCGTCGTCTCATAAACAAGAGCCGTGCCCCGTGGCCGCACGGATGACTGCGCGCGGGACGGCAGTGCCCGCAGGGGGGCGGAAAGAACGCCGCGTATTGATGAACTCTGTATTGGTCTCTTTCCGCTCGAAGCGAACATCCGCGTTAATGCTCGCATGGTAAATGACGGTAAAGACTATCGCGCCCAAGACGAGCAGCAACAGCAGCAGTCCCAGGCACGTTCTCATGGCGGCAGTATGCCTGAACGGACAGAAAAAATCAAGCTGATGCCGCAAGAAATCGTTGTGGCAATGAGTATATTTTATTGTAGAATAACCGCGCCGCCATGCGCGATGGCATTTTGTCCGCACTTTCCGATGAGTCTTCCCAAAATCATTTTCAGCTGGCTGATTGTACTGCTCCTGGCCGCCCTGGGGGCGGGGCTGGGGGCGGCTTGGTGGTATGCCGGGTATTTGAGCGAACCGGTGCTGCAGCCTGTCAATTCCGCCTACGAGGGACGGGACGCCCTGCCGGCAAGCGCCCCAGGCATGAAACTCACGCCCTTTACGTTCGAGGGCTGGGACGGCACGTCCATCCAAGCCTGCATTGCGGAAAAAGCCGAAGAGGATTCGCCAAGACAGGTCGCCATCCTCGCGGAACGCAACAAACAACGGACTGACGCCGAATGGACATCCTCAATCGACTACGTGCTTGTCTCCGTCGATTGGGATCACGGCATCCAATCCTCTCTCGAATTGGCGGAGGCGTTGACGGCAAGCAACTTAAAATGCGTGCTCTGGGATCCTCGCGGCATTAACAGCGCACGCCGCTATTGCTCGCACGGCCTGCGGGAAAGCGGTGACGTTCCGCTTCTTCTGACAGAACTTATCCGCCGAGAGAAGGGACGCGAGCTTGTCGTGGCCGGAGTGGGCCGTGGATTCGGCGCCTCTCTTCTCATCCAGGCGGCTGCCCGGGATCCGCGTCTGCGCTCGCTCGTGGCCATCGACGTCTACAAGACGCTCAAGGAAGCTGTGCGCTCCATGCTGGGAGAAGAGGTGCCCCAATGGCTTATCCATCCGGCATTTTGGTTGATGGAATGGAAGATCAATTCGACGGCCGGATACGAATGCTTCGATGTGGCGCCCATTGAATCGGCGCCTGCCATCGACCGGGACGTAGCCGCGCTGCTGGTCGATTCCGGAGCGGAACCCCACATTACTTCTGAAGGGGACGCCTCCTATATCTACTTACAGATGAAATGCGGCGTTCGCGACATCTGGGCTCTCCGCACAGCGGGCGATCCCCGGGACGCGGAAACCCGCAATGTGGAAATCGAAATCGGTAAGAACAAAAAAGGCGCGCGGCGCGTCGAATCCATTCCTGTGCGCCTCTTCAACAGCGAAGACGAACTCTACCTGAACATCATCCTCTGGCTTTCCGAGCACACGGCTCTCCCCAGCTCCGACACAGCCCTGCCCGAATCTTATCTTATTGGTATTGAGAATATTTCTTGATGTGCCCGCCCATGCTCAATCACTCTGACAGATACGTACCGCAAAACCGCCGGCGCCGGGGCTTCCAGCTCCCCGGGCCCCGCCACATGCTTCCTGTCCTTTGCGGAGCCGTTGCGGCAGCGGCAATTCTGCATTACGGCGGCTATAAACTCCTCCCTCTCTTCTTCCCGGGAAGCCTCTGGAGGGATTATGCACCGGATGAAGTCCAAACGCCGGAAGACCGCACAGTCGTGCGCTTTCAGGAGGAAGAATCCGAACCTGAGCTCTCCGATGAACCCGACCTCACGCCGCAGACTGAGGAACAAACCGAATCACCGGACGAACCGCAGGAAATCGACCTGATTGATATGCCCATTGAAGAGCTCACCATGGCACCGGGAGAAACCAACCTTGCCCTGCCTGACCCCGAACCCTCGGAAGACGTCTCTCTCTCCGCTCCCATGCCTGCCCAAATGGATCTCTTTTCCCTGCCCGAGGAGGAATCGACGGAGAGAATCAGCATCCCCGAAATTTCTCCGATCAGCAACAATCCTCTCGTCGTGAAGGCCGCCCCTCTCCCGGCAGACGCCGATCCGGAGCAATGGATCCGCAATGAACTCAAGCGCCAGAAAGCTCAGGAAAACGTGCCCGGCGGCACACAATCCCTCAGTGATCTCATCAAGATTTCAAATCCGGGAGCCGGAGCCGGAGCCGCACGGCTGGGCGCGGATCTTCTTTTCGCCTTCAACAGAGCCGAACTGAAAAACTCAGCACGCATCAGCATGCTGCAATTAGCCGCCCTCATCCACAAGAACCCCGGAACGCGCTTCATCATAGAAGGGCATACGGACAGCATCGGTTCCGATGCCTACAATGCTCTTCTCTCTCTGCAGCGAGCCAACGCCGTACGCCAATGGCTGAAGGCAAACGGCATCCCGATGAAAAACGTCTACATTCGTCCCTGCGGCAGCCGAAGCCCTCTCGTCTCCACCCAAGGTGACCGCAAAGCCCAAAGCGCCAATCGCCGCGTTGAAATCCACATGCGGAAGTCCGGAGAAAAACTTCCTTCGGGTTGTCTCGATTCCTCCTACGAAGTCGATATGAAAACACCCATCGCCGAGCAATTGCGCAAAGGCGTCCATATCCCCGGCCTCCAGCGTTCCCTGCTGCAAGGCTCGTCTCCGGCCTCCGGGACATCTTCCCCGCAGGCACTCCCTCCGCGCGACGTCCGGCAGCCGGCCACCCGCGTTTCTCCGCCCGCGACGGCGACCAAACGCCCCTTGGCGCCACGCGCCGCAACGGCAGGGAATCCCGCTGCTCCATCCTCTTCCATCCCTGTGGCCGGCGAAGTGCCGGAGGAGTCCGTACGGGATTTTGTCCCTACGGCGTCAGAAGTCATAGAAGAGACCGATGCCGTAGCTGATGAAGTCCCTGAATGAAGATGAGTTTAATGTCCTCGGGTTCGTTGCGTACTCTCCCGGCGGCCGGACCGGCACGCTGGCTTTTTTCATTCGATTACGACGGCACCTTGCGCGGCGGCGACGAAACGCCCCCCGTCAGCCGAGAATTTTTCGAACTCATGAGCGCCTGGCGCGAAGAATTCGGCGTGCGATGGGGCATCAACACGGGGCGTTCGATCAACTATCTGATGGAGGAATACAACGCAATCGCCCCGTTCGCTCCTGACTTCGCGGTCACCTGTGAGCGATACATTCACACGGCCGCTCCCGGCGCCCGCCTCCTCCCCGACCTGAGGCACAATGCACTCTGCCTCGATGAACACGAAAAGATCTTCCGGCGATACCACGAAAAGCTCGAACACCTCTTCACCCGTCTCCAGGAGGAGTTCTCCTCCTGCCGCTGGAACCGGGCGCCAGGAGATCCCCACTCCATCGAGGCCGAAACTCCCGGCGTCCTCGAGCTGTTCATGCCGTACATACATCGGCTGCTCGCCGAATGTCCCGGACTGTCAGCCCAACGAACCGGCCCTTACCTGCGCTTCTGCCATGCCTCTTTCAACAAGGGCACCTCGCTCCGGCGAATTGCCGACGCATGGGGCATCTCTACCGAACGAATCCTCATCATGGGCGACGGACACAATGACCTTGACGCCTTCCGCCTCTTCCCCCGGGCCTTGCAGGCATGCCCGGCCAACTCCCATCCGGAAATCCTGGCCTACGCAGAAAAACATGGCGTCTACATCAGTTCCCGTCCGGAACACAGAGCTGTATTGGACGTCCTCGTCTCTCTCGTCCGCCCCGTCCTCCAAAACCCGGCGCACTGAAAACTGAAAGCGCAAGGAAACGCTTCCCCGCAGCCCCCGTACCCCGTTGTGGAACCCGCCCATGCGGAGGAGGGGAAGGGCGGCGGCCCAAGGAAACAAAAAAGCCGCGCTTTGCGGAGCGCGGCCTTGAAAACAGAAAAAGGATTCCGATGCAGAAGATCAGCGGGAATAGAATTCCACGATCAGCTGTTCGTTCACAATCGGTGCGATTTCCTCTTTCGTGGGGATGCGGGAGACCTTGCCCGAAAGCGTGTCGGCATTGCCTTCCAGCCAATCGGGCACTACGGCGCCCTGCACGAGCTCGGCAAAATGCCTGGCAAGCGACTGAGAGCCGCTCTTGGAGGCTATGGCTACCGTGTCCCCCGGCTTGCAGGCATAGGAGGGAATGTCGACTTTATGCCCATTCACATGCACATGCCCGTGGGAAACCATCTGCCGGGCCGCAGCGCGTGTGTTGGCATAGCCGAGACGATAGACGACATTGTCGAGACGG
The DNA here is from genome assembly GCA_021200315.1 of Akkermansiaceae bacterium. Classification (GTDB taxonomy): domain Bacteria; phylum Verrucomicrobiota; class Verrucomicrobiia; order Verrucomicrobiales; family Akkermansiaceae; genus Akkermansia. The sequence goes on from JAJQGU010000004.1 coordinate 26,237, forward strand.
AGCTCCAGAAGCTGCAGGAGAATTTCGCCCGTCACGCCGCGGCGGCGGGAGGCTTCCGCATAATACTTGCGGAATTGCTTCTCGAGAATTCCATACTGAAAGCGAAGCTTCTGCTTTTCAGCAAGCATGACTCCGTATTCCGATTTCTTCCTCCGGCCGGCGCGAACGCCATGTTGTCCCGGCGGGAAGGGACGACGGTTGAACGATTTGCTGTTGCCGAAAAGATCCACGCCGAAGCGGCGGGAGATTTTAGCGCGGGGTCCTGTATAACGAGCCATAATTTCTTCTTTACGATAAAATGAGATTGCGATCAGGCGCGACGGGCCTTAGGAGGGCGGCATCCATTGTGAGGGATGGGCGTCACGTCGCGAATGGTGGTGATTTCAATGCCGAGGGACTGGACGGCACGAACGGCCGATTCCCTCCCCGAACCGGGCCCCTTCACCCGCACTTCCGCTTCGCGAAGCCCATGGCTCATCGCCTGGCGGCAGGCGTCCTGGCAGACAACCTGGCCGGCGTATGCCGTGCTCTTGCGCGATCCCTTGAAGTTCAGCTTGCCGGCGGAGGCCCAGCCGATCACGTTGCCTTTCAGATCCGTCACGCTCACCACGGTATTGTTGAACGTGGATGAAATGTGGACGATGCCGGTGGAAATATTCTTGCTGCCCTTTGCCTTGAGTATCTTCACTTTGCTCTCATCAGCGGCGAGGCCGAGCTCGGCAAAGATGTCGCGGGATCCCTCTTGCTTGCGGGGAGTTTCCTCCGGAGCGGCCGCGGGAGCTGTTTCTGCCGCGGGAGCCTCGGCAGGCGCGGCGGGAGCCGCCGTCTCTTCCTTGATTTCTGTGATGGTTTCTTCAGCCATGGTAAAAAAGCGGGGTCAGATTACTTCTTCTTGGCGCCGACGGTCTTCTTCTTGCCCTTCCGGGTGCGGGCATTGGTGCGGGTGCGCTGTCCGCGGACGGGAAGCCCCTTGCGGTGGCGGATGCCGCGCAGGCAGTTAATGCTGGAAAGGCGTTTCAGCGCAATCTGCCTTTCACGGCGGAGATCGCCTTCAATCAGGATTCCGTTCGACGTGATGGCCTGCACAATTTTCGTGAGCTGTTCGTCGGTCAGCGTTCCTGTGCGCAGATCGGGCGAGATGCCCGCCTGCTCCAGAATCTTCTTGGAAGTCGAGGCTCCTATGCCGTATATATATGCCAAGGATGCCTCGATGCGTTTCTCATTTGGTATTTCGATACCGAAAAGACGTGCCATAATCTGTGGTTTTCTCTGTTCGGCGGGACAAGCCATTCGCCCCGCCATGACGGGCAGAGGTTTTATCTGCTTTTCTCACATTTTGCAAGCCCAAAATGCGGGAAATTTCATCTTTGGATTAATTTGGGATTTGCTGACCGCAGTGCTCATCTCCATCACAACATGGAACCGAGTTTGCGCCGAGGTTGGAAGCGCAGCGGCATTGACGGCTCTGCAGAGCTTCGCTCAGCCTGCCGATGCGGTCTATTTCCTCGGGCTCGAGAATGTGTTCTATCTCACAAGCGGCGCGATCTGCGCGTTCTTCAGGAAGGCCGATGACGTTTTCCAGGAAATGGCGCAGCGTATGGTGGGAACGGATGGTGCGGCTGGCGATTTTCTTTCCCTGCTCGGTGAGGCGCACTGGGGAGTATGGCGTGTATTCCACCAGCCCCTGCCGAGCAAGCAGGCGGACGGCGGCTGTGACAGACGGTTTCTTGACGCCGAGCTCGGCGGCAATCTCGCTGATCAGAGCCGCTCCAATCCCCTTCGAGAGATTGCTGATCGCCTCGAGGTAATCCTCAGCACTTTGTGAAAGTCTAGCGTTGTCCATGGGCGGAGGGCTCTTTTTGGAGGGTAACGACGCATTCAAGATGGCGCGTCTGCGGAAAAAGGTCGAAAGGCTGCACTTCAAGCACGCGATAGCGGGCTTCGCGAAACAGAGACAAGTCCCGGATCTGCGTGGCTGGGTTGCAGGAGACATAAACCACCCGCTCGGGGCCGAAGGCGAAAAGCTGGCGCAGGAAATCCCCGCCGCAGCCCTTGCGCGGCGGATCGATTACCACAGCGGTCTCCCCGGGCGGGAAATCCACCTGGGCAAAAATGGCCTCGGCGCTCGATGTCAGGAAAGAAACGTGACTGACGCCGTTGGCGAGAGCATTGCTGCGGGCCCAATCCGCCGAGCTTTCGCTCACCTCCACACCGGCCACCCGTTCAAAACTTCCCGCCAAGGCAAGGGCAAAGAGGCCGGAACCGCAATAGGCGTCCACAAGATAACGGGCGCCCCCTCCGGATGCCTGGGATGCCACATATCGAGTGAACAAAGGCAGAATAAACGGATTGTTCTGGAAGAAATCCCCCGCGAGGAAGCGGAAGGTCAATCCTCCCACGCGTTCCGTGGCCACGGCCCGGCCGTTGGTGATCACGCTTCCCTCGGACGCGCGCAGGAGGAGCGTGGCTCCGCGGCGATATCGGGCGGACTCGCTGCGCACCATGCGCCGCAATGGAGGCAGGGCGCCGTTGATTTCCTCCATGGCAATGGGACAATGGGGCACATCTACCACCTCATGGCGCGAACCGGCCTTCAAAAAACCGATGCTGCCCACCTTCTCCCCCCTCGGCTTCTGGAAATGAGGCGTAATCTTGGAACGGTAATGATATATCCTGGGCGAGGCGACCGCACGCTTCACAGGGACATCGACGCGGGCCTGCAGCCGGAGGAGCTCGGCCACCTGGGCAGTCTTCCAGCCGAGCTGGGCTTCATACTCCGCATGCTGATACTGGCATCCCCCGCAATGGCCGAAAAGCGGGCACTCCGGGCTCTTTCTCCGCGGAGACGGCTTGAGAACGCCGATGAGATCCGCCTGGGAGCAATTTTTTTCATTGCGGAAGACACGAGCCCGCACAAGTTCCCCGGGCAGGGTGAAAGGCACAAAAACCACCCACCCGTCCACACGCCCCACGCCCAGCCCCGTGTTCGACAAATTGTCGATCTGAAGCTCAATCTCCTGATGATAGGCGAACGGTGCGGGTACGAAATTTTTCGGCGCTACTTGCATGGCGGGCTGTCCATGGAAGCCATTGTATCAATTCCGCACTTTACCGTCAAGACTCATCGGCAGAGCGGACGGCAGTCTGGGCGAACGCATCCCGCGCAATTCGACGGCGGGCGCGGGCTGCCCGGCCTCCGGCAGTTCCTCTTCATCCTCCTGCGCGGGCGCGGGAGAGAGCCGGATCGCTTCTGAAGCATGAGTCACTCCGCCCCGGTCATCATTTACCGCGGACGAGGAAGAGACAGGTGTATCCTGAACGGGATCCGCAGCCGCGGAGACATTTTCTCCGCTGACCGCCTGCTCTTTATCGCCCGACCCGGCCTCAGGCACAGGCGCCGAACAGGACTCCTCTCCACGCGGCGTCTCATCCGCGGGCTTCCCCTCCCTGAACAGAGAGCAGGAGCCGAACCCGATCAACGAAGCCCCCATCACAAAACGACATGCGAGATTCATACTTACAATCAAGCTAGCACCTTTTTCCGGCTGTCCGCAAGCCTATTTTTTCATTTTCCCGCCAACGCGGGAAAGAGAGGCCCGCCTTCCGTCCGCACCGTGCAGACCAGCCAGCCAATTAGTCTTGACACAAACCGGAGCCTTCACAAATGATCATTTGTCATGAAAGTGCATCTCTCCCCTGGATTCCGGCTCTCTCGGGGTTCTGCGCCGCGTCCGCACCCGCGGAGGACGCTGCCTGCAGCATCGTCTTCGCAGGAGATTCAATCATTCAGGAAGGCTGCCGGGCTTACACCTTCGGCGCCGTATTCCGCCCAAGCCAGATGATTCAGTGTGGAGGGCTGCAACAGTTTGGAGGGTGGAGTTGGGAGAGGTACGAAAAGTGAAGTTTTTTGGGATGATGAGAAGGGGAATCCGAAAGTGGAGCGAAGCGGCTCAAACTGAAGACATCTGCTCAGGAGAAACGAAGGGTGAAATGACCTCCGGAGAGGGGTACCGACGCCCGGCGGATTTTGAATCCGCTGTCAACTTGAAAACCCGGATTTTCTTGAGGAGAAGCTCCTTGCGTGGCGTTCCCATTTCCGAAATTCCGGGTTGAATTTATATGAGGACGTTATGTATTTTTAGTGAGAGATGTTGTATTCAAAATGGGGTACGTACGAATTTCAGGGTGTGTGTTTGCATGGCGGATTCAAAATCCGCTATGCTTCTCCTGTTCGTTCACGGGGAGACGCTGGAAGAATGGAAGAACACGTGAACTTTAAAAATATATAATGCTCGTCAAAAATGAAAACTCGTCGGGATGTATTTGCAAATTTTTTTTACGCACTGGTCTGGGTGTCATTCCTCTCCGCGACGAAAGGATATTTTGCACATATTTTTCTCTATGTTTCACAAGTAATTCAGACGATGGGCGTCTCAGAAGAGACTTCTGACTACATTTCTAGGTGTTTTTTAGTAATTTTTACTTTAGTTGTTTTCGATAAGGGGAGGGATTGGTTCGGACTATCCAAAAAGAAGGACAAAAAATCTCCGCCCTCTGATGAGAGCGGAGACGATTGCCAATCTTAGCTGCCTGCTTAGTCTTCGGCGTTGCAGCCAGCTACCAACTTCGGCTTGAGACCGGCCTGAAAGACCGCCCGCGCATGCATGCGGTACTCCGGCTCTCCCTCAAACACCTCTATCTCCGTGCCCGGCTCAAATTGGCAGTAGTAGAGCGCAGAGTGAAAAGTGAAGTTTGATGAGAAAGGAAATTCGAAAATGGATCGAAACAGCTCAAACTGAAGACATTTGCTCAGGAGAAACGAATGATGAAATGACCTCCGGAGAGGAGTATCGACGCACGGCGGATTTTGAATCCGCTGTCAACCCGGAAATTCAAATTTTTCTGAGGAAAAGCCACTTGCGCTCCGTTTTCGTTTCCGGAAATTCGGCCTGAATTTATATAATGGCGTTATGTATTTTGGGAAAGAAACGTTGTGTTTGGAATGGATTGCATGCGAATTTCAGGGGGCGTTTCTGCATGGCGGATTCAAAATCCGCTA
>JAJQGU010000058.1 GCA_021200315.1 Akkermansiaceae bacterium
CTGAACACAATGTTTCTTCAAAAAAATACATAACGCCATTATATAAATTCAGGCCAAAATTCACGAAATGAAAACGGAGCGCAAGTGGCTTTTCCTCAGAAAAATTTGAATTTTCGAGTTGACAGCGGATTCAAAATCCGCCATGCATCGCCGCCCACTCCACCTTCCGCATTTCGCTTCCCCTTAAATTCCACTTTCTACGTCCCGCGCTTCCCTCAACTCCACACCGCACACTGCACAGAATTCCCTCTCCACACTTTTCCCGCCATTCCTTCGCCCGAAATCTTGAGAAATTGTCACAACCCCGAGGTAGTCATGGAACACTGTTTCGGGAATATCATCGGGGTGACGGCGCAGGACGCGCCATGGAACGAACATGAATTCTCACCCAGCAGCAACCGACCGGATCGCCGTAGAGGTGGATTCCCTGGATTTTTGTTACGGGAGCAGGCAGACCTTATTCAACGTCAACATGAAAGTTCCCGAGAACAGGGTGACGGCGTTCATCGGGCCTTCCGGATGCGGAAAGTCCACGCTGCTGCGCTGCATCAACCGGATGAATGACCGCATCCCGGAAGCGCGCGTGACGGGAGGCGCCATCCGCATTGACGGGGTGGACGTGACCTCCCCCGCGCTGGATCCCATTCGTCTGCGGCGGGAGGTGGGGATGGTCTTTCAGAAGTCCAACCCCTTTCCGATGAGCATTTATGAGAATGTATCCTACGGGTTGAAACTGGCAGGGGTGAAGAACCGCGGCATTCTGGACGAGGCGGTGGAGGAAAACCTGCGGCATGCCGCCCTGTGGGACGAGGTGAAGGATCGTCTGCACACGGCCGCCAACGGTCTTTCCGGCGGCCAGCAGCAGCGCCTGTGCATAGCCCGCGCCATTGCCGTGAAGCCGCGCATTCTGCTGATGGACGAACCTTGTTCCGCCCTGGATCCCATCGCCGCCATGAGAGTGGAGGAGTTGATGAACCGGCTCAAGGAAAAGTTCACTATCATCGTCGTCACCCACAACATGCAGCAGGCCGCGCGCGTTTCTGACCTGACCGGCTTTTTCATGCTGGGCAGGCTGGTGGAATTTGACTCTACAGAAAAAATCTTCTCCAACCCATCCCTGAAAGAGACGGAGGACTACATCACGGGAAGATTCAGCTGACAGGGAGAAGAAAATGACGCCCTTTCCACGAGTGCGGCCGGCAAGCGGCGCGGAGCGCGGGGCTCCCCGTCCCGGAACAGCGAGGAGCCCGGCCGCCCCGTCGGACAGAACGCGCCGCGCAGGCGGAGGCTCCTTGCGCCATGCGGACAAGAACGCCTCCAACCAACAAAAGAATATTCCGAATCATGAACCACGACGCACACACACTGAGAGAATTTGACCGCAAGCTCTCCTCCCTGAACACGCATCTGCTCCGAATGGCCGGCAAGGCGCGGAGCGCCCTTGAACTGGCCGCAGACGGATTTTTGCGGCAGAATGAGGCTTCCGCCAATCGAGCCATTGCGGACGACGAAGAGCTGGACGAGCTGGAAATGACAGTTGATCGGGAAGGGCTGCATGTGCTGGCTTTCTTCGGTCCGGTGGCTTCCGATCTCAAGGCGGTGCTGGCCACCCTGCGCATGTCGTCCATGTATGAACGAATAGGCGACGAAGCGGTCACCATCGCCAAAAAGGCGAACAGACTCAACAAACTCCCGCCCATTCGGGAGGCCGCTGGGGCGGATCCTGTCTGTCGGGAAACGGCGGAGCGCTTCAAGACGGTGAACGAGGCCGTCGCCGCCTGGGACGGGAAAGCGCTGAGGAATCTCGTCCCCGCACTGGAGACGCTCGCGGAACACGCGGCGTACCTGACAGCGGAATTCGCCCGTTTGCCCGAGCGTCATCAGGACAATCTGGCCGCCGTCTCGGAGCTGATCCTGGTGAGCCGTTCCCTGGAGCGCACGGCGGAGCTGCTGCAAAGAATTGTCTCGGAGGGCCTTTATGCGGCCTCATGACAGCATGGCCTTGGAAAAGAAGTTATGTTGTACCGGCCGATTTCTGCTGTGCGTTTCCATGCGCGGCGGCCTGTTCCGGAGAGAGGCGGTTCATCGCTGAAGAGCGGGGGGGGAGCCCGCCGGCCGGGAATTTGTGATTGCCTCCGGAATGGTGCGGGCCTATAATGCAGTCTGCCATGAAAGATTTCAGCGCGATTGAACAGAAAATGGAGAGCGCCGGCTTGTCTCGTGCGGCCATCGAGGCGTTCAGGCACAGCGTGGAGACGGTGGAATCCGGAGTCTCCGGCCTGGTGCCGGAAAGCGATATTCTGCCGGCGGAGGGGGTGGAGGACTGGGAAAGCCTGCGGGCGGGCGTTCCCGCGGCGCCGCGGGAAGTGCTTTCCCGGACGGTGGTGATCAAGCTGAACGGGGGACTCGGTACGAGCATGGGGCTGCAGAAGGCAAAAAGCCTGCTGCCTATACAGAACGGACTCACCTTCCTCGATTTGATTGTGCGGCAGGTGAGAAGCCTGCGCCGGAACGCGCGGTGTTCAGTCCGTCTGCTGCTGATGAACTCCTTCTCGACGAGCCGCGACACGCTCGACTATCTGTCCCGCTATGCCGATGAGGGCTTTGCCGACGCCGGAGAGGTGGAAATCATGCAGAACCGTGCGCCGAAACTGCTTGTGCCCGGGCTGGAGCCGGCAAGTTGTCCGGGGCGCGGGGATTTGGAGTGGTGTCCGCCCGGTCATGGCGATCTTTACCCGTCCCTGTTGGGGTCGGGCTGGCTCGATCGTCTGCTGTCCGAGGGAATTCTCTATGCCTTCGTCTCCAATTCGGACAACTTGGGCGCACAGCTTGATTTGAAGCTTTTAAACTGGTTTGCGCAGAGCGGAGCCCCCTTTGCGATGGAGGTCACCCGCCGCACCGAGGCGGACAGGAAGGGCGGCCACCTTGCCGCCCGCCGATCGGACGGGCGGCTGATCTTGAGAGAAGTGGCTCAGTGCCCGGAGGAGGCGCTGGGCGAATTTCAGAATATTGAAAAATATAAATATTTTAACACGAATAATTTGTGGCTTCGTCTGGACGCTTTGAAAGAATATCTTGACAGCCACGGCGGCGTTATGCCGCTGCCTGTGATGCGCAACGTCAAGAGCCTCGATCCCCGGGATCCCTCCACGCCCAAAGTCTACCAGCTCGAAGTGGCGATGGGGGCGGCCGTCGAGTGCTTCCAGGGCGCGCGCGCGGTGTGTGTGCCGCGCACGCGCTTCTTCCCGGTGAAGACGACGTCTGATCTTCTTCTGCTGCGCTCGGACGCCGTGCAGATCAGCGAGGACGGCAGCGTGGCTCTCGCGCCGGAATGCGGGGGACGGGCGCCCCTTGTGTCGCTCGATGCGCGCTATAAGTTTGTCGACTCGCTGGATAGGCTGGGAGTGCCTTCGTTGAAGCGTGTGCGCAGCCTCACGGTCAGGGGGGAACATACCTTCCAGCCGGGAGAGGCGCTGGAGGGGGATGTGGTGGCCGCCCCGTGAGCGCTCCGTCGGACAGGGAGCTGCGCTTCACGTGCAACCTCTGGGGCGCAGGCTGTCTTTTGGCGGCCTGCCCGTTTCTCTTGGCGGCGGTGTCGATTTTTCTCCCGCCGAGGGACGGCTTGCCGCTGACGTGGCCGGCGGCTCTCCCGCGCCTGGGATGTCTGGCCGCGGCGGGGGCGTCCGTTTGGGCGGGCGTGAAGTTGCTCGGCCGCACCTACATCGTGGCTTCCGCCTTTAGTCTGGATGTGCTGCCGCTGTGGAGACCGCAGCGGCGCATGCGGGCTATCCCCTGGGGAGCGATGGCGTCGGCCGATTTGGCGCACGGCGTGCTGAAGATCATCCGCAGGGACGGCGCCGCGGAGCGGGTATCTCTCCGCCGCATGCGGGCACGGCAGAGGGAATTGCTGAGAACCCTCGTGGAGAGACGCCTCCGGAGGGCGGACTCACGGGAGGGCGGGGGCTCGCTTCGCTGCCGGGATGCCGATCAGACCTGAAAAGCGCGCCGAACTTCTGAAGCGCATGCGGCTCCTGGGCGTACGGGAATGTGATCTCGAGGAGCGGTTTGTGCGCGGATCCGGCCATGGGGGGCAGAAAGTCAACAAGACGAGCAATTGCGTGTGTCTGCTGCACATCCCGTCCGGCATCGCGGTGAAATGCCATCGCGAACGCGAGCGCGAGGTGAATCGATTCCTGGCCAGACGCGCTCTCTGCGATGAACTCGACCGCCGCCTTCATGGCGCGCGTTCGGCCCGCGAAATGGAGAGAGCGCGCGCACGCAGACGCAGAAAAACGCGCCGGCGCAAGCAAATTCGCGTGACGAACCGTAAAACGGGCGATTCGGGCGCCGGCCGCGGGGAGAGCGGAGGACTGACGTCTTGACAAGAGAAGCGTTTCGCGGTACTCTCCCGTCATGAGATCAAGCGCCATGCGGCCGAAGAAGGCATGGACGCGGCCGGCTTTTTTTATTCTGCTGGCGGCGGGTGTGCTGCTGCTTGGCTTTGCGTGGCTGTCAAGGCGGGCGGCGCTGCATCGCGAAGCGATTGCGGCGGCGCCGACGGCGTATGACGCGGATGCGGCTCCGCCGACCATGCCGGACACCTTGTTGACGGGGTTGATTCTATTGACTCCGGAGCAGATGGTAAACGCGCCTCTGATCGACGGGTTTTCCGCTCCGCTGGGCGGCGAAACCGGCGCCATGACTTATGACGCGCAGCCTTTCGGAACGTGGAATGAGCAATACGGGGGCCGCCATCAGGGGCAGGATTTGAATGGCATCGGCGGTATGGACACCGATCGCGGCGAGCCTGTCTACTCGGCGGCCCGCGGATTGGTCGTCTACACGGGGAAGCCGTCCCGGGGGTGGGGCAACGTCGTCATTCTGGCTCATCGCCTGCCGGACGGGCGCCTCATTCAGACCCTTTACGCGCATCTGGAAACCGTCAAGGTGACGTACGGCCGCATGGTGAGCCGGGGAGAGGAGATCGGTTCCGTAGGGACGGCGGGAGAGCCGGACGCCCCCTATCCGGCGCATCTTCATTTCGAGGCGGCCGAATCGCTGGCCGTTGAGGCGGGAATGCCGGGTTATGCCTCCGCCGCCATGAACCGCATCGACCCCGCCGAACTGATGAAACAGTATCCGGCGCCGTTTCATGGCGCCCTGCCGGATCCCTGGCTCTCTCTGCGCCGCCTCATCCTGAGCGGGGAAACCGGGGTGCAGGCAGTGCCGCAGCTTCCCGAAGGGAAGCCCGGGAGCGGCTTTTGGGTCGATCCTTCGCGGTTTCTGAAGCAAAATTCGGAATGAATGATGTAAAATGATGAAAACAAGAAAATTCCTGATTCCTTTCTTGCTGACGCTGCTTATCGTGCTCCTGCTGGGGCTCGCGGGATACAAACTGTCTGAAAGATTCGTGCCGCCGCCTTCCGGTGAACGCATGGAACGGGAGCGGGGAGCCGCCGCAGCCGCACCTCCGGCCGGAGAGCCCCGGGCAGAGCGGAGCGTGCCTGCCCGTCCGAACCCGGAGGGAGACGGGGCGCGCCCGCAGAGGGGGCCCGCCGCTGAAGGAGGAGATTCCCGGCCGGCTCCGGGCCGCGCGGACGCCAAGGATGACAGGAAGCTTGCGGAAGCCCTGGCCGCCGGGGAGGACGGAGAATTCGCGCGCACGATTGACTCCCTGGCCGAGGAAGGGCGTCTTTCGCGGGATGAGGCGGAGAGGCTCAGGAAATGGAAGACGAAGGGAGAGGACAGTGTCACCGTGACGCCGATCGGTGTCACGGAGCGCGGCGGCGAGCCCGTCAGGCGCTACAAGCTCACTAACGGCGATGGCGCGTCTCTTCTCGTGGAAATGAAGAAAAAGGAAGACGGCACATGGATGGTGACGGGGATGAAAGAGGCCGACGCCTCCGCCAAGGACGACCCTCTCACCTTGGTGGACAACTTTATGACCGCCGTGCGCCAAGGCGACGTCGCGGCCGCCCGCGGCATGATCATTGGACGGGAAGTGAGCCCCGCCACGCTGGCCGGTCTTTGCATGCTTTTCGAAGAGGATCTCTACGCCCTGCGAGACCGCGACCCTGTCCGCAGCATGTTCTCCGGCGAGGACAACGCCGGCTTCCTCGTGTACCTTCAGTCGAGGATGGACGGGAAACCCGCCCATATCGGGTTTGAACTGCGCCGTACGGGTGAAAACGAATGGGGCGTCGCCTCCGTTTCCCTGGACGCGCTTCTGGCCTCCTACGAGCAGAGCGGACGGCTGGAGAGCGGGGTGTATTTTCCCATCGTCAAAAACCCGGGGGGCGGGGATTCCATCGCTCTGTTCTTCGCCTTCAACGAATCGGCGCTCACACCCCGTTCCCAGCGCCAGCTCTCCATCATCGCCGAGCTGCTGAAGGCTACCGACCGCCGGCTCAAGATCAGCGGACACACAGACGACGTCGGGTCGGAGGATTTCAACTACAAACTCTCTCTGCGCCGCGCCGCGGCGGTGAGGGATGCTCTCGTGCGCGGCGGCGTCGACCCTTCTCACATCGACATCAAAGGCATGGGAAAGACCCAGCCGCGCAGGAGCGTCGCCGGAGCCGCGAATGAGAAACTGATGGAAGAGGCCCGCGGAGAAAACCGCAGAGCCGAGATATACCTCGACTTTTCCGAATAGCACATGCCCCGCTCCTACACTCTTCGCGGCACAGAGGAGAACCCTCCCCTCCGGTTCGACTTTTCGCGGCTCCTCAATCCGGAACAGCTGGCCGCCGTCGAAACGCAGGCGCGGCACGCCCTGGTGATCGCCGGCGCCGGGTCAGGCAAGACGCGCACGCTTACCTGCCGCGCAGCCCATCTGCTGGCGCAGGGCGTCGCCCCGTGGCGGCTCCTGCTGCTCACTTTCACTAACAAGGCGGCGAGGGAAATGATGGAACGCGTGCGCAGTCTTGTGCCCGGGGATCTGTCCTCCCTCTGGGGCGGTACATTCCATTCGGTGGCCAATCGCGTTCTGCGCCGCCATGCCGCTCTGCTGGGGTATACATCTTCATTTGTCATTCTCGACACGGAAGATCGAAAGGCACTGCTCCGGCGTTTGGTGAAGGAGTATGGCGGCGAACGCAAAGCCGCCCGTTTCCCGAAGCCTGAGCTGCTCTCTTCCCTGTTCAGTCTGGCCTGCAACCGGGGAAGGGAGTGGCGTGAGGTGCTGATGTCCGAATATTATTACCTTCACGAGCACGAGGAGAAGATCGCGCTGATCCACAAAGCTTTTCAGGAGACAAAAAAGGCTGACAACGCAATGGATTTCGACGATCTTCTGCTCAATGCCGTCACGCTGTTGGAGGAACATGCCGAGGTGAGGGAACTCTATCAGAACCAGTTCGCCCACGTCCTCGTGGACGAATACCAAGACACCAATTCCCTTCAGGACAGGCTGGTCGATCTGCTCGTCGGCGGAGACGGCACCGCGCTCATGGCGGTGGGCGACGACGCCCAGAGCATCTACTCATGGCGCGGAGCGGATGTCCGGCACATCCTCGAATTCCAGGAGCGCTTTCCCGATGCGGAAGTGTTCAAAATAGAGACAAATTACCGCAGCGTGCCCTCCATACTCGAGCTTTCGAACGCGGCCATTGCCGCCAATACCCGCTGTTTTGTCAAGAAACTGCGGCCGGCCCGGCGCGATGAGGATATGCTCCCCGCCCTAGTCCCGGCTCCCGACGCCCGCGTGGAGGCGCTCTTTGTTGCCCAGCGCATCGGAGAGTTGATCGCATCCGGCGTCCGTCCCCGGGAGATTGCCGTGCTTTACCGCAGCCATTATCTCAGTCTGGATGTACAAATGGCGCTTTCCCGCGCGCATATCCCCTTTCGCGTGACGAGCGGCGTGCGTTTTTTCGAGCAGGCTCACGTGAAGGATGTCATGGCCTTGGTGCGGCTTGCCGCCAATCCGTGGGATCAGAGCTCTCTCCTGCGCCTCGTGCAGACATTCCCCAAGGTGGGCGCGGTGACTGCCTCCAGAATATGGAACCAGTGGTCTCAACGGCTGGGCGTGCGCGGCGAGGCCGGCGGCCCTGCGAGCTTTGCCGCTCTTTTCGGCGAAGTCAAAACCCCGTCCGGTGTCCGCCCCTTCTGGGATGCGTTTCTGCAGGCTCTCGACAGCCTGCGGGACGAAGACGGACATGGGCTTCCGCCCGCCCAGATGATCGCCCGTGCCGTCGAATATCTCGATCCCTCGCTGCAGCACGCGTACGAGGACTATGAAGAGCGCCGCAGCGATCTGGAGACGCTGGCACGTGCCGCCTCCGACTGTGCCGACGCCGATGAATTCCTCGCCCAGACGGCTCTTCTGAGCAATACCGATCAGGATGATAATGCCGGAACGCCCGCGGAAGAGGTCTGCCTCTCGACTGTTCATCAAGCCAAGGGATTGGAGTGGAGAGTGGTGTTCATCATCTCCCTGTGTGAGGGCTCCTTCCCCAATCACCGCGTGCTCGACGGCGGCGACCCCGATGCTCTGGAAGAAGAGCTCCGGCTTTTCTACGTGGCCGTCACTCGGGCGGAAGACCAGCTCTACCTCAGCTATCCGAAAATCAATCTTCGCAGCGGCGACGGCTCTTTCCATCAATATCCTTCCCGTTTCCTCGGTTATTGTCCGGCAGAACTGCTGGAACATTGGGAGATCTGACGCGGATCGCCGGAAGCTGCAGAAGAGGCGCGGGCAGCCTGCACATGAGCGCGTCCCGGTTTCCGCCGCCAGAATTGCCGGGCAGCGGACAAAGGCGCGGAGGCGGATACCCCGGGAAGCACCGCCCTCACAGGCCGGCGGCTTGACAGCGGGAAACCGGGCTGTTATTCTGCCTGCATGGGAATTCGCGTTCTCATCGGAGCCGATGAGATAGCGGCGGCGCTGCCTCCGCTGGCCTGCCGCATTGAGGCGGCCTTCACCGGAGAGGCGCCGGTGTGCACGATCGTGCTGCTGGAAGGAGCCCGGCCGTTTGCCCGCGATCTGCTTCGCCTTTTGCCGGGGCGCTTTACAGCGCATCCCCTGAAAGTCTCGAGTTATGGAAACGGGCGTCAATCCTCCGGGAGCCTGCAATGGCATGACCGCCCGCCTGAGGTGAAGGGGCGGCAGGTGCTGCTGCTGGATGACGTGCTGGACTCGGGTCTCACGCTGAGTACGGTGTCCTCGGCTCTGCTGGCCGCGGGCGCCGAAAGCGTGAGAAGTGCCGTGGCCGTGGAAAAGAAAGGCATTGCGCGCACCGGGGGCTTCCGAGCGGATTTCCATCTGTTCCGGCTGGGGGGAGGATTTCTCGTCGGCTATGGGATGGATTGTGCGGGCCGTTGCCGGGAGCTTCCCTTCATCGGTCTGAAAGAGAAATGATGGCGTGTTCTGCCCTGCGGAGGAGGCAGTGCGACAGAGGAGGTGCGCCTCAGCCCCGCTCCGCCGTTGCTCTCCTGTATGGCGGGCGCACGAGAATGCCGTGTTCGGCAAACCACGCTTTGGCCTGAGGGACAGTGTATTCTCCGAAGTGAAAGATCGAGGCGGCGAGCACGGCGTCGGCATGGCCCTCGGTCAACACATCGGCCATGTGATCGAGATTGCCCGCTCCGCCGCTGGCGATCACGGGGATGCGCACCGCATCGCACACCCGGCGCGTGAGTTCGAGATCATACCCCTGCTTCATCCCGTCGGCGTCCATGCTGGTGAGCAGGATTTCCCCGGCTCCGAGACGTTCGGCTTCCCGAGCCCAATGGATGGCGTCGAGATCCACCATGCTGCGGCCGCCGTGGGTGAAGACTCTCCACCGGCCGGGCGCGTACAGCTTGGCGTCGATGGCCGCCACCACGCATTGCGCGCCGAAGGCGCGTGCTCCCTCGCTGATGAGGGCGGGGCGCATGACGGCGGCGGTGTTGACGGAGACCTTGTCCGCGCCGGCGTGCAGCATCCGGCGCATGTCATCCACCGTGCGGATGCCTCCGCCCACGGTCAGGGGCATGAAACAGCGCTCGGCCGTGCGGCGCACCACGTCCGCCATGGCGGCGCGGTTGTCCGATGACGCCGTGATGTCAAGGAAGACAAGCTCATCCGCCTCTTGTCGATCGTAGGCTACGGCGCATTCCACCGGATCCCCCGCGTCGCGCAGATGAACAAAATGCGTACCTTTCACGACGCGTCCTCCGTGGACGTCGAGACAGGGGATGACGCGCTTCGCCAGCATGGGGGATCAGTCCTCGATTTCCACGTTCAGATCGGCCACGGAAGCGGAATCCCCGCCATCGTGGGCGCTCTTGGCGACGAGACGCACGTAGCGGCAGTCCGCGGGAGTGAGGAAACTCGCCGTCTGCGTGTCCTCGTTGTCGAGGAAAATGCCTTGGGCCACGGGGGCGCCCCAGTTTTCACCGTCCTTGCTCACATAGACTTCATAGTCCTTGATCCGGCCGCTCGAGGAATTCTGCCTCGGGGTGTATTTCAACGCCTTGACGCGGCGTTCCCCGCCGAGGTCGAGACTGATTTCATGCGGGAAGCTGGCCAGCGTGAGCCCGTAGAGCGTATGCCAGTAGGTGGCCGGGTTGCCGTCAAGCACGTGGGCGGCGGGTCCTTCGCCCGGCATTTCGCTGCTGGCGTAGGCGATGGAGAAGAAAGCGTGCGGGGGATAGTCGCCCACGATTTTCGACATGATCGGCTTTACTTCCGCCAGAGCGGCATAGCGTTCGCCCTCCGTCATCGGCTTGGTGCAGACAACTTTCATGAAGCGCCCCTGGATCGGTTCGGCGAAAGCGCTCTCCTGCGTGAGGTCGCTGTTCTCCATGCGGACAGTGGCGGCGGGCTCTCCCCAGCTCGTTCCGTCTTCGGAAAGGTAGATTTGGACTTCAGCCACGCGGGAGCTGGCTCGATCTTGGCGCGGGGTGATGGAGACTCCCCGCAGCAGGGCGGTGACACCCATGTCGATCACCACTTCATGCGGATAGTCGTCCGCCTCCCCTCTCCATTTGGAGTGCCAATAGGTGTCGCTGCGCCCGTCCACCAGGCTCCAGGCCGATTCGCGCCCGCCGGCCTGTGAAGAGCACGAGACAATGCGCGAAAGGTTTTCGGGGAGCCAAGTGGGGAAATGGAAGCGCAGCTCGGCGGAGTCGATGTGATCCTGCTTGTGCGAGTAGGAGCGGACGACGCCTTCTTCGCGCATCATGAAGGGCTCGGTGTATTCAATCTTCGAGCCGTCCGGCATGGAAAGAAAGATATCCGTGTTTTTCGTGGTGCTGTAGGCATGAATCATGCCGAGGTTGTCCCGCCACACGGAAACCAGCCCCGAAAGCGGCAGGCGCTTGCGGCCCGTCTCCTCCACGTTGTCGCCGGCCATGATGGGGCGCAGCGAGAAGGCGATCGTGGTGGGGTGCGCCCTCAGGATGTCGCGCTCAATCGGGATGGGGCCGCATGCCGCGCCGCCCAGTCCCAGCGTGCCTGCGTCGAGATTGAGAACCGTGGCGTGGGCGGGGACGATTTCATGAGGGTGCGGAGCCTCGGTGATGGCTTGCGCGGTGAAAGGCAGGGCAGAGAAGTTCATCGTGGTGTTCTCGGCGGAAGAAAAAAGCAGCCCGATGCCGTTGCTGTCGGTGAGTGCCACCCAGCGCATGTCCATGCGGTTGCCCATTTCCATCGGTTTGGGATATTTCTCGGCCATATTCTGCACCGTCTGGCGGTAAATGCCCACGGCCGCCGCGGAACGCCGATCCGGATAGTTTTCCACGGAGCCGCGCCCGTACCAGGTGACGAGGTCATATCGTTCGGGCAGGTTGACCGTAAAGCCCAGGCGGGGAAGCACCACTTCTTCCTCCGAAGGGAAAATGCCGGCCTGCACGCTGACCACGCCGCTGGGAAGCACGGTATAGACGAGCTGGGTGTGAAAATAGAAAGACTGAGCGTTCAACGGCCCCTGATCCTCTATTTTGGCCTTGCCGGTATCAAAAACGTCACGAGGGAGATATTCCCGGCGCCGCCCCTGAGAGCGCACCTCGGTGAGAATGCGCACAGCGCCCGACTCGAGACGCTCGACCGTGAGGGGCGCGGCCTGGTGCGAAAGAGCGCGCAGGCCATAGTTGAACCATTGGTTCATGGCCCACTTGTCATTGGCGAGCGGGGCGCGGTACGCATTGAGGTGCACGGTCGCTTCGTTGCCGAGAAGCTCCACGCCGTTGCAGATGTAATTCTTGAGCCCCCCCGTCTTCTTGTCGATCGTGACGCTGAACTTGTCGCCGGTCACCGTCATGCTGTCGTCCGTATTTTTGACGTTCAGAGGTGCGCCGATGGCCGAAAGAAACGTCGGGGGATCGCCGCCGCCAAGCAGATCGCCCGGAATTTCGAGCTGTTCCCACGCCACTTCGTAACCTTTTTCCGCCCAGCTGGCGCTTTCCTTGAGTTCATAACTCAGGCGCAGAAAGTATTCGCTGCCCTTTTTGCCGCGTCTGACGGCCTCGCGCAGGGTTTCCACGGGGATGGAAAGCTCGGCCGTCTGCGCCGGCGGCACATCGAGTCCGAATTCGCCGGAAGCCACGACGTGCGCGCCTTCCTCCATCAGTTCCCATTTGCCTTGGTATTCGTTCAAGTTGGTGAAGTAATTCTTGTTTTTGACGAGAATGACGAAATCCCGTCCGTCGTTCTCGATCCCTTTAAACGAGAAACCGACATTCTGCTGCACTTTGCGGATCTCCCACCAAAGAGGCGTGGGGGTGCGGTCGCTGTAGATCACTCCTTTTACACAGAAGATGCCGTCGTTCGGGTAGTCGCCGAAGTCGCCCCCGTATGCCTGGAAGGTGACGCTGCGCCCGTCGGGAAGCTTTTCCGTCTTGTCGTAGGATTGATGGATCCATTCCCAGATACCGCCGCCAATGATGGAGTCGCTGGTCTCGATAGCGTCCCAGTAGTCCTGGAGGTTGCCCATGGAATTGCAGAGAATATGGGCATATTCGGAAATGTACCAGGGCTTGGCGAGCTTCTGCGCCGCCACGTTTCTGGCCCATTGCACCGAGGGATACTGGTTGGAATGGAGGTCGGCCAAGTCATTGTTCCGTTCGTACTGCGTGGGGCGCGATGTGTCGCGCGATTTGATCCATTTCCGCACGGCGTCGAAATTCCGGCCGGGGCCGGCTTCGTTGCCGTAGGACCACATGACTACGCACGGATGGTTCTTGGATTGTTCGACCATGTTCTGATTGCGCCATACATGCGCGGCTGTCCACTCTTCTGGATGGCTCAGGGATTCGTCTCCATAGTAGTAGCCGTGCGATTCGATGTTCGCCTCGTCGCACACGTAGATGCCGTATTCGTCGCAGAGGTCGTAAAAGAAGGAGGGCTGGGGGTAGTGAGAATTGCGGATGTGGTTGATGTTTCCCCTTTTCATGAGAAGAATCTCCTGCAGGCATTCCTCCTCCGTCACGGTGTGTCCGTTTTTGTGGTGGCTTTCATGACGATTCACCCCCTTGAGCTTGACGGGCTGCCCGTTGACGAGATACTTGCCGTCCAGCAGCTTCACGTCCCGAAAGCCGACGTTCTTCGCAATGATCTCGATCGTCCGGCCGGAGGCGTCCTTGAGGAAAAGGAGCAGTTTGTAAAGATTGGGCTTTTCCGCGCTCCACAGCGCGGGGGCGGCGACGTCGGCCGACAGACGCACGCTGTTCTCCCCGCCCGATTCGAGACTGCTCGCGGCGGGGGATAGTGCGCACACCGTCTTGCCGGATGAGTCGATAAGTTCGGCATCAACGCGGTATTCCCGGCGTTTCTCGGCCAGATTGCGCACGTCCACGTCTACGCTCAGCCGAGCCTTCCCGTAGTTCACTCCTCCCGGCGCACCGGGCTCCGGCTCGAAATCTGTGTGCACAAAAAAGTCGCGCACATGGAGCCGGGGTGTGGTGTAGAGCAGCACGTCCCGGAAAATGCCGGAGAGACGCCACATGTCCTGGCATTCGAGGTACGAACCGTCCGAAAATCGATACACTTCCACGGCCAGTACATTGGTGCCCGGTTTCAAATAGTTCGTGATGTTGAAGATCGCGGCCGTGCGGCTGTCCTTGGAAAAGCCGACTTTCCGCCCGTTCACCCACAGATAGAAAAACGAATCGACCCCGTCGAATTCGATGTAGACCTCTCGCCCTTTCCAGTCGGCGGGAATTTCAAAATCGCGGCGATAGGAGCCTACAGCGTTCGGCTCGCTCAATACCGATGTGTAGCGGGTCTCGTCGAGCCGCGGGGTCTTCCGCGGCGGGGACATGACGAAAGGCCAGTTGCGCGGGAAAACGTAGGCTTGGTTGGAATAGATCGGCGTTCCGTAACCCAGCATCTGCCAGTTCGAAGGAACGGGGATTTCTCTCCACCCGGAAACGTCATACTCCGGCTTGTAGAAGTCTTCCGGGCGCGCTGACGGCTCGGGAGACCAGAAAAATTTCCACGAACCGTTGAGGCTTTTCACGAGCGACGAATCGCCCCGCTTCCCTTTGAGAGCTTCGTCCCTGTCGGCGAATGGCACGAAAAACGCCCGAGGCGCTTCCCGGTTCTGGTGAAGCTTCTGCGGGTTTTCCCAATCGGGATGAGGGACGGGCTCCTGGGGGGCGTGCTCCGCCCAAGCGGAAGAGAGAAACGCCAGCGCGGTCGTCATGGTTCGAAAAAATCTCATGTTGTTAAGCATACGGAATCCGGTCGGAAAACCTTTCATGAACTTCGCCTCCGTTGATGAGAAGAAATATATCGTCCCCTGCGCCCGAGCGTCAGGGTATGGAAGCGGGGACGCCTGCTTTTCCCGCTGATCGGCGCGTCGGCTGTTGAGACGTCGAAGCCCGCGCGTCTGAGCAGGTTCTCGATTTTTTTGTCCGGCCGGGGCAGGGAAACCACCAGCAGCCCCCCCTGTTTCAACGCGCCGAAGTAATCTCCGGCCGACTGCGTGTTCAAAGCGCATGGTCCATGAAGGAAATTAAGGAAAATGGCGTGGAAGGAGTCGGGGTTCTTTCTCGCTGTTTCGTCAGCCCGGGACGATTCCACGGAAATGCGCGCGTCTTCCCAGAGCCCGGGGTGGATGTCGGCCAGAAGAGTTCGGTTCCATTCCACAAGCTCCCGGCAAGGCTCCGCAACGACGAAACGAGCTTTCTCGCGGTGAACGGCCCGCGTCGCCGCAGCGAGCGCGAAGCCCAGTCCCACGCCCGCGAAGAGGAACGCGGGGCGGTTGGCGCGCACGACGGGAGAAACGCCGTATCCCACCATGGCTTCATCCACGCCGCTGTTTGAGCAGGATGCGTGAAGAACCCCGTCGAGCGTCAGGAAACGCAGTCCGGCGCGTTCCCAGAGTTCCCACTTTTCTCCGTCGGCCGTCTGCGCTTCGGCCATCTTTACAAAAGGTTTCATCCGCGGCATTCTAGCAGATGAATGCGCGGCTGGCAAGAAAAGAGCATGCCGCTCTGCCGTGAAATCGGGCGCTTCGCCCCTTCCGGGCGCAGTCTGCTCTTTTTTGTGCCGTTCGTTTATTTTCCTGCTTGCATTGGGACTCCGAAAATGCAATGATAAAGACATCACCGCCATTCATGGCGCAGACTTCGACATAATATGAGCACTCCTCCGCCATCCCCCTCTCCCGCCGTTCCGCCGCCGGCGCCCTTGCCGCCCCGGCCTGCCGTGCCGCCCAAGCCGCCCGTCCCGGGCGTACAAGCTGCTCCTCCTCCGCCCTCGGCGGTCAAGCCTTCCGCGCCCCCGCGCCCCTTGGCGGGCGGAGCCCCTCCTGCGGCGACCATCCCTCTTTCGCCCAAGCCCCCCGCGACAGGGCGCACTCCTTCCGCGCCTTCATTGGGACGGACGGCTTCCGCATCCACGATTCCGCTGACGGCGCCTGTCGCTCCTGTGCCTCCCTCCGCGCCGTTGAAACCGGCCGCTCCGGGAGCACCGGGTGTTTCGTCCAAGCCGTCGGGGCAGCCGGCTTTCAGCATGCCGGCCGCCACGGTGCCTCTGAGCACACCCGGCGCGGCCAGACCTTCCTTCCAAAAGCCTGTCGGCTTTAACAAGGCCAAGGATGCGCCCGACGAAGAGGGCGAGAAGAAAGATCACCCCGTTGTCCTCACGATTTCCATCGTGGCCGCTATTCTGGCGCTCGCCTTCTGCTTCATTCAGTTCAAGACGGATCGCATCTTCGAGCGGGCCGCGCACACACAGCGCGTCTTCGGCACCCCGGACGGAGCTGACGCCGGGAACGGCGAAGAGGACTACGCGGAAGACGAAGACGGCGGCGAAGAAGAATAAACCGTTTTTTCTTTGAACGGATCCGATATCTCATCCATCTCACCGGCGCTATGGCATTACAAATTACCGAAGGCAATTTCGAAAAGGAAGTGCTTCATTCCTCCCTTCCTGTCCTCGTCGACTTTTGGGCGACATGGTGCGGCCCCTGCAAGATGATCGCGCCGATTATCGATCAGATCGCCCAGGAGACGGAAGGCGTCTTTAAGGTCGGCAAGGCCGATGTGGACGCTTGCCCCGGCTTGGCTTCCACATACAACGTGCGCTCCATCCCGACGCTCATCTTTTTCAAGGGAGGACAGGTGGCCGACACCATTGTGGGCGCGACGTCAAAAGATACCATCCTCGGCAGACTGAAGGCTCTTCTGTGAGAGCCGCCGCTTTCGTTTTCATGGGCACGGGCGGTGCTTGCCCGTGCCCTTTTCTGACGCGTCGACCGCCTTCCCATGAACAATCGCATTCTCATCAAGCATCTGTTGTGTGCCGAAGCGCCCGCAAGCCGCGTGATTGCGGCGGGCTGGGTGCGCACGCGGCGCGATTCCAAGAACTTCTCCTTTCTCGAGCTCAACGACGGCAGTTGTCTGGCAAGCCTGCAGGTGATTGCCGATGCGGGCATCCCCGGTTATGAGGAGATCAGCCTGTTCAACACGGGCGCATCAGTTCTCGTGCAGGGCGATTTGGTGGAGAGCCCCGGCGGCCGCCAGAAATGGGAGCTTCGCGCTTCCTCCATTCAGCTGCTGGGCGGGGCGGATCATTCCTACCCGTTGCAGAAAAAAGGCCATTCGCCGGAATTTCTCCGCTCCATTGCCCATCTGCGGGTTCGCACCAATCTGTTCGGCGCGGTTTTCCGCACGCGCAGCCGGCTGGCGGCGGCCATTCACCGCTTCTTTCTCGACCGGGAGTTCGCGTGGGTTCATACCCCGCTCATCACCGCCAGCGATTGCGAAGGCGCGGGCGAAATGTTCCGGGTGACCACTCTCGATCCTCTCTCCCGCGGGAACAAGTCCTTCGATGACGATTTCTTCGGGCGCGCCGCCTACCTCACTGTCAGCGGCCAACTGGAAGGCGAAACCTACGCCTGCGCTCTCGGCAACATCTATACGTTCGGCCCCACCTTCCGGGCGGAGAACTCAAACACCACCCGCCACGCCGCCGAATTCTGGATGGTCGAGCCCGAAGCGGCCTTTTGTGACCTCGAAGGCGACATGGAGCTGGCTGAAGCCTTTGTCAAGCATCTGGTCGGTGCTATGCTGGCTGATTCATCCGGCGATTTCGACTTCTTCTGCAAGTGGGTTGACAAGGGATTGCGCGAGCGGCTCGAATGCGTTTCCCGCAGACCTTTCGTGCGCTGCAGCTACACCGGCGCCATCGACATTCTGACGAAGAGCGGCCGCCGGTTCGACTACCCCGTGCGTTGGGGCATCGACCTGCAAAGCGAGCACGAGCGTTTCCTGACCGAAGAGCATTTCGGCGGCCCCGTCACTATTTACGATTATCCGAAGGAGATAAAGCCTTTCTATATGCGCCTCAACGACGATGGCAAGACCGTCGCCGCCATGGATGTGCTTGTGCCCGGCATCGGAGAGATTGTGGGCGGCAGCCAGCGCGAAGAGCGGCTCGACGTGCTCGAATCCAACATCCGGCGCATGGGCATGAGCGAAGATTCATACCGCTGGTATGCCGATCTCCGCCGATACGGCAGCGTGCCGCATGCGGGTTTTGGCGCGGGCTTCGAGCGTGTGCTCATGTTTCTCACCGGCGTACGGAACATTCGCGACGTCATCCCCTACCCGCGCACCCCGGGGCATTGCGAATACTGACTTCGCGCCCGTCTTGGCGGCCGTGCGCCATGAGGGCAGCTTCCTTCTGTCTTTTGATGACGGCAGTATCTCTATGGTTCGGCTCAGACTTGGACCGCAGGGGGCTTTCTGGGAGTGTTCGTGGGACGTACGGCTGTCATTGAACTGTATTGCTGTTGACATTCGGCCGAATCTTTGTTAGCATGTAGCCTTTCTTCCCATCGGCCATGAACACTCTCCCCGACCACAACGGCTCCCAGAAAAGAATTCACAGCATTGACGCAGTTCGTGCTCTTGCTCTGCTGGGCATTCTGCTGGTGCACTGCGGTTGTTGTTTTGGTGCGTTGCCGCAAGGTGTTGAAAATGAGTGTGTGTGGGGGGGGGTGGATCGTTGCGTTAGTTTGCTGATCCATTGCTTCATGTCGGGCCGGGCGCGGTTGGCCTTTTCCTTTCTGTTCGGCTTGAGCTTTTTCCTGCAGATGGATCACGCTGCGGCAAAAGGCATCGATTTCCGGAAACGTTTTTGCTGGCGTCTGCTGCTTCTTCTTGGCTTCTCCTTTTTCCACAATCTTTTTTACCCGCATGACATACTAACCGACTTCGTGTTTTGTGGCTTCATCCTCGTGCTTGTCTGGAAGCTCAAAACGTGGGCGATTGTCGCTTTCAGTCTCGTCTGCCTGAGCTCGCCCGTTTCCCTGTGGGAGTATTGTTCCGGCAACGAAGGCGTCTTTTCCGCGTGGTGCTCATCCGTCCGGGACTCCCTCACAATCTATCCTTCTCCGAGCCTTGCAGACCCAAGTCTTGCCGAGCACATGAAGTGGAATGCCGTCCATGCTCAGATGATGACGCTGTTCGTTGATTTGCAGGGGTCTCTGTTTGCTATACTGGGCATGTTCCTGCTTGGAATGACGGCCGGCCGTCTGAGAATCTTCGAGGGGAACCCGCGCCTTCTGCTGCGCATCGCCGCATGCGGATTCGTCTTGTGGGCGGCCGCCTGCCTGTTCCATATCGGTTTCGTCAGAGATAGCCTCAGAAATAGTGAGTTCAGATCTCCGGAATGGTGGAGCTGGTGGCTCCGTGAGATTTGGGTGTTTTTCTTTATTCCCATGACCGCGTGGATTTTCTCGCATGAGGCCGTTCTGAAAAGATGCTCCTGCCTCACGGCCATCGGCCGCTGCACGCTGTCGTGCTACATCACGCAAGGGATCGCGCTGTCGTGGTTTTTCTACGACTGGGGGCTTGGCATGCATTCCCGCATGGGCGCGACGGATCGCTTTCTGATCGGGCTGGCCGTATATGCCGTACAACTTGCCGCCTGCACCCTGTGGCTGCGCCATTTCAAGTACGGCCCTCTGGAAGGCGTCTGGCGGCGCCTCACACGCATCGGAATGAAATGAACCCTGTGTTTATCCCGCGCCTTTCCAGAGCGCGGCATGAGAGGCCCGCCGGCAAGTGAAAAAACGGCTTGATTTTCTCTCCGGACGAAGTATCATCTTAAACGGAACATCTCTTTTTCACCGATGGTTCCTCTTCTGCCATGCAGCGCCGCGATTTTTTCAAGATGGGCTTCGCTGTCGGAGCCGCCTTTTCGCTCAAAACCCTGAGCGGTCTCTTCCCCGCAGCCGAGGCCGCCGGTGAGCCGGACGGCGCGGCTTCAGCCGTGCCGCCCTCCGTGGTCGCCGTGCGGCAGGGAACCCGCACTGCCATGCTTGACGCCGCGCTGGAGGCACTTGGGGGCGTCGCCGCTTTTGTGAAGCCCGGCCAGAGCGTCGTCATCAAACCCAATTGCGCTTGGGACAAGAGCCCCGAATTCGCCGCGAACACCCACCCCGAACTCGTCGGCCGCATGGTGCGCCTGTGCCGCGAGGCGGGCGCCGGGCGCGTGGTGGTGTTCGATCACACCTGCGACGCCTGGCAGCGCGTCTATCGCAACAGCGGCATCCAAGAGGCCGTGGAGAAGAACGGCGGCCTGATGATCTCCGGCTCTGATGAAACCCTCTACCGCGAACGGGAAAATCCGCATGGCAAAACTTTGCGGAAGGCAAAAATCCACTCGGCTATCCTCGATTCGGACGTTTATATCAACATGCCCGTACTCAAGCACCACAGCGGCGCACGCATGACGGCCTGTCTCAAGAACGCCATGGGGATCGTATGGGATCGCTCGTTTTTCCACAGCAGCGACCTTCACCAGTGCATCGCCGACTGCGCGCTGATCCGCAAGCCCGATTTGAATATTCTCGACGCCTACAGCCCCATGCTGCGCAATGGACCCAAGGGAAAAGACACCAATGATCTCATCGGCACCCGGGCGCTGCTCGCCGGCACGGACATCGTGGCCATCGACGCCGCCGCCTCCCGCCTGCTGGGCAACAAGGACGGCGAGGTGCGGCACATTGCGCTTGCCGCCGCCATGGGTGTGGGCGAAGATGATCTCGGCAAAGTTTCCATCCGGCGCATCACGCTGGTTTGAGCCATGCTCGCCAATCTCAGACGTGTGTTTGCCCTGGCCGTACTGGCCGTTTTTGTCTGCAGCTTCATTAATTTGAGCGATGCGGAACCGGGCTGGTGGCGGAGTCTCGTCGGGCGCGCGCAGTTTGTGCCCGCTTTCCTCGGCACGCTCAGCGGCCGGGAATGGGCGGCTCTCGTTCTGGCCGTGCTGATGGCAATGACGCTCCTGTTCGGGCGTGTCTACTGTTCTTTCCTGTGTCCGCTGGGGATCATGCAGGATCTTGCGATCCGCCTGCGCCGCCTGTGGACTCAACGGGGCGGCCGCAAACCGAAGGCCGCCGTCCTGCACGGCGCGTCTCCCGCGCCATTTGTGCGTTATATTGTCCTGTTTCTTTCCGCTGCGGCCGTGGCGGGCGGCTATGCCACTGCTTTCGTCTGGCTCGATCCCTACACGATTGCGGCTCGTTTCATGGCCGGCGTGGCCAATCCCGCCGCTGCGCAGATGTACGATCATGCGTCGGGGCTCTTTGCGGCAGACAGCCTGCAAGTGACCCCGGAATGGGCGCGTTATGGCGCGTCGCTGCTCATCGTGTGCCTCTTGGTTCTCATTCCGCTCGCCCTGGCATGGCGGAAGGGGCGTCTCTACTGCAACACCATCTGTCCCGTGGGGGCTTTCCTAGGTATTCTTTCGCGGCATCCTCTCGTGCGCCTTTCGATCAGGAAAGAGGCGTGCATCCGCTGCGGACTGTGCGCCAGAACCTGCAAAGCTCATTGTATCGACCTCCGGACGCAGACGATCGACACCTCGCGATGTGTGAATTGCTATGACTGCGTCGCCGTCTGCGGCCGGGAGGGGCTGCGCCCCCGTCTCCTCCCGTTCCTGCGCCGTGCGCCTTCTCATCAAGCGCAGCCTCGGGAAAGTGCGCCGCCGCTCGAGACGCGGCGCGCCTTTCTCGGCGCTCTGGCCTGCTCGGCTCCTCTCCTCTTCACGGCGTGCGATTCCAAAAGGCGGCGGCCGCGCTCTGCGGATCCCGCCCGCTTGGGCGATAACCGCGCCGCCGCCGCCGTGCCGGCCGGCGCGCGGAGCGTCGAACGTCTGCTCGACGGCTGCACGGGGTGCGGACTCTGCATTTCCGCCTGCCCCACACGTGTGCTTCAGCCTTCGATGACGGCTCATGGCTGGCGCGGCCTTTTCAAGCCCTATCTGAATTTTTCCTTGGGGTTCTGCAATTTCGACTGCACTGCCTGCGCCGATGTGTGCCCGGCGGGGGCTCTTCTCCCCATCGCCTTGGCCGAAAAGCAGAAAACTCAGATCGCGCTCGCCGAGTTCCATCGCGATCGCTGCGTAGTGCAGCAAAACCGCCGAGAATGCGGCGCCTGTACCGAGCATTGCCCCACCAAGGCTCTCTTCACCGTCGAAGGACGTTTCCCCGTTTTCGAACACAATTTGTGCACAGCCTGCGGAGTCTGCGCGGATGAATGCCCGCGAGGCGCCATCGAACTCAAGTTGGAAGGCGGCGTACGCGAATTCGCCGTCTCGGACGATGGAAAATGCATCGCCTGCGGCCGCTGCGCAGACGTATGCCCCTCCCGGGCCATCCGCACGGAACGACTGCTTGTTCCCTCCCTTGCGCCTGAACTCTGCATCGGCTGCGGCGCCTGCACGTTTGCCTGTCCCGTGCGTCCCGAGCGCGCGATGACGCTCACGCCGAGAGCCGTCCACCTCACGGCAGTCCGAAAAATCGAGGCTCCCGCCGTCAATCCTGTCAAAGAAGACGGCTTTCCATTCTGACGCTTTTTCCCTGCAGGCGCACCGGGAGTTTGACAATCCGCCGGGACGCTCTATAATCTGATCATGCGCACTTCTCTTCTCACGGCACTGTTCTTCCTGCCCGTATCGCTTCTCTATGCCCAGCGCATCGAGACCGGCGTGGCGGGAGTCTCCCCGCGTCAGGTGAGCCTGATGGAGGAAGGGTGGAAATTTCATCGGGGCGGCCTCCCCCAGCCGTTGCCGCAGGGGCACCATTGGATTTACAAAAGCGTGAAAGCCGGCGCGGCCAGAGGGCCCGCGGCCTTCCAGTTCGATGATTCGTCTTGGCGCACCGTGAAACTGCCGCACGACTACGTCGTGGAAGGCTCCTTCGTGAACAACAAAGAGCTCGTCTCCCACGGTTTCCGTGAACGGCCGGAGGGCTGGTACCGCAGGCAGTTCATTTTGTCGCCCGACCTGCGGGGTAAGAGTGTCTGGCTGTATTTTGACGGTGTATTCGGCCAGTCGCAAGTGTGGGTCAACGGGCAGGAGCTGCGGCGGAACGACAACGGCTACATCGGATTCCGCGTGGATATCTCGGACGTGGCGCACTATGGCGACCGGCCCAATGTGGTGGCCGTGAAATGCGACCCCCGCGAAGCTCAGGGCTGGTGGTACGAAGGCGGCGGCATCTACCGCCACGTGTGGCTCACCGTGGCGGAGCCCGTCCATGTCGCACCCTATGGCGTCTACATCAGTGCCGACAGAAAACAGGGAGGCGCTTGGAAAGTGGTTCTTGAGACCACCCTGGAGAATGACGGGGAGGAGGCTGCCGTGAAGGTGGTCAGCACCATTGTCGACAAAAAGGGGCAGACGATTGCCTCCGCCTCGAAGGAGGTGAGCGCACCAGCCGGCGGCGCGGTCTCACTGAAACAAAATTTTTCCGTCCCGGAGTCCAAAGTCTCCGCTTGGGATGTGGACTCCCCCAATCTTTACGGCATCCGCACCGAACTGTTCGTGAATGGGAAAAAGGTGGATGCCACGGGTGATTACTTCGGATTCCGGACGCTGGAGTTCAACGCTGATAAAGGTTTTTTTCTCAATGGAAAGCCTCTTAAGCTCAAGGGGGTCTGCATGCACCAGGATCACGCGGGAGTTGGAGTCGCCCTGCCGGACGGCCTGCAGGATTTTCGCGTGGCGCGTCTGAAGCAATTTGGAGTGAATGCCTACCGCTGTTCCCACAATCCCCCGGCTCCGGAGATCCTGCGGGCTTGTGACAGACTCGGCATGCTGGTTCTCAATGAAAACCGCTTTTTCAACAGCAGCGAGGAGTGCCTGCGCCAGCTGGAAGAGCAGGTGCGCCGTGACCGCAATCATCCCTCCGTCATGATGTGGTCCACCTTCAATGAGGAGGACTGGCAGGGAGACGAACGCGGCGTGAGAATCGCCCGGCGCATGAAGCGCGTCATTGATCGCGAAGACCGCCTCGCCCGGCGCCCCGTGACGGGTGCCATGAGTGCCGGCTTCGGCAAGCAGAGCGCTTACAGCGTGCTCGACACGCTCGGAGTCAACTATTCGCTCGGCGTTCACGACCGCGTGCACAAGACCTTTCCCGACAAAATGGTCTACAGTTCAGAGTCCGTCTCCCACAGTGCCTCGCGCGGCGAATGGAAAGACGGCAGGAATATCTTCAACAACTATGACAATCACTGGGTCGGCTGGGGGTCTTCCATCCGCAGCGCATGGAAGCACGTCAGCTCCCGTGCCTGGGACGCCGGCACTTTCATCTGGACGGGATTTGACTATCGGGGTGAGCCGACGCCCACGAACGACTGGCCTGTCGTTTCCTCGTACTTCGGCATCGTGGACACCTGCGGCTTCGCCAAGGATTCATTTTATCTCCTGCAGGCTTTGTGGACGGAGAAGCCGATGGCCCACGTTTTCCCACACTGGAATCTCGGGGACGGCATGGCGGGAAAGAAAGTGAAGGTGGGCGTCTACACCAATGGGGACGAGGCCGAGCTCATCCTGAACGGGAAGTCTCTCGGCAGGAAGAAAGTGGATCCATTCGAACAGCTTTTCCTGGACGATGTGGTCTACCAGCCCGGCACGCTGAAGCTGATCGCATACAAGAACGGCAAGAAATGGGCGGAGGATCAGGTGAGCACCACGGGGGCGCCCAAGGCGCTTGGCTTGGAGGCTCGTTTCGGCGACTGGAAGCGAAAAAACATCCGTACTGGGGTGAGCGATGCCGTGCCCGTGGCCGTCTATGCCACGGACGAAAAAGGGCGCCGCGTCCCCACGGCTTCAAACAAGGTGCGTTTCTCCATCACCGGCGGGCGCGTGCTGGGCGTGGGCAACGGCGATCCCCTCTGCCGCGAACCCGACGCCGCCAGTGAACGCTCGCTGTACAATGGACTTGCCTGCGTGATCATTGAGGCATCCCCGGGTGCGAAGGAAGTGGAGCTCATTGCCGGAGCCGACGGGCTGAAGTCCGCCGTCCTGCGTTTGCCCGTCGTGGCGCGGGAGGGCTTTCCTCAATACCCGGCGCCGGCCGGCGTCCAGGCAATCACCGATTGGCGCCTTTCGGAAATTACCGCACGGCCGCAGGATCCGAATCGCCCGATTGCGGATGGCGACATGAATACCTGGCAGACGATCGCCGTAGGCGATGGCCCCCAGCCCCAATGGGCGGACAAACCGGACGGCTGGGGCACCTACCGTGCTCTCTTTGACATGCCCGGCAGGGGTGAGGAATG
The DNA here is from genome assembly GCA_021200315.1 of Akkermansiaceae bacterium. Classification (GTDB taxonomy): domain Bacteria; phylum Verrucomicrobiota; class Verrucomicrobiia; order Verrucomicrobiales; family Akkermansiaceae; genus Akkermansia. Next base: position 25,006 of record JAJQGU010000058.1, read on the forward strand.
GACGCTTACGCTCGAAGGCGTCGCCGGCAGGGCCGAGGTGTTCGTCAACGGTCAAGCCGTCGGCAAGAAGAATACCCCGGATAAGGGGAATATTTCCGTGCCCGTCAAGGCACGGCCCGGTTCGAAGGTCACCGTCTCGGTGCAGATGCAGGGAGACGGCCGGCAGCCCGGCCTCACGGGAACGGCGAAGTTGAGTCCCGGCGGAAAGTGATGAGGCAAGGGGAAAAGGGGGCCGTCCGCATTCCCTCCTTGCACGGGAAGGCGGGAATGTGGTAGAGTGCCCGCATGCGAAAGGCCCGCCTTGCCGTGCTCGGATCCGGCTCCGGATCGAACTTCCAGTCCATCCTCGACGCGATTGACCGCGGAGAGCTTCATGCCGAAGTGGCGGCCGTTTTTTCAGATGTTCCCGGCGCGCGCATTCTTCAGCGCGCTTCGCTGCACGGCATTCCCGCCCGCATGCTTGACTGCGCCGGCTTCAGGAACAAATTCCCCGAAGAGGCCCAACGGAAACTGGCCGAGGAACTGAAGGTTCTCGGCGTCGATCTCGTCTGTCTGGCGGGTTTCATGCGCCTCGTCAAAAAGCCTCTGCTCGACGCTTTCCCGCGCCGCATCCTCAATATCCACCCCTCGCTGCTGCCCCGCTTCCCGGGCGTCGAGGCGTGGAAGCAGGCTCTGGACGCCGGCGCGGCCGAAAGCGGCTGCACGGTACATTTCGTGGATGCCGGGATGGACACCGGAGCCGTCATCCGGCAGGCGCGGGTGCCTGTCTGCCCCGGCGACACCCCGGAAAAGCTGCACGCGCGCATCCAGGAGCAGGAGCATCTTCTCTATCCCGCCGCCATCCGGGAGGTATTGCGGAACGCCGCTCTGGGTAATGACTGACTCGGGCTTCCGCATGCGATGTCATGGAACGGCGTTCCTGTCGGACGGGTTCTTTGCGGAACACAGGGAAGACGCCGCAAATTCGGCTTGACTTTGGCGGGGGCGTTTCTAGAATCGGGGTATCCTTTTCCTTTGAATCCAACGCTTGAGAAGTTATGTTCATTTTCGTCGTTCCCGAAGGAACCTGCTGTATTTTGGAGATCTTCGGCAAGCCCTCGTCCGTCAGGAAAGGAGGTTTGCACTTCCGCGTCCCTTTCCTTCAGAATATCCGCCGCGTGCCGGATTCCTGGGGGGAGCAGACGAACAGGCAGGGCGTCTTTATTGAATTGACCGAGCAGACGCTCGATACCCGCGCACGCCGCTACATTACCCAAGACAACGTCAACGTCTCCGCCGACTGCGTGATTCGCTGGCGCATCCAGGATCCGATCAAGGCCATCTACAGCGTGGATCGGCTGCACATGTCCATCGTGGAGACGGTGCTCAACGAACTGCGCACCATCATCGGCTCCATGAAGCTGGATGATGTGCTTTCCCAGCGCGCGTCCATCGCGGACAAGGTTGCCGTGAATATCTCGGCCACGCTCTCCCGCTGGGGTGTCATGCTGACAACGGCGGAAATTCAAGAGCTCAAGACGGACGACGCCACGGCGGAGGCCATGCGCCAAATCATGGAGGCCGAGCGCCGCAGCCGGGCTTTGGCCACGGAGGCGGAAGGCGAGAGCGCGGCCATTGTCAAGCGGGCAGAGGCCGCCCGGCAGGCCGCCGTCCTGCAGGCGGAGGGCGAGGCGGAGGCCGTGCGCATTGCGGCTCGTGCCGAGCAGGAGTATTTGAGTGCTCTCGCGGGCATCATCGGTCGGGAAGAGGCGGCAAGAGTACTGATGAACAGGCAGATGCTGCAGTGTTACGGCTCCGCGGCCAAGGAGCCGGGCGCCAAGGTGTTCATGCCGGTGGGGCTGCCTTCCGTCGTCGATCCCAGCAAGTCATGACTGACAATTGTTTTTTCAGTTTGTCGTTCGTCATGCTGCACTGGCTGTTTGCCGTGAGCCTGACTCTGCTGATTCTCGACTTGTTTCTCAGCACGGAGTGGCTTTCTTGGCTCGCCCTGACGATCTTTGCCGCATGGAGCGCCTTGCTGTTCGCGAGTTTCGGGCTGCCCGTGCAGTGGATCATGGTGGCTTTCATTCTTGCTTTGGCCGTTGAGTTTGCGCTGTATTACACCATTTGGAAGAATGCTGTGCGTCCGTTGGTTATGAAGCTGTTTATGCGCGGTGCGCCTCAAGAGATTCTAGACGATCCCATCGGCTGCGTCGGCGTCCTCCGGCGCGGCGATGACGGTTCTTTCTGCGTCAAGGTCGGGGATTTGCTCTACCGCGTGGATCCGCAGGATTGCGAACACTTTGCGGCCGGCGAACGCGTGAAGGTGATAGCCTTGTCGAAGGGGATTGTGCGCGTCGGCAGGGAACAGTCTGCCGCTTGAAGCGCATGGCGGCGGATTGCCGTTGGAACCCGGTCGGACATGAGGGCAGGGACGGAAGAAAGCGTTCCGGCGCTCAGCCTAGGCGCACGGAGAGACGGGTGATGCCGGCGTCGCCGAATTCGCGGCGCAGAGCGGCGAGCAGGATGTGCTTGATGCGATCGATTTCATAACGCACCGTAGGCTGCATGGTGCAGACGACGGCGGTGCCTCCCGAAAGGGAAACAAGTTCGGCTTGGGAGGCGATGAACGTTCCTGCTGCGCGGCGCCAGCCCTCTTTCAGGATTTCCGGGGCGAGGTTTTCCTCTGCCAAGGGCAGAGAATCCAGGACTTCCCCCAGCAACGCGTCCATGGAGCGGATGTTGGCCTGTTCGGCCAGCGCGGGCGGGAGCCCGAACCAATCGCCGTGCGCCTGCGAGGTGAGCGAATTCTTTTTGGAAAGGATTCCCTCGGAATGGATGAATGCACCCGGAGACGAAGCCGATTGCGCGGAGACGCCGGAAGGGACGAAGGCGCGTCCTCTGCGTCCTGTGTGGGGAATGCGTTTGCGGGGAGTCTGCATGGTGGGGAGGTGATTGGCGGAGAACAGCGCCTGCTCTTCAGGCGCCGGCGTCGCCGATGGCTTCGACGGGGCATCCCTCCAGAGCTTCGGTGCAAAGGGCGATGCCTTCCTGCGTTTCCGGCTGCCGATAGACGTAAGACATTCTTCCTTCTGCGTCGCGAGTGAAGAAATCCGGTGCGGTCTCGCGGCAGAAATCGCAGTCGATGCAAGTGCAGTCGACGTAAAATCTGCCGGGAACGTTGCGTTTGTTGATATCATCCAGATCGGCCATATGTCAAATCCGGGGTGTGTCCCCGCCCCTGTTTTTTCTCATTTTTCATCCGAATGCAATCCTTTTTTATTGCAAGCGGGGGCAGGCCGCGCGAAAATGGCCGAGTGAACTGGAACAATCTTTCAAATTCCCTGCACGACGATTCCTCCCGCCGTGTGGAAGCGCAGGGCGTCTGCGCGGTCGTGAGAAATCGCTTCTGCAGGCAGGCTTTCTCCTGGTGGAAAAAACTCAGCAGGACGGAAAAGGTGACGCTTCCGGCCGCTCTTCTCGTTTTTCTGGCCGCTCTCATTGCGTACGTCATGTCCTTTTCCGAATGGACGACTGCGGAGGGGAGGGAGCTGAGCGCCGAATTGCCTTGGCGGGGGCACGCTCTGACAATAAGCTCCGTCTCGGGTTCGTGGCGCCCGTCGGCTGGGAATGCGCGCATTTCGTTGAGGGCGGCGTACTATCCTGAAGTGAAGCTGAGCTTGTCGTCCGGGGATGGGGAATTGTTGGTGAGATTCAGAAACGGCCAGGGAGCTTTTGTGGGCGATCCGGTGACGCTCCGCGCGAAGGCCGGCCGCTTCCTTCCTTCTTCCGACAGAAATGTGGACGTTGACGGCGCAACGGCCACGGTTTCCTGCGAGATGGGGTTTGCCCGCGAAACCGACTATCGGCACCATGCCCTCCAGCTCAGTGAGCCGCTGTGGTCCGTCGCCGTATGGGAAAGGCGGTCTGACGACAGTCTGCCCGAGGAGCCGTTGGGGAGAGCCAGTATTCAGCCATAGAGAGGCATCCATGGCCAAGCTGAACAGCAAGCCCGCCGATAAAGCCCATGCCTTCATCCGAGGCGGGGCGCTCCCCCTTTGGTGTTCCCTGCTTCTTGCCGCCATGGGCGGCGTGGCGACGGCTCTGGCCTTCGTCCCTTTTGACTGGAGCTGTTGCGTGTGGTTTTCCCTCATGCCCCTTCTGGCCGTGTTGTGGACGGGGCATCGCGGGTTCTGGGGGTGTTTCGGCCATGGTTGGGTGTTCGGCCTTTTTTATTTCGGCGTTACATTCTGGTGGGTGAACTGCGTGGGAGAACTCTTCGAGGCACCGTGGCTTTTGTTCTTTTGCGGAGCGTTCGTCCCCTTCATGTCTTATCTGGCCCTTTATCCCGCTCTGTGGGCGGGAATTGCCGGCAGATGGCTCCGCCCTCCGCACCCTCCGCTGCCTGCCGGCGCAGGAGAAAAGGGCGCGTGGCGCGAGTGGAGCCGCCGGGATATGATGGGCTGCATTGCTCCGTCCGTGGGTGCCGCTGCTCTCTGGACTGTGATGGAATGGCTGCGCGGCTGGGTGCTGACGGGTTTCGGGTGGAATGGTCTCGGCGTCGCGCTTTATCCCGGTCTTTCCCTGGCGCAATGGGCCGAATGGGTGGGTGTGACCTCGCTGTCTTTTCTGCCTGTGCTGGCGAACGCCGTGTTCTGGTGTTCGGGGCGCCGCGTGCTGGTGACGGTTTTGAATGCCGGCAGGGCGTGCCGTCCGTGGGATTTTTATGTGCTGGTGCTGCTGATGTTTCTCTTGGTGACGGGTGGCGTGTTGATGTCGTGGAGATACGCGGCGGAGAGCGTGTCGGGCAGGGAGGGCGCGCGGAAATTGCCCGTGATGGCCGTGCAGTGCTGTATTCCTCAGAAGGAGCGTTTCAGGATGCCCCCGGAAGAGGCGTATGCCTTGCTGCTGAGAGAGACGGAGCGGGGGATCGCCGAGGCGCCGATGCATGCCTGCGCCGAGGCCGTGGACAGCGGGCGGGACACTTCGCTCGTGCTGCCCGTGTGGGTTGTGTGGCCCGAAAGTTCTCTGGGATATCCCGTGGCCGTGGAGGAGGCGGATGGCAGACCTCTCTCCGATGGATACAACGCCCGGCTCCTTTTCGGTGCGGAGGGCGTTCCCCGTTTGCGTCGGCAGGTGAAGGAATTGGGAGGCAAGGATTTTGTTCTTCTTACCGGTGCGGATACATGGGGGGTTGCGCCCAGGGGGAATGACTGGGAACGCAGATCTGTCTGGAATTCCCTGGGCGTGTTCGAGGACGGATTCTCCTCTTTCCGCCGCGCCGACAAACAGCATTTGGTGCCGTTTGGGGAATATATCCCCCTGCGGGACGCCTGCCCCGTGCTGGTGGATATATATGCGGGCATGACGGGGACGGGGATGGGGG
>JAJQGU010000006.1 GCA_021200315.1 Akkermansiaceae bacterium
CCCCGCGCCTATCCAACTCCGCTTTCCCCTCAACTCATCATTTCGCCTCTGTCTGCCGGAAAACACTTTAAATGCGGCTATCCGCTTCTTGTGTCTCTTCAATGAATTGGACACACAAAGGCTATTCGATCAAATGCCGGGGCACGCTGGAAATTGATTCGGCAAACTTCAAGCGTTCCTTCTGATAGATTCGTTCGGCGTATTCCTCAATCATATTGCTGATCCGCATGAATGCTGTTGTTCCCTCAGAATAATCTGCCTCAGCATACATATCAATTCTGCCGTCATGCCGCATCCGCTCGGCCTGTCGAAATGCCTTTACATCTTTCGGCGGATAAACGGCAAAAGCCGAGCCGCCATTTTTATGAACTAAAGAGAATGCCGGAATATCGCTTGGCCCGTCGGCAATGTAAATCATATTTTCAAACCGCACTCTGCGCATCTCTTCAGACATCTTTGCATTCACATCGGCTTCAGGATGTCGGGGAATGCCTTTGTTAATTTCAAAGAGAGCTCTTGTTTTTGATGTGTTGTGAATTGATATGGTACTGTTCAAAGATTGGATCCTGCATATAGCCGTTCACAAGCGTTTTATCAAAGTCCCAAATCACAGCGATGATGTTTGCCATGTATTCTCACCTCCATCAATTTGAATCTTTCATCATGAGCGAAGAATCACATCTTATGGAACACAAACAGATATTCATGGGCCAATAAGAGAAAATTATATTTCGCGCTGTTCGTTTTCCAGTAGCCGGTCGCCCGGCAGTTGTGCTGTTCCTTGATGATGATTTCCTTGGTTTTGAATCCGGCGGTCTCGAAAATTTTCATCACCTCAAAGCTCATTGGAATGACGCGGCCTTTTTGCCTCGTGTCCCCCATGAGAACAGCACAAAATTTTCCTTTCTTCAAAACGCGATAGCTCTCTGATGCAACGCTTTTCATTTGCTCGAGAAAAATCGGAACATCAAAGTTTGACAAGTCTTCCGGAATGTTCATCTCCTCGCTGTAGTGAATGATATTCGCATAGGGAGGATGTGTACAAATTAAGTCGATACCCGCATCCGGAACAAAATCGAGGTTCCGGGCATCTCCCTGATGCAGATGTATTTTACCGTTGGCGCCCTCATGTTCAAAGTCGGTTTTTTCTCTGCAGCGCGCCAATGCCGTATCGTTCACATCCACGCCGATAATATCCCGGTTAAGCAGTTTTGCCTCTACAAGCGATGTGCCTCCGCCAACAAATTGGTCGAGGACAAGCTCCCCTTCCGAGGAATACCTTAACATGATATTCCTCGGAATATAAGGAGAGCAGTTTCCTCTCCATTTTGCATCATGGGTTGCCCAATCTCCTCGCTTGGGAAAGCTCCAAACAGAAGTCATTTCAAGCTCGAAGTCTTCAGGTTCCCATTTTTTTATTTTTTTCTGTGCCATAGTAACTCCTTACTCGGGATTTTTCTCCGTCTCAATCATCGCTTTAATAGTGTCATACACATCCTCGACATCAAACGGGAGCGGGAGTATACCATGCTCGGCTGCATAGAGCTTCTCGTCATGCAGCCAATTAGCCGCGGCCTCTCTTGACCAATTCCGCATTTCTTCTTTGTCCATCATTGAAAGCGCATCCGCCATACGTTCTACCATCATTTCGTCAACAGTAAGTTCTTTCATCGTGACTTCTCCTTTATTTAAATGATTGGGAGATAATACCGTTTTCCATGTCTGCAATGTTGTAAATGTGCTCCATTACATCGAAAGTTTCTTCTAGGTTATGTCTTGCGTTTGTCCAGCCTTTGCCGTCTGTAAACCAGACAAATGTAAAGCCATCAATGGTATTTGTTTCTAACGCCAGCGTTTTGTAGCTTCTGGCAGTTTCGTTCGGCTTGCTGCCGCCACTGTTATAAAAATTTGTTTCAACGGCATAAACCATAGCTGGAGTTTTGACAACGAAATCAAATCTCTTTTCCATCTTTCCCTGATTGGAGACTGACGAAAGGTCAATCCCCCATTTTTCAATAATCTGATGGATGTACATCTCCTTAAAGTAAGAGACGTCTTTTACAAATCCAGCCTTACGAATAAAGCTTTCTACCAGATTCTCCATAAGGTGCCCGCCACGATTCTTCCTTCCGTTAGAATCAAGTCCAGTCTCCACTCCGGTCACATAATCAAGCAGATTGTTGATTAGATGGTCTTGCAATAAGCTAAATAATCCTGTCTTCTCCATGAAATACGAATACTGTTCATAGGAATACTGGCTGTTAGGCGGATATTTCTTGTGATTAAATCTATATAGGTATCCACCATTTTCATCTTGGCAATAAATATCTTGCTCCCGCTTTGCCAAAAGAATTGGAATAACATTCAATGTCTCTGGATACTTTTTCAGTAGGTTTATAAATTCCTGTTTGATATTTTTTGAAGCAATCAGGGAGTTGAGAATGTTCAATTCCACCTTGATTGTATCTACGTTTCCATAGATTTTTTCAAAATCTACATAATAGCTATAATCTGCGATACTGTCACGAAAGCCGGACAGCCAAGCGTTAAAGTCTCGCACAATTACTCCTCCCAATTTGTATTTTCTGGCACTGGCAGACCCAGCTTAGAAAGCGGAATGTATTCAAAGTAGTATTGACATCTTACGCTTTGAATATAGTCCAAAACATCCTTGTACTTTGGATTTCTAAACCACTCACTGAGCAGGTAGATATATTCCACGTCCATATTGGCCTGGGCCAGTAATTTCTGGTACTGTTTTTTCTTAAAATCGCAAGTCTGCAATTTCTCGTCTGCAGAACCGACAACTTGTTGGAACTTGCACTCGATGATGTACATAGTATTTTTGATGAGCACAAAAATACTGTCATCTGGAAACAATCTCTTGGAAATGATTTTTGTCCAATCGATCCCTATTTCTTTCAAAAAGCGATAAAAACCGTGCTTCTTAAAAACACGCGCAACCAATTTGCCGTTATAAAGGACTGAATCTCCATCTACTGCATAGCCATTCTGTTTTGCCAAGAAAGAGGATAAGTCCATTTTCCCTTCAAACACCAAACCAGTTCTCGTGTTTCCTCCACCTTTTCCGCTTTTAATCATTATAGTATTCTCCTTTCATAGTTGCAAATAAACAATTCACTGATTTTTCCTCGCGCGTCTGCATTACTGTTAATCATTCTTGAGGCAAATATGCGGTCAATGTGCAGGCGACTGTATAATTTATCGAAAAAATCATCTTCTGGATTTGAATTCTTCGGATCCGAATTACTCAGCATAACAAATGCACCCTTTGCCATAAGTTGTTCAGCGTAGGCAGCCAGTTCTGCCTGAGCGGCATCATCAAATACGTTCTCTGTATATGAGGTAAAATTTGATGTTACGCTCAGAGGCCGGTAAGGGGGATCAAAATATACTAGGGTATTTTCATCCACGAATTCCGCCGAAGCACGATAGTCAGCACATACAATAGTTACCTTCTGCAAAGCTGCTGATACCGCTCTAAGGTTTCTTTCATCGCAAATCAGAGGGTTTTTATAGGCACCCATCGGGACATTATACAAACCTTTTCGATTTACACGGTAAAGTCCGTTGAAGCAAGTCCTATTTAAAAAGATAAATAGAGCAGCACTGTTCAGACTATTTTTGCTGTTTTCATTAATTATCAATGAATTAAATTCATTGCGCCTCGCGTAGAAAAAATCTTTTCTTGCAGTGTTATTCATAGGAATGTATTGTTCCTGATAAGAATGCAGAAGTTTTATCACATTATCCACATCTGTTTTGACTTTGCTGTACATATTTATAAGCTCAGCATTGATGTCACTGATGTAAATCTCGTCTAGGTCATAATGGGCTAAAATATCTAATAAGATCGCGCCTCCTCCAACAAAAGGCTCTGCGTACTTCTTAATTGTGACGCCCAAGCCATTTGGGTATCGAGAGGAAATCTCTTCAATGAGCTGGCTCTTACCGCCAGCCCACTTAACAATCGGTTTTAAGGCTCTTTTCTTCATTTTTCGGAACATAAAACTGCGGCCTTTTTCCGCGGGAATTCTCCCGAAGGCCGGCTGTTTCTTTTGCGTTTGTATAGTCCATCGTGCATTCCCCCGCCGCTCGAAATATCATATTCCGCAACAGAGGCGGGATCAAGCTCCAAAATGCGGTCTTGCGTTGTTTCTATGCGATTGTCTCTGAGCTTTTTCTTGTCTGAATCCACTCTGCGTCCTTTCGTGCCCGTACATATGATATATTCGATGGATGAGCGCCTTCACTCTGTCGAGGCAGGTTTCCTGCGGCGCTTCAGGACGTCGGGATTGCCGCCCTCGCTGCAGATGTTCTCCGCGCCGATGCTGCCGAGAGCTCCCACCCGGCCGGCGGACTGTTCTCTGCCGAGGCGGAGAGCCCTGACATGGGGCGGCTGACGGGAGCATCCTCCTTTCTCACTTCGCGCTCCTATTGTCCGATCGGGTCTTTTTTCGTGTTTTCGTCGACTTTCCGCCGGGCGTTCTTCACCTCGATCTGCAAATCCTGGTCGGGATCCTTGGCGAGGCGGCCGAGCCAGGCGGTGACCCACGGGAACGCCCGCTTCGTGGAGAGCATCTTGGCCAGACCCACTTTTTGCCGGCGGCTGGCCTGGATGGCGTTCAGGCGCTCCATCGATTTCTTGTAGTCGGGGTGATTCTTGCCGATGAAGTGGGCGGAAGCCTCGTCCGTCTTGTCGATCAGGGCTGCGTAGTCGGCCGTGTTCTCGTTGATCTTGTCGAAGGTGACGGCGATCATCCGGTCGACTTTCCCGAGGGGGTAGTCGCGATCCTTGTTGATCGTGTTGCGGATGGCGGCGGTCACGTGGTCGGTGAGGCGCAGCTGCGGCTTCCCGGCGTCGGCTTTCTTCGCCTCCTCGTATTGCTGCAGGAGGAAATCGCAGGCGGAATCGTCGCCCCACATGCCGAGTCTGGGCATGACGATCGCCCATTTCTTGGGATCCTTCAGCTCTTTCTTGTAAAAATCAAGCGCCTTGGGCGAGGCGGAGCAGGACAGGGCGTCGCCTGCGAGGCCGCGCCTCTTTTCCGGGACGCTCTCGAAGATCCGGTCGCCGATCTCCTGCTTTTTCCGCGGATCCGTCTCCACTTCCGCGACGATGTGGAGCAGGTTGTTGGCCAGGGATTTGGTCAGTCCCTCGTCCGTCTTCGGGTTCTTCATCAGCTCGAGGATGCGCGGCACATCCGAGGTGTCGACGTGCAGCACGAGCACGTCCCAGATGGACTGGACGGCCTTGGCCTGGTTGGCGAATTTGGGCTTCTTGGCGATGGTGTCGCTCATTTTCAGCAGTTTCTGCTTGAGGGACTCTATATTGGTGACCGCCAGCCGCTGAAGCATCCAGTTGAAGTGCTGGGGAAGGATGGTGTCGGCGTGCTTGGTCATTTCGTCGAGCAGCCATTTCCGGATCTCGGGATTCATTTCCGCCATGATGCCCAGGAACAGCGCCGCGTTCTGGGCGACGGCGTTGCCGTTCTGGTCGAATTCGCTCGGGCGCAGGATGGCGCGGAAGAGAATCTGCGCGTTTTTCATGCTCGCCTTGCTCAGGTCGATGCCCTTTTTCCGCGCCATTTCGAGGTTGTCCGCGCCTTTTTTGTTGATTTCCTGCGAGACTTTGAGAAGGGCGTTGACTTCTTCCCGCCGCTGGCGTTCCTTTTCGTCGGCCGCGCGCTTGTTGAGGACATAGACGGACAGGCCGGCGACCAGCACGACGAGGAAGCCGACCATGCACATGACGGCCTTGTTCTTGTAGATCGGCGGCTTCTGGGCCCGGGCCTGCAGTTTCTCCAGATAGGCCCGGCGGGCTTCGTCGTCGCCGCCTTCTTCTGGCGCGGGCTCTCCGCCCCCGGCGGGGGCGTCCGCCGGCTTTTCCGCCGGGCGGGGGAGGGACGCCGCGCCGCCCGCCGGCCGCGCCTTGGGGAGCGCCGGAGAGCCTGTCCGGGCGCGCAGCGCGTTCGCCGGCGCGGGCGTCTGTCCGCCGCCGTTCCGGGCGGGGGACGGCGCCTTGCCGAGGGGCCCCCGGGCGGCCGGGAGAATCCCCGCCCGGAGCGGGGAGGCGGATTTCGGCGCGGGTTTCGGGGCGGGGGAAGACTCGGGTTTCGGCGCGGGCGCGCTCTGCGCCGGGGCCGCGCCGCCCATGGCTTCCAGTTCCTTCTGGAGAGCTTCCGCCTCCAGACGCTTGGCCTCCGCTTCCAGGCGCTTGAGTTCCGCCTCCTTGCGGGCCATTTCGGCGGCCTTGCGGGCGGCCTCTTCCTCTTCGGCGCGGCGGCGCGCCTCTTCCTCGGCGCGTTTGCGGGCTTCCTCCTCCTCGGCCTTGCGGCGTTCCTCCTCTTCCCGGCGGTGTTCTTCCTCTTGCCGGCGGCGGAGCTCTTCCATCTGGCGGTTGTATTCCTCCATCTGGCGGTTATATTCTTCCATTTGGCGGGCGTATTCCTTTTCCGCCTGAATCCGGGCCTCGTCCTCCGCCGGGGCGGGGGCGTTTTCCGCCGGCTTGGCG
>JAJQGU010000059.1 GCA_021200315.1 Akkermansiaceae bacterium
CCAAACCCCCCCCCCCCCTCCACACTACCCCCCCCCCCCCCCCCACACACCAAAACAACAAAAACAAAAACCCCCCCTGGCGGCCCCCCCCCCCCCCGCCCCCACCCCCCCCCCCCCCCCCGACTTGTCTCCGAGCATCTCATCCCTTAGCACCGGCAGTCAGTTTCTTGATTTGATCTCGGAGAATGGCGGCCAATTCAAAATCAAGCCGCGACGAGGCGTTCTTCATTTCATCAGTCAGTCGGCGGATCTCCAGTTCGACATCATCTCCCTCTCCGGCCATCAAATCGAGCTTTTCCTCTTCATCGGGCACATAGAGGCGCAAAGGCTCCTGCACGGCCCGGCACACCGTGCGCGGCACAATACCATGCTCTTGGTTATACCGCATTTGCACGGAACGCCGATAGTCGCTCAGTTCGACTAAGCGACGAATAGATTCCGTTTCCACATCGCAAAAAAGCACGCATTCGCCCCGCTCATGACGGGCAGCCCGGCCCGCAGTCTGCACGAGCGACGTCTCGTTGCGGAGGAAACCTTCTTTATCGGCGTCGAGAATACAGATGAGCGAAACCTCCGGAAGATCAAGCCCTTCGCGCAGCAGATTGATGCCCACCAGAATATCAATTTTCCCACTTCGCAACGCACGCAGAATCTCCACTCGTTCAATGGCGTCGACATCAGCATGGATGTATTCTACTCTGAGCCCGATATTACGCAGATATTCCGTTAAGTCCTCAGCCGTTTTTTTCGTCAGTGTAGTCACAAGCACGCGTTCTTTGCGCGCAACGCGTTCATGGCAAAGAGTGATAGTCGCATCGATCTGCCCCTCAAGAGGCTTCAGGGTAATCTTCGGTTCCAGGAGTCCCGTCGGGCGAATGAGCTGCTCGACAATCAACGGCACGCCTACTCTCTCGGGATGAAAATCCTTCACAGGGCATGTCGAGGGCGACGGCTGCACACAAATTTCTCTCAGAGAACGGAAAAACACTCCATGAAAGTCATCCGGCGGACGTTCCGCCCCGCGTCTGGCCTTGCGCACGGGGATATAATTCGAATTGTCCGTCCGACAATTGACTAATTCGAAAGCACCGGGGGTGGCCGACGCATAAATGATCTGCCGCTGCCTCTCCATGAATTCGCCAAACTTGAGAGGGCGGTTGTCCAGAGCGCTGGGTAGGCGAAACCCATGGTCAATGAGATTCTGCTTGCGACTGCGGTCTCCTTCGTACATACCGCCCACCTGCGGCACGGTCGCATGGCTCTCATCGATGATCGTCAAAAAATCCACGGGAAAATAATCCATGAGAGTCGACGGCGCACTTCCCGGAGCCCGTCCATTCAAATGGCGGGAATAATTCTCGATTCCTTTGCAAAAACCAATCTCATCGATCAATTCAAGGTCGTAATCCGTGCGCATCTTGAGCCGCTGCGCCTCGATGAGTTTGTTGCGGGACTCCAGCCAAGCCACACGCTCGCTCAATTCGGCACGAATGGATTCCATGGCGCGCATTCGTTTGTCGGCCGCTGTGACGAATTGCTTCACTGGAAAGAAAAGATAGGATTTCAGATTGTCCCGTATCCGCCCCGTCCGTGCGTCGATCAGAGAAATGCGATCGATTTCTTCGTCGAAAAATTCCACTCGTATGGCCTCTCCGTCACTTTGCGCCGGGTACACCTCCACCACATCACCGCGCACTCGGAAGCGACCGCGCTGGAAATCAAAATCGTTCCGCTCGAACAGCAGTTCCACGAGGCGGGCAAGAAAAGCGTCGCGTTCCAGGATGCCGCCTTGTTCAATGGAGAGTGTCAACTGCCGATAATCCTCGGGCGCACCCAACCCATAGATGCAGGAAACCGTGGCTACGACGATCACGTCCCTTCTCAGGAGAAGCGAGCGCATAGTATTCAGACAGAGTCGGTCGATTTCTCCGTTGATAGCAGAATCTTTCTCGATATAAGTGTCCGTGCTGGCAATGTAGGCTTCGGGCTGGTAATAATCGAAATAGGAGACGAAATACTCCACGGCGTTATCAGGGAAGAACCCTTTCAATTCGGAATAGAGTTGAGCGGCCAGCGTCTTATTGTGCGAAAGCACAAGCACGGGTCTGTCTTGCTGGGCGATGATATTCGCCAGCGTAAAGGTCTTGCCGCTGCCGGTCACGCCCAGAAGGCACTGGTGCTTGTTGCCTGCGTCCAGAGATTTCAGAAGTTTGGCAATCGCCTGGCCCTGATCGCCCGAAATGCGATATTCCGATTGGAGTTGGTAAAGCATAAGAATTGACAAGGGAGAAAACACGATGCAAGCTGAATGCCGATGTACATTCCCCCCCAAAAGGAACGATACTCAAAAGCAGCTCTGGGAACGCTTCTTCTTTGCGTCATAATCCCCCCGGCCGTTATTCTCTATCTGAAGGGAATCACGGACCTTTTCGATATTTCTCTCGCGTTCACCCTTCCCCTCGCTCTATTCTTCCAGACGCTGTGCGTGCCCCCCGGAGCGGCGACATGGCTATCGTTCATCCTTCAGGTATTCCTGTTCATCTTACTCGCTTGCCGTACCAACTGGACGCCAAAGACACGAATGACGGTCGCCATCACTTGGGGAATGATCTCAGCCCTCGCCGTGAAAATCATCATCCCATGCATAACCTCTTAGTTGAGGTGCGTACGGTTCACACTCTGCCTTTCATCATTGTATTTCCGCCCGTGCGGAAATCTCTAACAATGCTAGCCACTCCCCGCTTTTTTGACTAAGATCACGGGAACACCATCGAGCTAATGTCATGCGCCTGCCCGCTCTTCTCCTTCTGCCGATATTGCTGAGCTCTTCCGGCATCCTGTCCGCTCAACAGAGCCTCGGGCAGGATCCCTCCGCTCCTTCTGTGGTGGCAGCTTCCGTGGAGAAGGAATCCTTCGCAGAAGGATCGGCACCAGTCATACAGCCCACGGAAGAAGAGACATCTCATCAGCCTCAGCTCATCAAGCCCAAATATTCGCATGAAGTTACGGGCAGAGGAGATCAATACAGTGCCTTTCCCCTGCCTCTCGGTACATACAATGACCAGGAAATGACACTCGTGCAAAAACTGGTTAATCGCATCGGCCGCGACCCCTTCAATCTCGCTGCCACTCTGATATTCCTAGCGGCCATTCTGCACACTTTTCTGGCACCCAAATTCCAAAGAATTGCTCACGATCTCGCCCTCAAACACAAACACAAACTGGCTAGGGAAAAATTCCGAATCCAACATCCGGAGCAACGCATGCCCGTCTCCTTTGTCTCTACAATCTTTCATTTCCTAGGCGAAGTGGAAGTAGTGTTCGGCATTTGGATCATTCCATTCGCCTTGGTCTGCCAAAAGTACTACTCGCTTGATGACTTCAAACTTTACATCGACCATGACTGCCAGTTCACCGAGCCGCTTTTTGTGGCGGTGGTGATGATCATCGCCTCATCGCGCCCGATCTACCGTCTGGCGGAGAACACGCTGCAGTTCGGAGCATCCCTCGGTAAAGGTTGTCCAGGTGCTTGGTGGCTCTCGGTGCTGACAATCGCCCCGCTCTTGGGGTCTTTCATTACCGAACCCGCTGCCATGACCTTGTCGGCCATCCTGCTCAGCAAGAAGTTCTACCAGTTCAAACCCAGTTTTTCTCTGAAGTACGCCACAATCGCATTGCTATTCGTCAATGTGTCGGTAGGCGGCTCGCTGAGCCATTTCGCTGCCCCACCCATCGTCATGGTGGCCGGCAAATGGGGGTGGGACATGAACTATATGATCCTTCACTTCGGCTGGAAGGCGGCTACTGCTGTAGTGATCTCGAACATCATCTATTTTCTCATTTTTCGTCGTGAATTCAAGAGACTGCATGAAGTTCAGCAAGCCAACAGTGCCTTTGAGAGTGCCGTACCGCTCTCTTGGGAAGATCGACAGGACACGATTCCGCTCTGGGTCTACGCGATCAGCCTCTTCTTCCTAGCTTGGACGGTGTACTTTTCCCACAGTCCAGCCATCTTTGTGGGCGGCTTCATGTTCTTCTTGGGCTTTACGATGGCCACCCCCCAATATCAAAACGAATTCTCGATCAAGGTGCCCATGCTGGTCGCCTTCTTCCTGGCCGGATTAGTTATTCTAGGAGGAGTACAAGGCTGGTGGATGGAACCCGTCTTGCAATCGCTGCAGGTCATCGGCTCTGAAGCGACAATGACAGTCGCTACTTTTCTGACGGCGTTCAACGACAACGCTTCCGTCACCTACTTGGCCTCTACAGTTCCCAATCTTTCCGAACAGATCAAGTACGCCATCGTGGCGGGAGCCATTACAGGCGGCGGTCTCACGGTGATTGCCAACGCCCCCAATCCCGCAGGGCAGGCCATCCTGGGGAAATATTTCAAGGGCATCAACCCTCTCGGTCTCTTCCTGTGGGCGCTTCTGCCGACAATCATTGTCTTTTTCTTATTCACCTTCTTTTCAAGCATTTAAACGCTATGTTCACAGGTCTCGTCGAAAGTGTCGGTTCCATCGTGCGCATTCTTCCCATTGCCGAAGGTGCCCGATTCACGATCTCCATCCCCTTCGCTTCTGAAATGAGCTTGGGAGATTCCATCGCCGTCAATGGTTGTTGCCTCACGGTCAATTCGATTGAGAACAATCTCCTGTCCTTCGACATTCTTACGCAAACCATGCGCGTCACCATGTTCCACGACCTGCGGATAGGCGACCGTGTCAATCTCGAACGCGCCATGGGAGGTGCGGCACGCTTTGGCGGCCATTTCGTCATGGGTCATGTGGACACATGCGGCGAAGTAATTTCCATCGAATCTGTCGGCCAAGATCACAAGCTTCTTATCCGTATTCCGGAAAAATACTCAAAATACTGTATCGACAAAGGCTCCATCGCCATTGACGGCATCTCGCTCACCATCGCGCACCTCGATGGCTGCCTACTCGAATTCTGGCTCATACCCCATACATTCACGGAAACCAACCTGCACGACACGGCTCCAGGCAGGCGAGTCAATGTCGAGGTCGATATGATGGCGAAATATATCGAAAAATTGCTCCCATCCGTGCGTTTGTCATAAACAATTAATAGCCAGAACAACACTGGGTTCCAAACATCAAAAGACTGCTCTGCGGACAAGATTGACGAAGTTTGCGTCCGCGATCTCTCTCCCGTTTCTCTAGCCTCAGCCATAGGAAACGTCGCCGCAGAAAGATTTTTGCTTTTTGTAGTTAACAACGTCGGCGGATTCGTATGTTCTCTCCTCAAGGAACCCCTGAGGGAAGGTATTTCTGTCCGAGGCAAGTAGAGCCAAGCGTCGGTGCCGTTTCTCCCAAAGATATTGTTTATCCATGCACCGCCTTGGCTGCGTCCCAATACAAGAATCTGTGTTCGAGGGAATCTTAATGGATTCTGATGATACGGCTTACGGCCACGACAACGCGCGAGGAAGAGCGTTGGACTGTACAGAGTCTCATCGACTTGAAGAGCCGCAAGTACTATAAGAAAAAGCATCCGGGGGCGCTGAAAGACTTCGAGAAGGACTGGAGGAAGACGATAAAGAACCCGCGGCAGGAGAACAAGAGAAGCAGGCGAAGAAGGAGGAGGCTGAGGCGGAGAACCGGAAGGCGCAGGACGCGCAGAGCCAGCTGGACAACATCCCCGAGGCGAAGGCGCCTCAGGGCATGAAGGGAGTGTTCGTCAACGACAGCGGGGTATTCAACGCGGCGGGCGATTACTGGGTGGGATGCGTGCCGGTGAAGAACCTCAAGGACTCAAAGGACGTGCAGCAAGTGAAGGCCGGGGACAAGGGCAAGCACGGAGTCACTAATCCGATTACGGGCGAGTTCCAGCAGGAGACCGAGGCCATCTACGTTTGGAGACGCAAGAACGGCGATCTGGAAGTGATCTCGGGCAGGCACAAGTTCGCGCTCGCTTTGGAGACGGACACGCCGAGCGTGCTCTGCTACGTGTTCAACGAGGACGCCAAGCACGACGCGAAGTGGGCGCGGCTGCTGGACTTTGAGAACAACATGCGCAGCGACCAAGCCGACGAGCTCACATGCGGAATCTACGTGCGGGAGACAGGCTACGACGATGCCACGCTCAGAAAGAAGGGCCTCATGCGGAACAAGAGCCGGAGCAAGCGCGGAATCCTCATCGGCCGTGCGGCGCGGGGAGAGCTCTGGGGGCGCTTCAAGAGCGGGACGGTGAAGCCGAAGGACGCGGAAATGATCTGCCTGATGACAAAGGACATTGCCGACGAGAGCCGCATTGACGCGATTCAGAGGGAGTGCTGCGAGCTTTTGGAACAGCGGAAGAGCTGGGAGTACATAAGCGCAATGGTGCAGCTGATGGCCTCCGAGGAGAATGTGCAGATAAGCCAAGGGCTGTTCGATTTCGGAGCGGACTTCCACGAGCAGATGGAGCGCACGGCGCTTTTCGTAGAGAAGAACATTCACGCGCTGAACGACGCGATCTCGGTGATGAAGCAGGGGCGCAAGCTCGCCACGACGAAGAAGGACCTTG
>JAJQGU010000038.1 GCA_021200315.1 Akkermansiaceae bacterium
GGTGATGGGCGGCAGCGAGGCGGGTTCCTTCGGGCGCCACCGCGTGACGCTGTCGGCGAGAATGGTGCCCTGCTTGGGAAGTGTGGGGACGAATGTTTTCGAGGGCTCTTTTCCCTGGGACGCATTCTCCCGGGTGGCGGGCTCGTCTTCCACCGCGATGTCCGGTTTCGACTGGGGCCGAGTCCCTTTCAGCGCCCGCGCAAGATCGGCGGGGTAGGGCGTGAGCAGGGAGCAGGCGGCGATCAGGGCGGCGGCTCCGATGACGGTGCGGAAAACTTTGGGGGAATGGCGTTTCATGGCATGGAAGTATCCGGAAATACGCGGCGTGGACGCCGCCTCAGCACGATGCGCAGGAGCGGCAGGGGAAGCAGGCGGAGCAGCAGCGCCGCCTGCCTGATTTTCAGGGAGGGGTACACGCGCGCCCGGTTGCGGCGGAGACCGCGGAGCGCGTCCGTCACTACCCGTTCGGCGGTGCTGTCGAAGAAGCCGCGTCCGGGCGTCATGTTGCCCGTGAAGCCGCTTCGGCGGGCGACGGCTCCGAATTCGGTGTGTACGGGGCCCGGGCACACGGCCACCACGGGGATGCCGAGCTCGTGCAGTTCGAGGCGCAGGGCTTCGGAGAATGAAGCCACGTACGCTTTCGCGGCGGCATACACGGCAAAGTCCGGGATGGGAAGTTCGGCCGCCAGAGAGGCGAGGTTGATGACTCCCCCTCCCTTCCCGGCCATGGCCGGCAGCAGCGCGTGCGTCAGTTCCGTGGGGGCGATGATGTTGACTGCGAGCATGGCGGTATTGCGCTCGGAGTCGGAATGGAGAAAGTCGCCGTAGTCGCCCAGGCCGGCATTGTTCACCAGCAGTGTCCGGACGGGCGGCAGTTCGCCCAGCCGCCGCTTCAATTCTTTCAGCTCGCAGGGGTTCGCCAGGTCGCAGGGCATGATGCGGATCCGGAGCTCCCGGCATCCGGCGCACAGCTCCTCCGCCAGAGCGTGCAGACGCTCTTCGCGGCGGGCGACGAGAATCAGCTCATTGGTCTCGGGCGCCAGGCGGCGCGCGAATTCCGCCCCGAATCCGGAAGATGCCCCTGTAACGACAACCCGTTCGTAGTGCATGGAGCCATCGTGGCAGATCCGCCGCCGGAATGCAAGGACGCAATGCGTCCCTTCGCGGCCGCCGCCGTTCAGAGGGGGAAAATGAGGAAAAGCCCGCAAGCGCTGGCTTGCGGGCTTTGTTTGGTGGAGCATAGCGGGTTCGAACCGCTGACCTCTTCAATGCCATTGAAGCGCTCTACCAACTGAGCTAATGCCCCGATGCGGGTGCGGCGCGAGTATACCCGCCGGGGAGAGGCAAGGCAAGCTTTATTTGTAAAAAATGTGATTTTCCCGCGGACAGGGGGGCGGAGTCCGGCGGGCGTTTCCTTTCCGGCGCCGCGCGTGTTCCGGGAGGAATCTCCGCGAGGTTTTCCTTCCTTTTGACTTTTCTCCCCCCCGGGGGTATGTTATGCTGAACCCATGTCACAGCATATTTCCCGTTTGCGTGCAGGCTTCACCATGATTGAGCTGATTGTGGTGGTGGCGATCTTGGCGGTCTTGGGGGGAATCGCCTTTCCCCTGATCATGCAGTTCCGTGAATCCGGCGACCTGACCAAGTGCCAGTCGAATCTCCGCCAGCTGGCCGCCGTCGGGCAGAAATACGGCGCGGATTTCATGCATAAGGATATGCTTCCCGTCAGCGGCATGGAGGATGATCCGGATACGTTCATGGATGAAAGCGCGGGATGGTGGGTCTCCGTCGCTCCCGAGATAAACGGCGTGGAAATGCCGGAGAAGGAGGGGGAGCGCCTGATTCTGCCGGGCATTTTTCATTGTCCGAAAGATCTGAGAGTGAAGATAGACGAGCAAAGAGGGTTCCTCGCTTCCCCGAAGAGCGTCTCCTATGTGTCTTGGACGGATAACTCACAGGACGACAAGGCCGAAACATCGGCCATCAAGTTGCGCCAGCAGAATCTGGACACGCTGCCATGGCTTTCGGATGGCCTCCCCGTGGCTAAAAAGAGCGTGCAGACGCCCGGTGACTTCCGGAAAATGGTGTGGGCGGTGCGCGATCGCCACAGCGGCCGGGTTGTGGTCGCCTATGCGAGCGGTGCGGTCAAGACCTACGATTTGAAGGAATTCTCTTCTCCGGACGAGGCTTTCAGGAAAATCGCCCCCGGGATTTCAGCGAACGCGCCCAAAAAACCGAAGAAGAACAGGAAGAAGTAAGCTGCCGCGCTTTTGTGTCGTCGCTTCTTTCGTTCCCCGCATATCCCGGCCCGATGAGCGCAATGGATTTTCACCCGG
Source organism: Akkermansiaceae bacterium (assembly GCA_021200315.1). Classification (GTDB taxonomy): domain Bacteria; phylum Verrucomicrobiota; class Verrucomicrobiia; order Verrucomicrobiales; family Akkermansiaceae; genus Akkermansia. Next base: position 2,337 of record JAJQGU010000038.1, read on the forward strand.
CCTGTCTGCCTTGGCTGAAGAACGGGGACAGGGTGTTGGCCGGCCTGAGCGGAGGGAGGGATTCCGTCGCTCTGCTGCTGCTGCTGCACCGGGTAGGGGTGCCCGTGTGCGCTTGTCATGTGCATCACGGCATCCGGGGCGGGGAGGCGGACCGCGATGCGCGCTTTTCGCGTGAATTGGCGGTTTCGTTGGGCATACCATGCGACGAAGTGCGCATCGATGCGCCCGCCCTGGCCGGACAGTGGAAGATGTCACTGGAAGCGGCGGCGCGCCGGGGGCGTCACGCCGCGCTGGAAGAATGCGCGCTCTCCCGCGGCTGCAAGGCCGTGGCTCTGGCTCACCATCAGGATGATCAGGCGGAGACGATCCTGTTCCGCCTTTGCCGGGGCGCGGCCGGACCGAAGGGAATACGCCCCGTGCGGGAAGGGCGGCATGGCCTGGTGTGGCTGAGACCTCTTCTGCATCTCTCACGAAAGGAAATTACGGACTGGCTGAGGTCGATCGGGCAGGAGTGGTGCGACGATTCGACCAATGGCGCGCCCTGCTGCGCCCGGAATATTCTGAGAAGGGAAGCTCTGCCCGCGCTGGATCGCGCATTGGGAAGACGAGTGGCGCCCATCCTCGCCCGGAGCGCGCGCCTGGCCGGCGAAACCGCCGCCGCTCTCGACGAGGCGCTTGCCGCGCTCGAACTCATCGATCCCCAGGGGAGGCTCTACCTGCCGAAGATTCTGGCTTTCCCCCATGCCTTGCAAAAGGCGGCTCTGCACTGGTATCTGCGTCTCTGCCGGGTTCCCGGCGTCACCGAAGAGGGGGTGCGGGCTCTCCTCGGCATCATTGCGCCCCGCGGCCCGGCGCGCTGCATGCTGTGCGGAGCGGTGACGGCGCGCCGCAGAGAAAGGCGCCTGTGGGTGGAAGACGCCGCCGGGCAGCTCCTTCTTCCCGGAAGGGGGCGGGAGAAATGAGAAAGGGGCGCGGCAGGCCCGTTCGGGGTTCCCTCTCCCCGCCTTATTCCTCCGGCAGCCGGAAGAGGTAGCCCGTGCCGCGCACGGTCTCCACCATGCCGGCGTGGGGCGCGATCTTCTGGCGAAGTCGCTTGATGTGCGTGTCGAGAGTGCGGCTCTGCGCGTCGTCGCTGTAGCCCCATACATGGCGCATGATGTCCCCCCGCGTCTGGACGGTGCCGGCGCGTTCGATCAGATAGGCCAGCAGCTTGAATTCGCCCGCCGTGAGATCCACGGGTTCTCCGTCCACTCTGCATTTGAGCGTGTTCTTGTCGAGCAGGAAGGGACCGCATTCCAGTTCGAGACGCGCCGGCTTCGGCGCGCTGCGCTTGAGCGTGTTCTGCACGCGCAGCATCAGTTCTTTCGGGCTGAAAGGCTTGGTGATGTAGTCGTCCGCCCCGAGAGACAGCCCGGTGAGTCTGTCCTCCAGCTGGGCGCGGGCGGAAAGAAACAGCACGGGAATGTGTTCGGTGCGCTCGTTTTTCTTCAGCTCCCGGAAGACTTCGAATCCGTCTTTGCCGGGCATCATGATGTCGAGGATGATCAGGTCGGGAAGCAATTCGCCGGCCTTTTCGAGCCCCTCGAAGCCGTCGAAAGCTTGGGCGGCGATGTGTCCGTTCCTTTTCAGATTGTTGGAAATCAATTCGGAAATGTCTTCGTCGTCTTCGATGACAAGCACCTTCTGCATGCGGTGAATTTATCAGGCCGCCGCGCGGCGGCAAAGGGTTTTATGTGACAATATGTTCACGAAAGCGGCTTCCGCGGCGGGGAATGGCGGCATGCGCCTCTCCGCGGCATCCGGCGCCGCCGCTCTCAGGAGGTTTCGCGGGGATGGGCGGCGGCGCCTCCGTTCTTGACTCCGCGTCCCTTTTGCTGTTGAATGTCGCCATGCATGCCGAACATCCCTTTTTGCAGGAAGGTCTGGAGATCGCTTGGTCGCGGCTGACGCCCGGGCAGGCCCGCGTAGACATCCCCCTCGCCGTCGAACGGGCGCGGGCGTCTCTCGACGCGCTGAAAGCGCTGAGCCCCGGGGAGATGACTTATGAAAACACCTTTGCCGCCTTGGAGGAGGCCGCGTCGGCCGTCTCCCGCGCCTGGGGGCTCCTGATGCACCTCAGCATGGTGATGGACGGCCCCGAACTGCGCGGAGCGGTGGCCGAGCTGATGCCCGAGGTAGTGTCGTTCTCTTCGGGGATCACTCTCGATCCCCTGTTGTGGAAAGCGCTTCAGACGGCTTCGGAGCGTCCTTGGATGGGCGCGCTTTCGCCCGCGCGGAAGCGTTATGTGGAAGAGATACTGGCCGATTTCCGCGAGGGCGGAGCCGACTTGCCGGAAGACAAAAAGGCTCGTTACGCCGAAGTGGAGGCCGAGCTGTCCATGGCCGCCAAAAAGTTTTCGGAGAATGTGCTCGATTCCACCAACGTGTGGGAACTGCTGATCGACGATCCCGCGGAGTTGGAGGGGCTGCCCGATTCCGCCGTCGAAGCGGCGCGGCAGGCGGCTCTGGACAAGGGATTCGGCGGCGGGGAGAAGCCGGGCTGGCTCTTCACGCAGAAGGCTACCTCGTCCGTTCCCGTGATGCAATACGCCCGCAGCGAATCCCTGCGCCGCAGGATGTGGGAGGGCGGCAGCGCGATCGGCTGCGGCGAATGGGACAACGCCGGGGTGATCTCTCGGATTCTTGAATTGCGCGACGAGAAGGCGCGCCTGCTGGGCTTTGCGAATTACGGGGACTATGCCGCCTCGCGCCGCATGGCGGGCAGCGGACAGCGCGCTCTCGATTTCATTGACGATCTGCACGACAAGGTGTACGCGGCCTTCCTGGAGGAGCAGGAGTCTCTCCGCCGCTGCAAGGAGGAAAAGACGGGGCTCCCCTGCCCGGTGATGGCTCCGTGGGAGACCTCGTATTGGGCCGAGCTGCGCCGCCGCGAGCTTTACGATTTCGACGCCGAGGCGCTGCGTCCCTATTACTGCATCGAAAACGTGATGAAGGGGCTCTTTGCCGTCTTCTCGCGCCTTTACTCCATCCGCTTCGACGAGATGCCCGTGACCTGCGGCCCCGTCGGGGGAGGCTTGCAGGTGAGCCCCGGGGTGAAGGAGGTATGGCACCCCGAGGTGCGCTGCTATGAAGTGCACGATATCAAGACCGGGGAGCATCTCGGCTCGTTCTATACCGATTGGCACCCCCGCGACTCCAAGCGCGCCGGCGCTTGGATGAACGCCTTGCAGACCGGGCGGCCTCCTGTTGACGGGAAGCCCCGCGTCCCCCATCTGGCTCTCATATGCGGCAATCTGACGAGAGGCACGGGCGCCGGCTCCTCTCTGCTCTCCCATCGCGAAGTGGAGACGATCTTCCATGAATTCGGCCATTTGATGCACCAGATTCTCTCGGATGTCGAGGTGCGCGCTCTCGCCGGCACCAATGTGGCCTGGGACTTTGTGGAGCTTCCCTCCCAGATCAACGAGAATTGGTGTTGGGAGCGGGAGGCGGTGGACCTCTACGCACGTCATTATCAGACGGGCGAGCCGATTCCCGCCGAGTTGTTCGACAAAATGCTGGCGGCGCGTAATTATATGAGCGCGACTGATTTCATGCGCCAGCTCTCCTTCGGGAAATCCGACCTCGAGCTCCATGTGCACTATGACCGCTACAAGGGGCGGCGGCTCGAAGAGGTTGACGACGAGATTCTGGCGAAGTACCGCGTGCCCTTGGCGGCGAAATCTCCTTCCGTTCTCCGGCGGTTCACCCACGTCTTTGGAGAGGCCGCGGGCTATGCCGCCGGATATTATTCCTACAAATGGGCCGAGGTGCTCGAGGCCGACGCCTTCTCGCGCTTTCGGAGAGAAGGGGTGCTCAATCCCGCCACCGGTGCGGATTTCCGCCGCTGCATTCTGAGCCGCGGCAACAGCCGCCCCGCCGCGGAACTCTATCGGGATTTCATGGGGCGGGACCCCGATCCGGAGGCTCTTCTGGTCAAGACGGGCATTTCCGGGCCCGGAATGAAGGGCTCGGCGTGCGTGGACACGGGCGCGCCGGCCTAGCCGGGGAGAGCTCCGCCGCGGTTGCGCGGGAGGATGCGGCGCTCCGTTCCCCCGTTGCGGAGGCCGTTCTTGTAAAATCTGCCCTTGGGTTCATCCGGATTTTCGGCCTCATCGGGCGGGCTTTCCGGCATCGCATGGGAGCACTGCGGTTTTCCACGGCCATCGACGGCACTTGCCGCATGAAAATTCCCAGCCGATTTCTCGCCCGAGTGATCGCGGACGATGCCCGCAGCTTGGATGCCCTCGCGCCCCGCGAGGGCGCACGCTGCCTCACTGCCGATTGAACGCCTGAGCGTTGCCGTCACTTCGCGCGGAAATCGAAAATGCCGATGCCCGATAAGATGTACTCGGATGCAGTGCGAGTCTGACGCGTTTGATCAGAGAGAATCGTTTTTCCGGATACCGTTCGATCCGATCTTTCATTCCATTCCGTTGAACATACGGATCAGAGCCCTTCCCACAGCATAGGCCAGATTCACGGGGACGGCGTTGCCGATTTGCCTGTATCGGGATGCCAGGGAGCCGGAAAATTCCCATTCGTCGGGGAATGTCTGAATGCGGGCGTACTCTCTGACCGTGAGGGGACGAGTTTCAATGGGGTGGCACCGCTCGGTCTGTTTCTGAGCCGGGGCGCAAGTCAGGGTCAGGCTGGGATCGTATAGGGAAAGCCGGCGCGCCATGCCCGTCTTGCCTCCACCTAAATAAAAACTGCCGCCCATGTACTCCTTTTGAAGCTCTACAGGCAAATCACGCCAATCTCCTCCCATAGGCACCATCCGCATGACAGCGCGTTTTGCCGGCGGGTATTGCTGTCCGTCGGATAGCGGGACATCGCAGTCGTAGAGTTCTCCGGCAAAGAATGCGTCCCGGAGGGTCTGCACCCGTTGACAGGGATCCGGCCATTTGAAGTGTGCTTTTTCAATCAAGTCATTGCGCACGGCGATCATGATGAGGCGTTCCCTTTTCTGGGGAACATTATACATGATGGCCTTCAGCACACGGGCTCCAAGAAGGGTGTAGCCCAGCTCTGCGATGGTGTGCCTGATGGCGGCAAAGGTTCTTCCTCCGTCATGCCGCACAATCCCTCGCACGTTTTCTCCCATGAAGATCTTGGGCTGAATTTCCCTGACGGCTCTGGCCAGTTCGAAAAACAATGTCCCCCGGGTATCGCGGAATCCTCCTTGTTTTCCGGCATACGAAAAGGACTGGCAGGGAAAACCGCCCGAGATGAGATCCACGCCCGCTTTTCTGTATTTCTTAAAGGAAATTTTCCGTATATCCTGTTCAACTACATTCCAGTTTGGTCTGTTGCACCGCAATGTCACGCAGGCGTCGTGCTCGATCTCATTCAGCATCAGATGGGTGAATCCCGCCATCTCCAATCCGAGAGCAAGTCCTCCCGCACCTGCAAAAAGCTCTATCGAAGTGTAGTTGCGAACCGGCCTGGTCTGCATCTCTTCTTCCCATTTGGATTCGTACATGGCGCGTATCTCCGGGATGTGGAGAAGTTTGCTTATTTCAAACATTTTTTGGCCGTCGCAAATCTTGTCGGGAACGCAGCGTCCCTGTTGTTCCCATTTGGCAAGCGTGGCGCGGGAGATTCCGAGAAGATCAGCGAAGTGATTGATCGGTATGTACCTGTCCATCTTCAAAAATTGCCGAATCCTTCATAATTCTTGAAAGCCAGCAGATAGATGCTTCGGGCAATGTCAGGCGACAGTTCTCTCAATTCATCGTAGACGGTATTCTGGATTTTCCCGCAATGCGTCTCTTCAATTACGTCGTCCAATATGGCGGGAAGGACACGGCACAGTTTCACGAACGCAGAACTGTCGCCGAAGACAATTCCGTAAAACCGATCCATCGAGAGGCGGCGAATTTTTGCATGGGCATAGGGTTGTCCGTTAAGCTGTATCTCCCACGGAGCATTACGGGATTTTTTGGCGATAACCTCGACCAGCATGCAGGTGGCTTTCGAGTCTGACAGAATCTTCGCCTGCATCTTCATGTAGGTTCTCTGGGAAGATGCGGCATTCATCGTATTGTGCTTGTTCTTCACCTCGGCGAATATATGGCGGTCATCGTTGACGACATCAAAACCTCTGTCTGGCACAACCCACCCGTTTCCCGCGTATTTAAAAAGGTTCTGGTGGAAATATCCGATGTGGTTTGAATTTGTTTTGTCTATTTGTCTTATACACTCTTCATCAATAATTTGATTAAATTCCCTCCCGTAGATCTTTGAATCGAAAGTCAGCTTGATCGGATCGACAATATTGTGATTGAAGTCCTTCAAATCAATGGAAGTCCGATAATGCCGAACCGTCTCTTTGACGTGGGCAAAGATAGCTTCGTCTGAAATGAAGCCTAAGCCGTATCTGCCCGTTTTGTGTACGTGCTCTGAGGAACGGTGGCTTGCGTTCTTGCTCAAGTGCATGCCTTTCATGTCTATTGCTGGAACTACCCGCTTGCGCGGCACGGAACTTATATCGCATTTACAATGCGGCGCTTCTTTTTTGAGAGATAAAAATGTATTATTATCAGTGTCTTTCACATCGATTTCTTGCAAATGAAGTGAAGGAGGCTTGTTCTGGAAATCTGTGATTTATTTTAAAAATAAACTTACTATCAATATATAATAAGTTTTTGAATTGACACCGCATTGTAAAGGCGGGGCCGGGGGGGCTTTGCTTTGGTCCGGCCCCATCCGCGAATGGAAGAGGCACGCCGGGCTGCGGCTGTGATGCGGGGGGGGGCGGACAAAGGCGGTGAGGCGCCCCGTCGGGCAAATGCTCCGTTCGGGGAGACGGCATGCATGGCAGGGAATCTTCTTGCCTTCCGTCAGGGGAGATAGTACACTGCCGTTCACAGGCCGCGGGGCAGAGAAAGGCGGAGTTTTTTCCCGCCTTTGTTCCGCGGCGCCGGATACATTTTTCTCATGAGTCTTAAAATAAGAAATTTGCGGGCATCAATCCAGGGAACGGAGATCTTGAAGGGGGTGGATTTGGTGGTGCCGAACAGCGAGGTTCATGCCATCATGGGGCCGAACGGTTCAGGCAAAAGCACACTTTCGAAAGTGCTCTGCGGCCATCCGGATTATGAAGTGACGGAAGGCGCCGCCGAGCTGGATGGCCAGGATCTCTTCGGGATGAGCGTGGACGAGCGCAGCCGTGCGGGGCTTTTCATGGCTTTCCAGTATCCGGTGGAAGTCCCCGGCGTGACGAATGCGAATTTTCTGCGGGCTGCGCTGCAGGCGCGTTTGCCCGAGGGCGGAGAGGTGCCCGCCGTTCAGTTCTACAAGACGCTTTACGCGAAAATGGAGAAACTGGGCATCCCCCGTTCCTTCAGTTCCCGCACCGTGAACGAGGGTTTTTCGGGAGGCGAAAAGAAACGCAACGACATTCTGCAGATGATGATGCTCGAACCCACCTGCGCCATCCTCGACGAGACGGACTCCGGCCTAGACATCGACGCGCTTCGAGTGGTTGCCGAAGGGGTGAACTCGATGCGTGCGCCATTCCGCTGTTTTCTGGTGATTACGCATTATAAGCGCCTGCTGGAGTACATTCGCCCGGATGTGGTGCACGTGCTGGCCGGCGGCCGCATAGTGCGAACCGGCGGCTGCGAGATCGTGGACGAACTCGAGCGCAGCGGTTACGAGTTTCTGGCGCAGGAGAAATAGGCATCGCCATGGAGGATTCGGCATTCAATTTCGGGGCGTCGAAGGGCAATTTCTCATATCCCGAACGGCACAAGTACGATGCGGGGCAGGGGCTCGGCTCCGGAACCGTGGACTACATTTCGGAAGTCAAAGGGGAGAAAGAGTGGATACGCCGCTTCCGCCACAAGGCGCTGAAGCGCTTCTTCGGGATGCCGCTGCCTGTGCACTGGGCCTCGAAGAGGCTCGAAGCGCTTGATTTTCAAAAAATTCGTTATTACCTGGCTCACGGGGAGAGACCCGGCAGGACTTGGGATGAGGTGCCCGAGGAGGTGAAGCGCACTTTCGAACGGCTCGGCGTGCCGGAGCAGGAGCGCGCCTACCTCGCTGGAGTGGACGCCCAGTACGACTCCGAGACGGCCTACAACAACATGAAGGACGAACTGCGCCGGCAGGGCGTCATCTTTGTGAACTCCACCGAGGGGCTGATGAATCACGAAGAGATCTTCCGCGCTTGGTTCGGCAGAGTGGTGCCCGTGGGAGACAACAAATTCGCCGCGCTCAACAGCGCTGTGTTTTCGGGCGGTTCGTTCATCTACGTTCCCAAAGGGGTAAAGCTCGAGCGCCCGCTTCAGGCGTATTTCCGCATCAATTCCGAGAGCTTCGGGCAGTTCGAGCGCACGCTCATCATTGCCGACGAGGGCGCGGAGCTGATGTACATGGAGGGCTGCACGGCTCCGCAGTTCGAGACCTCGACGCTGCATTCGGCCGTGGTCGAGCTCGTGGCCCTGAAAGGAGCCCGCATCCAATATGTGACGGTGCAGAACTGGGCGCCGAACGTCTTCAATTTGGTGACGAAGCGCGGCTGGGCTCATGAAGAGGCCGAAATCCGTTGGATCGACTGCAATATCGGCTCGGGACTTACGATGAAATATCCGGGCGTGGTGCTCAAGGGGCGCAGGGCTCGGGGCGAGGTGATTTCCATCGCCATTGCACGGGATGGTCAGCATCAGGACACCGGCGCAAAGATGATCCACGCGGCCGACGAAACCACGTCAAACATCGTCTCGAAGTCCATCAGCATCGGCACGGGGCGGGCCAGTTACCGCGGGCAGGTCGTGATGCCCCGCCGCTTCAGGGGGTGCCGCAACAACACGGAGTGCGATGCTTTGCTGCTTCATGCCGACAGCCGCACGGACACTTATCCGGCCATCACCGTGAAGGGTGACGGCGGCTCCGTGCAGCATGAAGCCACCGTTTCGCGCTTGTCGGAGGAGATGCTTTTTTACCTCCAGCAGCGCGGCGTCAGCCGTGCCGCCGCCGTTTCGCTGGCGGTGAATGGATTTGTCAATGATCTGGTCAATGAATTCCCGATGGAATACTCCGTCGAGCTCCGCAGACTCATCAATCTGGAAATGGAGGACAGCGTTGGCTGACACTCAGAAAACCACGGCCATGAACGACTTTCTGCAATGCATCCGCGACGGCGCCCGGCGTGTGTTCGAGAAAACGCCTCTGCCTGATCGATTGAATCAAGACTGGCGCTGCGGGCACCCGGATGTGCATGCCGCCGCTCTGTCCGCCGCCTTGGCAGCCGGGGCGGACGGCTCTCTGCGATTGGATGTGCGGGGAGCCGGGAAAGGGGTGTCCGTCCGTCCGCTCTCCCAAGCCGCGCCTCCCGCGGAGCTGGCCGTTGTACGCTCCATTGGCTCTGAAAGTTTGCTTGCGCTGCATCTCATGCATGCGGGGGAAGGTGTCCTGATCGAGATCGCGCCCGGAGCGCGGCTTGACGAGCCGCTGAGGATCTGCTGTGAAACGGACGGCCGCGCGCTGCCTTTCATTTTGGTGCTTGCGGGAGAGGGCTGCCGCGCCGCCATTGAGGAACGTTTCGCCGTCCGCGGTATGGGGGTGATAGCCAGTGTTCAGCGCGTTCATATCGCCGCCGGCGCGTCTCTCTCCTGCCGTGTTGACCATTGCGGTGCGGATGATTCGCGAGTTTTCTCCATCGAGGACTATACTCTCGGCGCCGAGGCCGGATTGCGTCATCTTGTGCGCCATCGATGCGCCTTCTGGGCCCGCCAGGAGACCACTGTCGAGCTTCTGGGCGGAGGGGCGCATGCCGAGCTGTTCTCCGCCAACTCCCTTTCGGGGCGCGGGGCGCTTGATCAGAGAACCCGTCAATTGCACACGGTTCCCGGGGCCGCGAGCGATCTGCTCTACAAGAATGTGCTTGATGGGAAATCCTCGGCCGCTTATGCCGGCATGATTCTCGTGAGCCCCGGTTCTCATGGAACGGACGCCTACCAGAGCAACCGCAATCTCATGCTTTCCGACAAAGCGGAAATCAACTCCATGCCCGGTCTCGAAATTCTTGCGGATGATGTGCGCTGCTCGCATGGCAGCGCCACGGGAACTCTCGATGCGGACGGGCTCTTCTATCTCATGTCGCGCGGCATCCCCGCCGACAGGGCGCGCAGACTCGTCGCGGACGGCTTTTTGCGGGATGCCGTGGATCGGTTCCTTGCCGGCGGCGCCCTCGGAGGGTGATGGCGGAAAATCTGCCGGATGCCGGTTCGATACAATTTGCGCGAAAGATTCGTGCGCGGAATGGCGTATATATCGATCGGCATACCATGACCTTTCACATTCTGATCTCAAAAGCGCTTTTCGTTCTGCCTGTTTGCGCCTTGTGGGCGTCGCTCCAGGCGCGTGAATTGATTCCTCTCAACGGGGAATGGAAACTCTCGCTCGACGGCGGCTCCCCCCGCGCCGTCGTTGTGCCGCATTGCTGGAACATCGAAGACGCATCCTTCGGCTCCAAGGGGAAGGCATCGGAAGGGAAATCCGTCAACAGCACACTCTACAAGCGCCGCTGCGGCGTTTACACGCGTAGCCTGCCGTCACCCAAGCCGGGCAAACGTTATTTTCTGCGCGGGGAAGGGGCGTCCATCGTTGCCGAAACGATCGTGAACGGCCGATCCGCCGGCAGACACGAAGGCGCCTTTACGGCTTTCTGCCACGAAATCACCGATCTGCTTCGCGCAAAGGGCGGCAATACGCTCAGTATCAAGGTGGACAACAAACACCGAGATCACATCGCGCCCCAGCGCGGCGATTTCTCCGTCTACGGAGGGCTGTACCGCCCGGTGGCGCTCATCGAGACGGATTCCGCCTGCATCGATCCTCTCTTCTATGCGTCTTCCGGCGTGTTCGTCGCCGTGAAGGATTTGGCCACGAAGAAGGCGGCGCTCGAAGTGCGCGTGAGGCTCAATGCGGCTCATGCGGACAAGGGGAAAGTGGAAGTAAGTGTTCTGGCGGAAGATGGAAAACAGGCTGCCGCTGCGGAAAGAGCCGTGGAACTTGCCGAGGGAAGCTCGGAAATCGCCATTCCGCTTGAGATTGACAATCCCCGGCTTTGGCAGGGACGTGCGGATCCCTTCCTTTATCGCGTGGCCGTCACCTTGCGTACGGAGTCGGGTGCGGAAGATGCCGTGACGCAGCCGCTCGGGCTGCGCCGCGCCCGCGTTGATCCGCGAAAAGGTTTTGTACTCAACGGAAAATTCATGCAGCTGCGCGGCGTCAGCCGCCATCAGGATCGCGAAGGGAAGGGCTGGGCCGTCTCTCCGCAGGACGAAGAGCAGGATATGCGCCTCATTGCGGATATGGGCGCGACCGCTCTGCGCACCGGCCACTATCCGAGCAGCGAATACCTTTATCGGCTCTGCGACGAGGCGGGGATTGTGGCGTGGGCAGAGGTGCCCAATGTCAACATGGTGCGTGACACACAGGAATTCCGGGAAAATAACCGCCGGCAGGCGTTGGAGATGATCTACCAGCTCTGGAACCACCCGAGCATCTGCATGTGGGGGCTCTTCAACGAAATCGGCCACCAAGCGGAGAAAGATAACGCCGGTATCGATATGGAAGCGGAGCTGGCCTCCCTCAACACGCTGGTGAAAGAGACGGATCCCTCCCGCTTCACCGTGGGCGCGAGCAACCAGCCGTCCCGCCAGAAGCTCAGCGGCATTCCCGATCACATCGCCTTCAATACCTATCCCGGTTGGTACGGCGGCGGGGCGGAGGCCATGAAAGGGAATTTGGCGGGCTTTATCCGTTCGAACGCAGCCAAGGGCGTGGCCGTCAGCGAGTACGGCCACGGAGCCGGGGTGCGCATGCACCAGTTCCCCGTCAAGCGCCCCCAGCCGAAGGATTTCTTTCACCCCGAGGAGTACCAGGCCGCCGCCCATGAGGTGAATTACCGCTGCATTGCGGAGCGGCCGGAGGTGTGGGCCTCATTCGTGTGGTGCATGTTCGATTTCGGCTCCGTGGAGCGGCACGAGGGAGAGCGCCCCGGCATCAATGATAAGGGGCTCGTCACCTATGACCGCCGTACGCTCAAGGACGCCTACTATTTCTACCAGGCCAATTGGAGCGGCGCCCCCATGGTCTATATCACTTCAAGGCGTTTCACCAGGCGTTCTCTCAGTCCGGTGGACGTGAAGGTGTACAGCAATGCGCCGGAGGTGGCGCTCACGGTCAACGGCAAGTCTTTGGGCGCCGTGAAGCCCGATGAGCAGAAGCGCGCTGTATGGAAGGGCGTCCGGCTCAGACCGGGCAAGAACAGAATCGTCGCCGCCATTCAGGCGGACGGCCGGACTTTGAAGGATACCTGCGAGTGGATTTTGTCGCCGGCCGGGAACACTCCGGACACCTGGATCGATCCCTCTGTGAAAAAATACAAGTAATCACTATAGAGTCAGCCGCCATGAATGCCCGATTCCTTTTGTGCCTTCTGTTAGCTTCTTTGCCCGTGCCGGGCGCGAAAGCGGCGCCGGACTGGGAAAACGAATCCGTCACGCAAATCAACAAGGAGGCGCCGCGCGCCGTCGTGTTCCCCGAAGAGAAAATGAGTCTCAACGGTGTTTGGAAATTCCGCTTTTCGATGACGCCGCAGGAACGCCCGCGGGATTTTTACAAACCCGGATTCGACGTCGCGAAGTGGGCGGATATCGGGGTGCCGTCCAACTGGCAGCTCTCCGGCTATGGCACGGCCATCTACACGAACATTCCGTACCCTTTCAAGCCCAATCCGCCGAAGGTGACCGACGAACCGCCGGAGGATTGGCCCGCCTATAAGGAACGCAATTCGGTAGGTTCTTATCGGCGGGATTTCAAACTGCCTGCCGAGTGGGCGGGCAAGCAGGTGCTTGTGCGCTTTGACGGCGTGGAGTCCGCCTTCTATCTCTGGCTGAACGGGGAGAAAATCGGCTACTCGCAGGACTCGTACAGCGGAGCGGAGTTCGATCTGACGCCCTGCCTGAAGAAGGGGGTGAACACCATTGCGGTGGAAGTCTATCGCTGGTCGGATGGTTCTTATCTGGAGGATCAGGACTTTGTGCGCCTTTCCGGCATTTTCCGCGACGTGACGCTCTACGCCCAGCCCATGCTGCACGTGCGCGATCTGTTCCTGCGCGCCGAGGCGGACGGCTCGCTGCATGGCGCCTTTCAGGTGAAGAACTCGGGCAGGAAGCCCACCGCGCCCGGGATTCTGCGCTATACGGTGAAGGGCAGCCCGACGGATATTTCGTGGGACATTCCTGCCGGGCGGGGGCGTGTGCGCACGGACAATGCGGGCGAAGTGGACGAAGGAGAACTGCCCATCCCCGCCCTCGCCCCGGGAGAAGAGGTCACGGTGAAGCTGGAAAAGAAGTATGCGGATATTGCGCCCTGGACGGCGGAGACGCCCAATCTCTACCGCGTGAGCTACACGATGAACGGGGAGGATCCGCGTCATGTGGAAATCGGTTTCAGGAGCGTCTCCATCGCGGAAAACGGCGCTGTGCTCATCAACGGCTCTCCCGTCAAGTTCAAGGGAGTCAATCGTCACGAAACGCATCCGGACTACGGCCGAGCCATTCCCGCAGAGGTGGCCGAGCAGGATATTCAAATTATAAAATCACTCAATATCAACACAATCAGATGTTCTCACTACCCGAACCATCCGCGCTTCTACTCCCTGTGCGACCGCTATGGCCTTTACGTGATGGATGAAGCCAATTGCGAAGCGCACGGCATCCGGAACAGCAAGATGGACATTTCCCGCAAACCTTCTTGGGAAAAAGCGCATGTAGAGCGCGGCCTCGCCATGGTGCATCGCAGCCGCAATCATCCTTCGGTCGTTTTTTACTCGCTGGGCAACGAGTCGGGCAGCGGCCCGAATTTCGAGGCGGAAGCCGCCGCCATCCGCCGGGCGGATGCTTCCCGCCCCCTGCATTACTGCGAATTTCCGCATGGCCACAAGGCGGTTGATATGGATTCCGCCATGTACCCGCCGGTGGAGCGCGTGGAAACGTGGGGGCGGGAACGGACGGGGCGTCCCTTCTTCGTCTGCGAGTATGCGCACGCCATGGGCAATGCTCTGGGCAATCTCCAGGAGTACATGGATGCCTTCAACTCCTCGCCGCGCATGGTGGGCGGCTGCATCTGGGATTTTGTGGATCAGTCCCTGCGGGCCGTCCCCGCCGCCGGCGGCGTCTACAAGCCGCTGCCTTTCAATGGCACGACGCAGGCTTACGGCGGGATGTTCGGGGACAAACCCAACCAAGCCAACTTTTGTGACAACGGCATCATTCTGCCCGACCGCACGATGACGGCCAAGGCGCGCGAGGTGAAGAAGGTGTACCAGCCCGTCTCCCTCGTGCGGGAAGGCGGGGGGCTTTTGCTGCGCAATGACTTCTACCACAGATCCCTGAAGGGGCTTCATCTCACGGTTGTACAGATGCGTCCCCGGGGGAGCGGCTTCGTGGCTCACTCGGCCGCTCTCTCGGAGCTCGCGCCCGGGGAGACCGCGCGGTTTCCCCTTGCCGACGGCGCGGATGCGCTCGCCCTCGTGGGCGGGAGCGCTCCGGATTTCAGCAATGAGAAGGACATCGGCGCCGCGGAGCTGGAAGAAGCCGTGCGGGTCAGCACGGCCTATGCGTACCTGCCCGCCGCGCCGGGGCTGAGCAAGACTGCGCCCGCTCCCGTGAAAAGAGACCCTGCGCCCGTCCGCGTGATCGAGGAGGGAGCTGCGCTCACCGTTACGGGCGGCCGGAACGCCGGAAATGATGGGAATGACGGATTTTCAGCCGTTTTCACGAACGGCATGCTGACTTCCCTGCGCTACGGCAAGTGTGACTTGCTGACAGAAGGCGGCTGCTCCCTGCAGGTCTGGCGCGCTCCGGTGGATAATGATGCTTGGGTGGAGGATAAGTGGCGGCGGAAGCTTCAGCTGCCGAAGCTCCGTTTCACGACGCGCCGTGCGGGTGCGCTCCGGCGCGTGGAAAGATTCGGCATTGAAGGCGTCTGCTTTACAAGCGAAGTCCGCAGCGAGGGGGCGGCTTTCGGCTTCGAGGGGCAATTGGAATGGACGGTCTGGGGCAATGGCGTCCTCAACGGCTCTCTGCGCCTTTACCCGTCTGTGCGCGGGGCGGAACTGCCGCGGCTCGGCCTGCGGCTGATTCTTCCTGAGGACTGCGGCCAAGTGAGCTACTTCGGCCTCGGGCCGTGGGACAACTACTGCGATCGCCTGCGCTCCTGCTGGAAGGGGCTCTTCCGCACCGACGTGGACAGTATGTTTTTCCGCTATTCCCGCCCTCAGGAGATGGGCAACCGCACCGGTACGGACTGGGTGGCGCTCTCCCGCAGGGGTGGGGAACCGGTTCTCGTCGCCGGCCCCGCTTCGGCGGATTGCCCGGCGGAGTTCTCCGTGAACCGCTGGACGGCGGAAGAGCTGGACAAGGCGCGGAGTCTCGACCGCCTGCCCAAGTCGGATAAAGTGGTTCTCAATCTGGACGCCTTCCAGATGGGATTGGGTGGCGCCTCCTGCGGTCCGCGGCCTCTGCCCGGATACCAGAGACTGAGCGAGGCGACGGCTTTCGGCTTTATCATTGCGCCGAGCCGGGAAGCTTTCGAGAGCGGACGGAGTGATCTCGCCGTGCCGCATGCGCCCGTGATAGATCGCGACGGCTCGAATATGGTGACGCTGCGCAGTTCCACGCCGGGGATGCAGCCATTCTTCTGCAGCTTGAACGGCGGCAAACCGCGTCCCTACACGGGGCCTTTCCCGCT
The DNA here is from genome assembly GCA_021200315.1 of Akkermansiaceae bacterium. Taxonomy (GTDB): domain Bacteria; phylum Verrucomicrobiota; class Verrucomicrobiia; order Verrucomicrobiales; family Akkermansiaceae; genus Akkermansia. Next base: position 18,147 of record JAJQGU010000038.1, read on the forward strand.
TCGCTCCGGCACGGTCAGTGTCTGCACGGCCGGCGCGCGCGGCAGGGTCGTTGCGGAGCGGAGCTTCGCCGCGCAGTCCGGCCGCGCCGCATGGAAGATATTTGCCGCCTCCTCCGAGGAGCCGGGCACGGGGTTTGCCCATTTTGCCATCGATGGCGACCCGGGCACGGCCTGGCATTCGTCCTTTACCAATGGCCTGCCGGGCTACCCGCACAGCATCGCTGTGGACATGGGAGCCGCGTCCTCCTTCAGCGCGTTCATTTTCACGCCGCGCATGGATACGGACAAGGCTCTCGTCTCCCGTTACGCTTTCTCGGTCTCCGATGACGGCAAAATATGGAGGGAGGTCAAGCGCGGCCGGTTCAGCTATCACTACATCCGCAAGGAACCGGCGGTGCAGCGCGTCGATTTCGACAAGCCCGTGACTGCCCGCTACTTCAAGCTGGAAGCCCTCGCCCCTCTCAGCCCCGGCGAGCCGAGCGCGAGCATCGCCGAGATTGATGTGATCACGCAGTAGGCGGAGCCCCGCCGGCGCCTCTTCAGCACGGCAGAAGGCGGATGTTTCGCCCTCTCCGCCTCTTTGGCGGCGCCTGGCTCTCCGTCATTGGGGTGCGCTCCCGGCATCCCGGGCGGGGACAAAGAGGGGGAAGAGGAGCGACGGCAGGGTTCGTATGGTGCGCACCGCCCCGTCGGCGTCGGTGTCGAAGACGGTCAGTGTCGTGATCTTCCCCTGATAGCGGAGCGCGGCGCAGGGCCTCGTCTCTCCCTGAGTCTCCGGGCCGGACACCGTGCCCGGCTCCATGCGCATTTCTTCCCCATCCCAGCCAAGCTCAGCCCAGCCACCGGACACCGTGCCCGGCTCCATGCGCATTTCCTTCCAGAGGCCCTTGTTTTTCCAGGCCGCGCGGCGCTTGGCCATATAGAGCAGGAAATCCACCTTGGATGAGAAGTGCACATTGTAATTCGTACTGAAGAGCACGGCGTTCTCCGGGAAGTTCTCCATGATCGGCGGCCTGTCCTGTCGGATTCGGAATTGAGCATCGCCGAAGAACTCCAGATCTTCCGGGAGCCGCCTGGCGAATTCACGCCACTCTCCCGAGTTCACTGCCTGCGCGAAGAGACGCGCCGCGGCCTCTTCATCGGGGCGTCCGGCGGCTTCATGCGCCTCGCCGCTTTCCGAAGGCGGGATGGCGGGGGAAATGCGCGCCGCCGTATAGACGGGGAGCTTGAGCTTCTCGGCGAATTCCCCGTCGGAGAGCAGCCTCACGGCATAGCGGTTCATCGCGGGCTTGTAGTCCAAGGCCACGCGGACGATATGGAACTTGCCTCCCCTCTCATGGCACCAGGGCTCTATCGTTTCCAAATCGTAGCAGTTGGCGGGCTCGCAGCCGTTCAGCACGCTGTCCACGAAAAACCAGTCTGTATGCCCCGCCTGGTCGGCGGCGGAGAGCGCCAGTCCCATGTTGAGAGCGTCCAGGGAGTCGTCTGTGATGCGCCAGCCGAGCCGGATCAGAGCGGCCGCGACAGAAGCCAGCGCGATGGAGAAATCCGCGTAATGAATGAATGTCACATGAGACAGCTGCTTATATTCGCGTTGTGTCTGGAGAAACCCCACCTCGGCGGAATCCTGCCAGGATTCCGCCTCCACCAGCTTGTCGGGCGAGGCGGTCAGATACCCGCTGCAGAAAACATTGTCTCCCTGTTTGGGGGTGTAGCCGCCCAGAAGTTGGTTGTTTATGTAGACATTGAGATGCACGTCGTCATTGTCGGGAAGGCAGAGCAGGCGGAGGTGCGTCATCGGGATGCCGTTGCCGTACGGCAACGCCGGCTCCGCGCTCTCCACCACGCCGGTGACTGAGGCGTAGGTTTTGCCGTTGCTTTCGTGCAGCATGCGCGTTTTGTTCGTCGCGATGGTGACTTTGTAGTCCTCCGGCGGTTCGTGCCCGTTCTCATCCCGATAACGCGCTTTCTCCATTTCGCAGAAGGCGCCGCTGTCCAAATCAGCTTGTGCCGGATTGGGACGGCAGTCATCGGCGGCCAGGGTCAGAGTCCAGAGGTAGCGCTGGTTCCGCTTCAGGCTGCGGCGCATCGTGAAAGCCTCCGCGCAGTTGGCCAGCAGATGGCGCCCGGTTTTGTCCATGAGAACCACGATGTCCGAATCGTCTTTTGAATCATGAGAATCGACGAGCTCCAATTCATTGACCGGATCCTTGTCGTAGTATAAAAGAAATTTCTGTACGTCGCGGAAGCGCTCTCCGTTCTTCGGGCGTTTCTCCAGAACCATAGCCATGGGCGAGGACGGCATGCCGTGGGCCTGGTATTCTTCGTCCTCTTCCTCATGGCCGATGCCTGTGATGTGGAATTGAATCGGCTGCTCATATTCGGCGAAAAAAGACATGAAAACAGGGTATTTGAAGATGCCTGCCGCGCCGAGTATGGGCGTGAAGCGGTTGCCGCCTCCGCAGCATCGGGGGACGGGGAGACATTCGCGCGAAGCGACGGACGCGGTGCCCCAGCTCCCCTCGAGGCGCATCATGACGGGCTCTGCGGCGTAAAGCGCGTCCACTTGGTGCGAGAAGGGTTGGTACGCGAAGGCGGAGAAGACAATGTCTTCGTCTCTGCTCTGGGCGTCCTCATACTGCGCTTCAGACATGGGAGAAAGCATGAGGATGTCTTGGGCGGCGTCGGCGAAGTAGAAGGCGACGTTCCGCCCTTTGTAAATTCCCGTCGCCAAGGCCAGCCCCTCGTGACAGGGTTTGATTTGTGTATAGCCGTTCTTTTCGAATTCGCGCGTCCAGGCGCGCCAGTGGGTTTGGACGAGCGTGCGGGCTTCCGTTTCCGCGGGCGTGCCCTCGGGCTGTCGGGCGATTTCGAATAGAGTGGGAATCTCTTGACCTTGAAAAATATCGGGCATGAGTACAGGAGTCGGGTTGAATGAGAGGTAATATAATACATGCGGCGGCTCCTGTCAAGCGCGCCCGCCGCGAAACGGGAATGTCATTCCGCGGAAGGATATGACGCGGTACAAAACGGTGTTCCGCGGCGGAGAAGTGAAGAAAAGTTAGTTTAAACTAATTTTTTGTTGACAAGATCGCCGCTGCCTGATATTTTCCCCGGCGGGATGCCGCGATACCCGCCGGGGGCGCGGGTTTCCGAAGAGAGCGATTTTCATCAATAAAAATTATGAAGACATATAAAACCATACTGCTGGCCGGTCTTTGCGCCGGGGGCGCCGTCCTGTTCCCGTGCCGTCAGGCTCAGGCGGCGGGAAAGCCCGCCGCCGCGGATAAGACGCGCGCCGTTCTGGCCGCCTATGCGGATGACCTGGTCATCCCTACCTACACGAAGATGAGCGACAATGCTCTCCGGTTCGCCCGGGAGGCCGGTGCTCTGAAAGAGGCGCCCACCGACGCGAAGGCGGCCGAAGTGGGCAGGCTTCTTCTGGAAACGCGTGTGCCGTGGGAGCTTTCGGAGTCCTTCCTGTTCGGGCCGGCCGCGTTTGCGGATCTCGACCCGAAGCTCGACTCCTGGCCTCTCGACGTCTCCCGAATCGACATAGTGACCCGGAACGCGGATGAGAAGAAACTCGAGATCGACGCGGCCTATGTGCGCAGCTCCCTGGGCGCGGAGCTCCGCGGTTTCCATGCGGCGGAATATCTGCTGTTCCGCGGCGGGCAGCCCCGCAGGGCGGCCGAACTGAGCCCCGGGCAGCTGGCCTATCTGGCCGCCGTGGCCGAGGTGATCGCCGAGGACGCCATTACGCTCGAAGCGTGGTGGAAGGGCGCCGACAAGATCAGCGGGGAGAAAGCGAAGATTCTCGAGGATGCCGAAATCGAGCCCGGCAAGTCCTACGCCCTTGAGTTCAAGAATGCGGGCAAGGCGGGCAGCCGCTACGAATCAACCGCCGAGGCCATTGATGAAATCATCGGGGGCAGCAAGGACATTATCGACGAGATCGCCGATTCGAAGGTGGGCAAGCCTTATGAAACGGGCGACGCCGCCGACTGCGAGTCGCTTTACAGCCGCACATCCCTGGCGGATGCCCGCTGCAATGTGCAGAGCGTGGAGAAGTCTTACAGCGTGATTTCGCCGCTCGCGGCCGCCAGGTCGCCCAAGGCGGACAAAGCGGTCAAAGAGTCCATCGCCCGGCTTCTCAAGAGCATCGACGCCGTGAAGGCTCCCCTGGCGGCGAGCCTCGACAGGAAGGAACAGCTCAAGGCCATCATCGATGACTGCAGGAAGCTTTCCGCCGATCTCGATCAGGTCCGGGAACTCCTCGTGAAGTGAGAATCCGCCCGCGATCAGCGAATCACATCGCTCCGGATCCGAAGGCGGGTCCGGGGCTTTCTCTCCGAATATTGCCGGTCGGCCGACGTACGTACCACGGGCAATATTTCCGCATAGTCGGCCGACGCCCAAAATGTACATGGAGTGTTCACAATGCACAGAAAAAGCTTATATGGAGCGGCTGCGGCGCTGGCGCTCGGAGCGGGAGCCGTGGCGGGATTCTGCGGGCCGGAAGGGATGCCCGCGCCGAAGACGGAGGATTTCATTCCGAACGCGGCGGTGGAAGCCGGCGCCGAAGGCCATCCCCGCATTCCTTTCGAGGCGCTCATTGACCCGGCGGCGGGCGCGGCCGCGGCGTTTAAAGACCTCAGGCTCGAATACATGAACGCCTCGTGCGTGGCCTGCCACGTGAACCGCGGCCTCGATCTGACGCCGCCCGCGCTGAAGGCGGCGGACGGCGGTCCCGGCCCCGCCTATTACCTGGGCGGCGAGACGGGCACGACATTCAACGCCACGAGCAAGGCGTTCGAGGACGAGTCCCCGGCGGTCACGGCGGCGGGGCTCACGGGCCGTTTCAAGGCGGGGGAGATCCTTTTCGAGGGGAATTTCTCTTCGGACAGGCGCGGCCGTTTCGGCGGCCTCGGCCCCACGTATATCAAGTCTTCCTGCCTGGCCTGCCATCCCGGCTACGGCCGCGGCCGGCGCACGGACAATTTTGACGCTCAGTACGGCAACGGTTACCTGGCTTTTGTGCACAATCCGGACGGCAGCGCGGTGAAGGGATACACGGTGATGCTGCAGACCAAGGCCGTCCCTCCCTTCGTGCCCTACGCCAAGGGGGTGAAGATCACCTGGCACGAGTTCGTGGATCGTTACGGCAACAAGTACCCGGACGGCACGCGCTACAATGCGGGCAAGCCGACCGAGGGCAGCCTGGTCTATCCGACGGCCGACGTCGTCGAGCCGCTGCTTCCCCTGCCGGCGGACTACAGGGTGTCGCTGGAATCGACTATCGGCATCTACGGCACCGGGCTGCTCGACGCCATCCGGGACGAGGATATTCTTGCCGAGGCCGAGCGGCAGAGGAAGATGACCGGCCCGGTGAAAGGAATCCCCGGCAAGTGGATTACGGAGCCCGACGGGAGCAGGCGCCTCGGCAAGTTCACGTGGGACTGCTCGCGCGCTACGCTCGCCAACGGCCCGGGCGCCAACGGCATCTGGAATGTGACCAATGTCACCCGCAGGGACCGGCCGAATCTCTACATGACGCCCGAGTGGCTCGCCAAGCAGAAGGAGCTCGGCATCGATGTAAGCGGCCTGGAGGGTCCTCAGGAAGAGGAGATGACGATGAGGGATTTCGAGGACTTCATGGTCTGGCACAGGGGGCTGGCCGTGCCCGCCGCCCGCAATCTCGATAATCCCGATGTGCGCCGGGGGCGCGAGCTCTTCAATCGCCTGGGCTGCGCCGGCTGCCACAAGCCCGAGTGGAAGACGGGGGAATACGCGCCGCTGCCCGCCTACGCGAACCAAGTGATACGTCCCTACACCGATATGCTCCGCCACGACATGGGCGAGATCAACAAGGGGCGTTCGCGCCTCTGGCGCACCCCGCCTCTTTGGGGGCGCGGCTTGATGTACAAGGCCGCCAATCACACCGATATGTTCCACGATCTGCGCGCGCGGGATTTTGAGGAGGCCATTCTCTGGCATTTCGGGGAAGGGGAGTTCTCCCGCGAAATGTTCCGCCGCCTCACGGCCGAGGAACGCGGACAGCTGATCCGATTTCTGAAATCACTTTGAACCATTCACTGAAATGCACATGACCAGCGACAGAACAAACATCCGCGGCGTTTTCTCTGCCGGGCTGCCCCTCTCCGGCGGCGGCTCTCTGCGGTTCGTCACTCTCTGGGGGGACGGGGAATCCCCGCTCCCCGGGCATGCGGAGCTTCTTCTCCGCGGCGGTACGGGGAATTCCCTCTGGGCGGGGCCGGAGGTATACGGCAGCTCGGCTCCGGATTTGTCCGGCGTCCCCGCCGCCGGGCGCACTCTCTTTCTGGGCACGCGGACGGGTGCCCCCTTCTACCGGGGCATGCAGGCCTGCCTGGTTTCCGGCGCCCGTGCCCGGGTGATCGAAGCCCGGGGAAGCGCCGTCGGGGTGCGCTGGGAGGATGAATTCGCGGAATACGCCCTGTTGGGCGGCCTGCTGCCCCGCGATCTGAAGGCCGGCCGCTATGAGCAGACGCTCGATGTGTTCCGCCGGATGGAGGAGGCTCTGCGGCTCGCGGGGATGGATTTCTCGCACGTCGTCCGCACATGGTTCTATAACGACCGATTGCTCGACTGGTACGACGAATTCAACCGTGCCCGCGACGCATTTTTCGCCGGCCGCGGCGTATTCGGCGGCCTCGTGCCGGCCAGCACCGGCATCGGATCCGCCAACCGGGCGGGCGCCGCGCTGCAGGCCCGCGCGCTGGGCGTGCGGCCGAAGAACGGCGGCGTCAGGGTGGCGGAGGTGCCTTCTCCCCTCCAGTGCCCGGCGCAGGATTACCGCAGTTCGTTCAGCCGTGCCGTGGAATTGGAGCACCCGCTCTTCCGCCAATTGATCGTATCGGGCACGGCGAGCATTGCGCCCGGAGGGGAGACGGTGCACGTCAACGAAATCGAACGGCAGATCGGGCTTTCCCTGGATGTGATCGAGGCGATTCTCGAATCGCGGGGCATGGGCTGGAAGGATGTCGTGCGCGCCGTGGCCTACCTCAAGGACGAAAGCTATGAGGCATGCTATCGTGAAACAGCGCGCCGGCGCGGTCTGGAGCGCCTGCCGTGCATCAGCGTCCAGGCCGATGTGTGCCGCGGCGACCTCCTGTTTGAAATGGAACTCGACGCCGCTGTCGTGAAGGCGGGATAAGATGGGTCTGCGCGTCGTTCAGTGGGGAAGCCTGCTCGCCTTGGGCGTCTTCTCGATTCTGGTCGGGAGCTTTGATCTCGCCGCAGGCGACCTGTGGAACATGGCCTGGTTCCGCCTGCTCGGCCTCGTCCGCTCTCTGGCGGGCTCCGGGGTGGGGGCGGAGGAATTCTCCCGATTGCGCGCGCTCTGGGAGGATCAGCTGGAGATGAAGTGGGAGATTCTGATGATCAGCCGCATACCGCGCCTGTGCAGCATTCTCGTGGCGGGGAGCAGCCTCGCCATTACCGGGCTCATCATGCAGCGCATCACCAACAACAGATTCGTTTCTCCCACCACGGCGGGCACGATGGAGTGGTGCCGTTTCGGCGTGATGATCGCCATTCTCTACTTTCCGGACGCTTCGCCCTTCTGGCGCGTGGGCGCCGCCTTTCTGGTCTCGCTCGTCGGCACATCCTGCTTCCTGGGCGTGATCGCCCGCGTGCGGCACGGGAACGTGATTCTCGTGCCCCTCATCGGCATGATGCTGGGCGGCGTGGTGAACGCGGGGGCCACCTTCTACGCCTACCAGTATGACATCGTGCAGAACATGGCCTCATGGCTGCAGGGGAGCTTCGCCCTCGTCATCGAGGGAAACTATGAGCTGCTCTACGCCGGCATCCCCCTGATGATTCTCGCCTATCTGTATGCCGACCTGTTCACGATCGCGGGCATGGGACGCACCGCCGCCGTGGCTCTCGGTCTCAATCACGCGGGCATCATGCGCGTGGGGCTGGTGATCGTTTCCATCATCAGCTCCATCACGATCGTCGAAGTGGGTTATCTGCCCTTCATCGGGCTGATTGTCCCGAATATCGTGAGCATTTTCCGGGGCGACGCCGTCAGGAAGATTCTGTTCGACACGGCCTGGCTCGGCGCCGTTCTCGTGCTGGTCTGCGACGTGGCGGGGCGCATGATCATCCCCCCCTTCGAAATCCCGATCGGCGTCATCCTGAGCGTCGTCGGCGGCGTGGTCTTTCTGTCGCTGATTCTGAACAAAAGAAGCTATGCCTGACCTCTCCGGACACGAGCGCGGGAGGCGCTTCCTCCCGGTTTTCCCGACGCTGTGCCTCCTGGCGGCGGTTCTTGCGCTGGTTTATCTCTTCCAGGGGATTACGGCTGAAACATGGGACTACAGCCTGCATCGCCGCGTCCCCATCGTGATTGCGCTGGCCTTGGTAGGCACGGCGGTGGGCGTCTCGTCCGTCGTCTTTCAGACTATCACGGCAAATTACATCCTGACACCCAGCGTCATGGGGTTGGACAACCTCTACGTTTTCCTCCAGACGCTCGTGCTCTGCCTGGCGGGCGGCAGCCAGCTTGCCGTCATGCACAGCCCGCTTTATTTCATGATGTCGCTTCTGCTGATGGTGTTCGTTTCCACGGGGATTTTCTTCTATATGTTCCGCGGGCAGAACGGGGGGAACGTCTATTTTGTGGTTCTGGTGGGCATGATTTTCGGCGTGGCCTTCGGCGGGCTTTCGAATTTTATGCAGGTGCTGATTGACCCGAGCGAATTCGCCGTTCTCGAAGGCCGCCTGTTCGCCAGCTTTAATCGGGTCAATGAGGAGCTCCTGCTCGCGGCGTTCCTTGTGATTCTTGCCGCGCTGGCGTGTCTGGCGTTCGATCTGCGGAATCTGGACGCGCTCACGCTGGGGCGTTCGGCGGCCATCGCGCTGGGCGTAAATTACAAATGGCTTGTGTTGAGGTCTCTGGTGATCGTCGCGCTGCTCTCTTCGGCTTCGACGGTGCTCGTGGGGCCGGTGACTTTCCTCGGCATTCTGATCGTCAGCATCGCGCGTGCCCTCCTCCCGACCTATCGCCATGCCGCGCTGCTGCCCGGCGCCGCTCTCGTGGGCATGTGTTCCCTTACGTTCGGCATGCTGTTCACCGAACGCTGGCTGAATTTCTCCGTTCCGCTGAGCGTGATCGTCAACTTCGCCGGCGGAATCTATTTCATTTACCTGATTATGAGAATAAAACGCATATGATTGAAGTTCGGGGCATTTCCAAGAGATACCGCGAGGAGCTCGTGCTCAGGGACATTACAACCGCCTTGCCGACCGGAAAGATGGTGGCGTTCATCGGGGGCAACGGCGCGGGCAAGAGCACTATGCTCAATATCATCTGCCGCCTGATCGAACCCACCGGAGGCACGGTGCGCGTCGACGGCAGAGAGCTGAAGGAGTGGCCTTCCCGGGAGCTGGCGCGCGTGCTGACCATTCTCGGACAGTCGCTCCATACTCCTGCGCGGCTTACGGTGGAGGAGCTGGTGGCCTTCGGCCGCTTTCCTCATTCGGGGGGCCGGCTGACGGAGGCCGACCGCCGGAAGATCCGCGAAGCGCTGGACTTTACCGGCATCTGGGATCTGCGCGCCCGCTTTCTCGACGAACTTTCGGGCGGGCAGCGCCAGATGGCCTACATCGCCATGGCCATCGCTCAGGATACCCGCTACATCTTTCTGGACGAACCCCTGAACAACCTCGACATGAGCCGTGCCGTCCGCATCATGAAGCTGCTTGGGAGGCTCGTCCGCGAGAGGGAAAAGACGATCTACATCGTGATTCACGATATTAACTTCGTCTCCTTCTACGCCGATTACGTGGTGGCTCTCCGAAAGGGCGTCCTGTGCCGTCAGGGCCCGGCGGAGGAAATGATCCGCCCCGAAGTCCTGCGGGCTGTCTACGACATGGATATCGCCATAGAGCCCTATGGCGGAAAACAGTTCTGCGTCTACTACGAATGAACGGGAGCCCGGGCTCTCCGCGCCGCTTTCAACCCAAACCAAAAACAACAAAGACAACATGAAAAAAACGATCATTGCACTGATGGCCGCATGGATGATCCTGCCCGGGGGCGTTTGCGCCGCCGAAGGCGGGGCGAAGACGCTCACCGCCGCCCATTCCATGGGAACAGTCGAGCTCCCCGTCAACCCGCGGCGGGTCGTCGTGCTGGACTACGGTTCCCTCGAAACCATCCACGAGCTGGGCGCGAAGCCCGAGCTGGCTCTGCCCAAGAGGCTCCTCCCTTCGTATCTCGAACAATATAAGGGAGATCAGTATGTGGACATCGGCAACGTGAAGGAGTTCAACATCGAGACCATCAACGCCTTCAAGCCCGATCTCATCATTATTTCCAGCCGCCAGCAGGATTTCTACGACAAGCTTTCCGCCATTGCGCCCGTGTATCTGGTCAATGCGCTCGCCGGGGATCAGGTGGGCGAGGCTCGAAAGAACATCAAGCTTCTGGGCGATGTGTTCGGGCTGCCCGAAAAGGCGGACGAGGCTCTCAAAAACATTGATGCGGCGGTGGCGCGCACCAGAGCCAAGGCCGCGGCCAGCGGCAGGAAGGCTCTGGTGCTGCTGGTCAATGACGGCAAAGTGAGCGCTTACGGCTCGGGTTCGAGGTTCGGGCTGGTGCATGATAATCTGGGCGTGCCCCAGGCGGATGAGCACATCAAGGTGGGCATCCATGGCCAGCAGGTGAACTACGAATACATCGCCGCCCGCAACCCGGATATCATTTTCGTGGTGGATCGCTCGGTGGCCATCGGCCGTTCTGAAAGAAACCCGCGCCTGCTCGACAACGCTCTTGTGAACAGAACCAAGGCGGCGAAAAATGGCGCCGTCATTCTGCTCGACCCGCAGGTGTGGTATCTTTCCGGAGGAGGGATCACTTCTCTGAACAAAATGATTTCGGAAATCGAGGCCGCGTTCGGGAAGTAAGTTCCGTTCATGGCCGCGCCGGGCAGTACAGCGTAAAGAGAGCCGCCCCCCGCCGTGCCACACGGCGGGGGGCGCTCCGCAGTATGAAAAATCATTCATTTCAGCCAGCCGCCAGTTAGCCAGCCGGCTGCAAGGCCGGTTCCTCCGGCGGGGCGGAGCCGCCGGAAAAATCCCTGAACGCGCACGCCTGTTCAGCGGCCTCCCCTGCTTCGGCGGCGCCTCTTCTCCCACCAGATAAACGGACAAAAAGCCAGCAGCACAAAACCGCCGGCACCCAGCAGCCAGCAGTGAACAGCCCCCGCCAGCACCCAGACGCAGTCAACCAGCCGGCAGCCGTCGTCCACCCAGTTATCCGCCATCCGCCAGCCAAGAGTTAGCAGCCCCCAGCTAATAGCCGCCAGCCCGCAGACAACCGCCGCCGCCCCTAAAACTCTCAAAAATTGCATCTTTCAGAACCAAGCCAACAGCTTTCAGCTCGGCGCCGAAATCCACGGCGCCGCCGATCGGGCGCGTCTCCCAATCGA
>JAJQGU010000075.1 GCA_021200315.1 Akkermansiaceae bacterium
AACGCCCTCAGGCGCGGCGGCGGCGCAGAGCCAAAGCACCCAGCGCGAGAAGCCCCAGCGTGGCCGTGGCCGGTTCCGGCACGACGCTGCTCGCCGCCGTCAGCGAAATCGTGCCTGTTTCTGAGGTTCCTCCGGTACCTGTAGTGGTGACCACCACGGCGTACACCGTCGAGGAACTCAGCGCCGTCTCGCTCAGGTCGATGCTGATCGTGGCTTCACTCCCCACCGTGAACGCGGCGGATTTCATCTCCCACTCGTCCCCCACCTGATACACGAGGTAGATGGTGCCGCCCTGGTTGTCGACTTCCGTATAGGAAAAATCCAGAGAGGTCAGGGACGAGGTGTCCGAAATCGTCGTCGCGATGCCGACGACGGAGCCGCCGAACCATGGTCTGTTCAAGAACGACAGCGTGTAGCTGTCCGAACCGGAGGTCAGTGTGGGAGAGACGGAACCGGTTGGAGCTTCTTTGCCGTTCATCACCGTCCAGTAGAGGCCGTCGTCTTGGCCGTTCAGCCAAGAGGCGATTGCCGTGGCGGTAATGCCGCCGCTGAAATCGTACTGTACTTGGGTGGTGCCCATATCCGCGACAGTTTCCAACAAATCCAGCGTGGTATCCGCCGAGGCGGAGGCGGCCAGGCCGAGGCACAGAGCCGCTGTAATAAACGTAGTTTTCATGATTTCGATGTATAATATACTTTATAATTGAGCTCATTCCCCGGACGAGCCCCGCGGCGCCTCCCGGCGGCGCACGCTCCCCCGCGAATGAACGGGAAAAGCCTAGCGGATTTTGAATCCGCCATGCAGAAATACCCCCTGAAATTCGCATGCAATCCGCTCTGAACACAACATTATTTGCTCAAAATACATAACGTTATTATATAAATTCAGGCCGAAATCCACGAAATGAAAACGGAGCGCAAATAACTTTTTTTGAACGGAAATTGAAATTTCGGGTTGACAGCGGATTCAAAATCCGCCATGCATCGGCGCCTCTCTTTGGAGGCCATTTCACCCTTCGTTCCCCCTGAACAAAGGTATTGAGTTTGAGGCGCCCCGCTCCATTTTCGGATTGTCCTTATCCCCCAAACTTCACTCTCCCCGTTCCGCGCCGCCTCAACTCCACACTGAATCTGCTCTCCGCCCTTTATTTGCCCCGGAACCAGGCTGACGCTCCCGCGCCGAACCCGTCGTCTTCCGCATCGGGGAGCGCCGCGAAAGACCGCAGCACCTCTTCCAAGGCACAGGCAAAACGGGGGTAAACCGGGAGCCAGCCCGACGCCCTGAGCTTCTCGGAAGAAACGCGCTGGTTCGAAACGCCGCGGCGATAGGGGCGCGCCCCGCCGGACGGGAGGGGAAGCCCCGTCGATTCCAGCAGCAGGGAAAGCATTTGCCCCTTCTGCATCGGAGAGCCGTCCGCCACGTTCCATGTGCTGCCCGGCGGCGCGGTGAGCGCGAGGTGCAGCAGAGCCGCGGCGGCGTCGTCGCGATGAATGTGGTTGATCCAGCGATCGTCGTCTCCGGCGAGAATATCCCCGCCCCTCAGATAGCGCAGCACGGCGCAGGAGCGCTTCGGACCGTAGAGTGCACAGAGGCGGGCGACAACCCCCCCCGCGCGGCGCACTTCTTCCTCCGCCTTGAGCAGCACGGCGCCGCGCCGGGTAGACGGGCGGCAGGGGCTCTCCTCCGTCACCCACGAGGCGTCGGACGCCCCATACACTGACGAGCTTGAACAAAAGACCACCCGGGCGCCGCCGCAGCAGACCCGCAGAGAAGCAGCCACGCCGACATACAGCCGCTCGTAGGCATCCGCGCCGCCGCCCGCCGTGCTCACGCAGGAAAACACACAATCCGGCCGGGGCAGCCCCGCGCGCCGAAGAGCCGACGCCTCGGCGGCGTCGGCCCGCACATCGGCCCGGGAGGGCTCGAGATCCACCCGCCGGGAGTCCCAGCCCCCGCCGAGAAGCAGCTCATGCAGGCGGGAGCCGAGATAGCCGGCGCCCACCACCCACGCGACGGGGACGGGGCGGCTAGCGGTGTTCATGGCGCCACACGGCTTCGGCCAGGGCCAAATCGCCCGGCCAGGTGATCTTCACATTGCAGCCTCCGGGAATGAGAGCCGTGCGCACGCCCACGGCTTCCACGGCAGAGACCTCGTCCGTCACGCGCACGCCTTCGCGGCGCACGTATGCGCCGGCGCGGCGCAAAATCCCGACGTCAAAGATCTGAGGCGTCTCCATCCCCCACAGGCGTTCCCGGCTCACCGCGCCGGGCAGAGTGAACGCGCCGTCGTCGGCCCTCTTGAGCGTATCGGCCACGGGATGCGCGCAGGCGGCCGCCCCGCAGCGGCGGGCGGCTTCGAAACAGCGTAGAATATCGGCGGGGCGGATCAGGGGGCGCGCCCCATCGTGCACGGCCACCCATCGGCAGCAGGACGGCAGGGCGGCCAGACCGGAGGCCACGGAATCCTGGCGTTCGGCTCCGCCGTCCACCCGGACGAGGGGACACGGCAGCGACAGCGTCCCCACGCCGGCGGCATCCCATCGTTCCCGAGAGGCCACCACCACGATATGCGCCGCACCGGCTTCGGCAAAAGCCTCGATGCTGCGGCACAGCACGGATACGCCGCACAGAGGCGCGGCCAGCTTGTCGAACCCGGCGCGGCGCGAAGCCCCCGCGGCGACAATCACGGCGTGGAGCGGCTCCCGGGGCGCGGGAATGCGGCGGGTGTCTTCTCCCATGCTCATCAGGCCAGGCGGGCGCTCGCCAGCGAAGCCAGCAGCCTGCCAGGAGCCCGCCCTCCGGTCTTCTCCTGCATGGCCTTCATCACGCGCCCCATATCCTTTTTGGAAGAGGCGCCCGTTTCCGCGATCACCTCTTCAAGAGCGGCGCGAATCTGCTCTTCCGTCATTTCGGCAGGCAGAAAAGAGGACAGCACGGCCTTCTCCGCTTCCTCCTTTTCGCTCAAATCCGTGCGTCCGGCTTTGGAGAACTGCTCGATGGCGTCGTCACGCTGCTTAATCTGCCTGCGGACGACGGCCGCCTCTTCATGCTCCCCGAGCTCGGCATGCAGATTGCCCTTTTCGATGCGGGCATTCGTCAAAGCCGCCTTCAGGGAACGCAGGGCGTTCAGGGCGACTGTGTCCTTGCTCCTGATCGCCGCCTTCATCCTTTCTGTCAATTGATCGGAAATCGTGCTCATCGCGCCCTCATTAAAGCAACCCGCGCCGCGCTCTTCAAGCCCAAATTCCATGCGGAGCCGCGCCCGTCTCCGCCGGAGCGGGCGCTCACGCTTCCCGCGCGGCCTCCTCGTGCGAGAGAATATGAATCACCACGCGCACGCCGTGCTTCTCCCCCACGGCCTTGGCCAGCGAGCGGATAGCCGAGGCCGTCATGCCGTTGCGGCCGATGACACGCGCCACATCCCCCTGATCAAGGACAAGGCGAAAGCGCACCATCAGGGATTCGGGCGCCTCGGCAATGCGGAGCTCGGCCAGCTCCGGGCGCTGCACAAACTGGGCGGCAACCAACTGGAGATAGCGGCGGAGAATATCGACGACAAGTTTCATGACTCAACAGCTTCGCCTCCTACACTAGAGCATCCGCCATTCGGTGTCAAGCGCCTTTCCCGACACCTCCGAACGCACCGAGCCAAAAAAAACGCAAACGGGGCAAGACGATCGGAGGCGACGGGCACGGTTCTTCCCCTCAGGCGCCCGGAGCGCAGACGCTGATTTCACACTCGAACGCGCACGAGCCGCCATTCTGCGGCAAGAAGGCATGCTCGCAGGGAGCGACGGCGGTTTCGACGCAGAGGAAGCGGCGTTCGTTGCCGGGGCCGACATCGTCCATTTCTGCGGCAACGGCCGAACCGGGATTCCAGACGACGAGCGAGCGCGAGCCCCTGCGGCGGATGCGCAGACAGCGCCGCAGCAGGGGATCCCTCAGCTCCACGTCGTTTTCCGTCGGGTGATAGACGCGGTCGATCGACCCTCGGGGAAAAAGGGGCGACTCGTCATGCAGGGAGCCCCCCGCCGCATATTCGGTAAAAGGCACATCCGCCAAGCCGTCGATCGGGCATTGTTCACGGTCGCCCACCTGAAAATAGCAGTGAAAAGCGGCGGAAAAGGGCTCGTTCCACTCTCTCCGGCTGGTTTCCAGTCTCATGCGGAGCCGTCTTCCCGCGCCGATGACGAGATGCGCGGCGGGCAGAAGAGGGGACGCGGGCTGCAGCGAGAGCTCCATCCGGGCGACGCCGTCCTCCGTCTCCGCTGCGCGCTCCAAAGTCCACAGGGAAGTGCGCGCCACGCCGTGTGAGGGCCGATCCGGGCGGAGGGGGGCTTTCCCGAACCACGGCCAGCAGATCGGGATGCCGCCACGGATGGGCCGGCCGCGCTGAAAAACGCATTGCGGGCTCAGCCACAGAACGGGCTCGGCACCCTGCGGCGCCCAGTCCAGCACTTGGGCGCCGTACAAAGAGACGAGCGCCGTGCACGCCTTCGTCCGGACATGCAGCATGGGAAAATCGCGGCCATAGGGAGAAATCAGCTCGATCACGCCCGCATCATAACCGTTTCTCCCCCGCTGCGGCAAGAATAAAAACGAGCCCCGCAGGGCAGCCCGGAGAAGAGAGGGAGACCTGCTCCGCTCACGGCTCCCTTTCGTCTTCCTCCCGGGGAAGGCGGGCGAACGCCGGTCTGCGGACGGCCTCGCGCATGCTCTGAAAGACGGTGTAGAGGGCAGGCACGAAAAAGATGCCCACGCAGGTGGCGAAAACCATGCCGCAGAAAGTGGTCACGCCGATGGCCCGCCGACTGGCGGCGCCCGCGCCCGAAGCGACCACCATCGGGAGCACGCCAAAGATGAAAGAAATGGCCGTCATCATCACGGCGCGGAAGCGCTGGGAGGCGCCGCGCAAAGCGGCCGTGCGGACGGGCACGCCCCGCTCGCGCTCCATTTTCGAGAATTCGACCATCAGAATGGCGTTCTTGCTGGCAAGACCGATGAGCATGATCAGCCCGAGCTGGGCATAGATGCTCAGGGGCAGCTCCATGACGAGAAGCCCCGACAGGGCGCCCAACGTGGCCGCGGCCACGGAGAGCAGCACCGAAATCGGCGTCGTCCAGCTTTCATACTGGGCCACCAGGAAGAGGTAGCCGAAGATCACGGCCAAGGCGAGCAGGCTGACGATCTGCCCTTCGTTCCGGCGTTCCTGGTAGCTGAGATCCTTCCACGAGACTTCGTAGTTTCTGGGCAGATCGAGAGACTCGATGAGCTTCATCACTTCGCCGGAGCTGCGCCCCGGCTGAGCCTGAATCGTGATGTCGGCCGACATCAGCTGATTGAAGCGCTGATATTTCTGGGGGCCGAGCATATAGGAGAGCGTGCAGAGCGAACTCATGGGCACCATGCCGCCGTCTTCGTTCATCACGTTGATGTTCATGATATCCTGAGGATTGCGCCTATCCTCCGCCTCCGCCTGGATTTTTACCTTGAACGTGAAGCCGTCAATGGTGAAATCATTGACGTAGAGCGAGGCGAGCTTGCTCTGGAGCGTGGAGAAGATGCGATCCACGGGAACTTTCATGCTTTCCGCCTTGTCGCGATTGATCTTGAGTGAGATCTGCGGCGTTTCGGCATTGTAGGTACTGCGGGCGGACATGACAATATCCTTGTGCGCTTCAAGCTCTCTGCACACCTTGCGCACCATTTCTCCCAATTCGGCCGGGGTGGTCTCGTTTTCGACGGAATCGCCGGTGGCCTGCAGCACCATCGAAACGCCGCCCGTCACGCCGAGCCCCATGATGGCCGGGGGATTGAAAACCATCACTTCCGCGCTGGGGATGGTCGAACCGATGGCCTGTATCTTTTTCTGGACGGCGCTGATCGAGCGTTCGGGCGTCTTGCGCTTGTCCCATGAATCGAGCGTCACGGTGCATTGGCCGAAGTTCTCGCCCGAGCCGTTCATGAAACTGAACCCCACCGAGGAACTGACGGCCCGCACACCCGGAATCCGGGCGATTTCCGCCTCCAGAACGCGCACGGCTTCGTCCGTGCGCTGTTTGACCGTGGCGCCCGGCGGCATTTGCACGATCACGAACAGCGAACCGCGGTCCTCATCGGGAAGAAACGAACTGTGTATTTTCCGGAACAGATCATAATTGAGGAACAAGACCCCGGCGAAAAGCAGCAGGGTGAGCCAGACGCGGCGCACCAGAATGCCGGCGCCGCCCACGTAGATCTTCCTGCAGGTGTCGAGCCCCCGGTTGAAAGGCTTGAACACCCTTCTCCCCAACGAGCCCTCCTTCTTCGGCCGGAGGAGGAGCGCACAGAGGGCTGGGCTGAGCGTCAATGCATTGATACTTGAAAACACCAGAGCCACGCACATGGTCACCGAGAACTGCGTGTAGATGGTGCCCACCATGCCGCCATAAAAGGCGATGGGCACATAGACCGCGATAGTCACCAGCGTCGTGGCCACGACGGCTCCCGTGATCTGCCGCATGCTCTTGATGGCGGCCTCTCTGGGCGAAAGCCCCTCGCTCTCGATGATGCGCATCGTGTTTTCGACCACGATGATGGCGTCGTCCACCAGCGAGCCGATCACCAGAATCAGCCCGAACATCGACAGCACATTGATCGAAAAGCCGAGAGGGGCGAGCACAGCGAAGGTGCCGATCAGGGAAACAGGAATGGCGATGGCCGGAATGAGCGTGGCGCGCCAATCCTGCAGAAAGACGAAAGTGACCAGCACCACGAGAACGAGGGCGATGAGCAGGGTTTCGCGGATCTCGTCCATGGTGGCCGAAATGAAGAGCGTGGGGTCATAACTGGTCGTCCAGCTCATGCCCTCCGGAAATTTCTTCTGGAGCTCGCTGAGGCATTCCTTGGCTCTGTTGACGGCATCCAGCGCGTTGGCATCGCTGTTGCGGTAGACGGCCAACGCGACGGCGTCTTCGCCGTTCAGGCGGTTGTAGCCGGTGAGGCTTTCCGCGCCGAGCTCGATGCGGGCGATGTCCTTCAGTTTGGTGATCTGCCCGTCCGCGCCGCGCTTGACGATGATGTTTTCGAACTCCCCGACTGTCTTGAGACGCCCGGTGACGTTGATTTTGTATTGGACGAGGCTCTTTTCGTCCTCCGCGCCGACGGCGCCCGCCGCCGCCTGCTGGTTCTGGGATTGAATGGCGTTCGAGACGTCTTCGGGCGAAATGTGCATGGCCGACATGCGGAGAGTATCGAGCCAGATGCGCATGCTGTAGTCCTTCGACGCGATGATATCGGCTCCGGAGATGCCCTCGAGCTGCGCGATGTGGTCGCGGATGTGCATGCGCACGTAATTGTTGAGCTCGAGAATGCTCATCTTGTCGGAGCCGGATCGGAAGGAGAAAAAGCAGAGCATATCGCTCGACCGCTTGCGCACCTCGATGCCCGTGTTGGTGACGACGTCCGGCAGTTTCGACTCCACGCGCTTGATGGCGTTGTTCGTATTGACGAAGGCCATGTCCGGATCTGTCCCGGAGGCGAACACGAGAGTGAGCTGGTAGGAGCCGTCATTGCCCGAAGTCGACGAGAAGTACTCCAAGTCGTCCAGGCCGACGATCTGCTCTTCGATGGGCGAGGCGATCACTTCGGCGATTTCCTGGGCGCTGGCTCCGGAATAAGTGGCCTTCACCGAAATGGTGGGCGGGGACACCTCGGGATACTCCGCCACGGGCATGCTCTCGTAACAGATGCAGCCCGCCAATACCATCAGTATCGCGATAACGAACGCGAATTTGGGGCGATCGATGAAAAAACGGGAGAACATGGAGTGGGAGAATTAATCGTTCCTTTCCGCCGTCACGGGAGCGACCGCCTCATTGACACGCACCTTGTGCGTGCCGTCGATCACGACGATCTCCCCTTCGGAGAGCCCCTGAAGGACGCTCTGCTTCCTGCCGTTCACCCCGCCCACGATCACGTCGCGCCGCGAGGCCACGTTCCTGTCGTCCAGCACGTAGACAAAGGATCCTTCGGCGTCGTGGAGGACGGCCGAAACAGTCACCACGGGCGTCTGAGCCGTATCCTTCTTGTTGACGATCACAGTGGCGATGCCGCCGGACTGCAGAGTCTGCTTCGGATTTTCAAAGAGCGCCCAGACGGTCAGCGTGTCGGTATCGGACTGCACTTCGTTGTCGGTGAGGGCAATGGAGCCCGGAAGGCCATATTTGTGCAGAGCGGCGGTGATGAGGCGCACGCTGGCATCCTCCTTCAGTTTGTCGACATTGCCGAACAGGGAGAGCACGTCGCGTTCGCTCATGGGAAAGCGCACGTAGATCGGGTCGATCTGCGTGATGGTGGCCAGAGGCTGGCTGCTCGGCGTGATGTAGTTGCCCACCGAATAGGAAAGCCTGCCGATGCGGCCGGTCAGAGGCGCACGGATCACAGTGTAGTCGAGATCCTCCCTCGCGAGCACGAGATTGGCCTCCGCCTCGGCCTTCTGCGCCTCATATTCCTTGAGCACGCTCAGGGCGTTGTCCACCTGATCCTTCGAGACGGCGCTCGTCTTGAGCAGATTGCTCTGGCGTTCGTAGTTCTTTTTGGCGTAATCGATCTTGACGTCCAGCTGTTCGACCTTGGCTTCTCCGGCCTGCACGGAGGCTTTGTACCGCGTGTCTTCAATGCGGAAGAGCACATCCCCCTGATGGACGATGTCGCCTTCCTTGAAGGGAGCTTCAAGGAGCGCTCCCGAAACGCGCGCCTGAAGGCTCACTTTGTTGACGGCTTCGATGCGGCCTATGTATTTCCCGCTGATCCTGTCCTGAGCCATCGTCACTTTCTCGACGAGGACGGAAGGCGGCCCGGCGGCGGGTTTCTGGGCAAAGACAGGAACGGCGGCGGCCGCCAGAATGGGCAGGAATGGTACAGACTTCACGGCTTTTCTGAGCATTGGAATGTGTAGAGCTTCCGGATAATGGAACTGAACGCCGCCAGTTCGTCCGGAGAGAGCGAACAGAACAGGCGATCGTACTGTTCGATGAACGCGGCGGTGATGCGTTCAAAATTTTCACGGCCTTTTTCCGAGAGCTTGATGCGCACGGAACGCCGATCGTCCGGATTGACGAGCCGATCGAAAAATCCCTTCATCACCATGCTTTCCACGAGCAGCGAAGTAGCGGGTGCCGTCATGCCCATGCGCTCGGCAAGGAGCTTCAGCGGCACCCCTTCGGGTTTGTCCTGCGTCAGGACGCTGATGGTGCGCAGCGCCTTGCCCTGCCTCAATGTCATGTTCATGATCTTCTTCATGTGCTCGGGAGTCTGCGCCTTGAAGCATTGCTCGTGCATATTCTCCACAATATCCATAAGCTGCTGCAAAAGAGCACGGAAAGATTCCTTAGGCGAGAGAGGCATACGACGATATCTTGACAAGAAAAATTTAGTTGTCAAGTTTTAATTATTAAAAACCAGGAATAATTATTCATTGCAGGTGCGCACGGAGGATTGCCGCTTGTCAAGAATGGGCGGGGAGGGTATACTTCCGCGCATGAGACATGGCAGCCCCGCGCGCGCTTGGATCGAAGTGAATCTGGAGCAGCTCGCATGCAATCTGGAGGAACTGCGGCGCCGGCATCCCGGTCTGAAGATGATGCCCGTCGTGAAGGCCAACGCCTACGGCCATGGTCTCGAGGCGGTCGCCCGGGTCTGGGACAGCTGCGGCGCCTCCTTTTTCGGCGTGGCCAATCCCGGCGAGGCGCGCCGCCTGCAGCAGGCGGGCGTCCACACCCGCCCTTTCATTCTCGGCCCGGCCTTTCCGGAAGAACGCGAGGAAATCGTGGCCAACGGCTGGAGCTCGATCGTCTCCACGTTTGAAGAGGCACGGCACTTCAGCGAGCTTGCCGGCCTGTACGGCAAGACGGCGTCGCTGCATCTCTGCGTGGATACGGGGATGGGGCGGGCCGGCTTTCTGCCGGCGGAATGGGAGAACATGGGGAAGACACTTTCCCGACTGCCCCATCTGCGCATCGAAGGAATCGTTTCCCATTTTCCCGCCGCCGATGAAGACGAAGAGTTCACCCGGGCGCAAATCGCCGAATTCGAACGCGCGGTGGACTGCGTGAGGGAATATTTCCCGCTCGAATACATTCACATCGCCGCAAGCGCCGGCTTGCTGGGCTACGCCGCGCCCTCGTGCACCATGGCCCGGCCGGGGCTGGCTCTTTATGGGTTCCCGCCCATCGACACCGATCTGAATCTGAAGCCGGCGCTGCGGCTCATATCCCGCGTGACTCTCATCCGCGAACTTCCCGCCGGGCACGGAGTGTCCTATGGCCGCGCATTCATCACAAATCGCCCCGTCCGCGTGGCCACCATAGGCATCGGCTATGCGGACGGCTGGCTGCGCAGTCTCTCCTGCAAGAACGTCATGCTCTCCATCGGCGGCGTGCCCTGCCCCATGCTGGGACGCGTGACGATGGACCAGATCATGGCCGACGTATCAAACGCCCCCGAAGCCCGCGAAGGCGACGAGGTGGAGCTCATCGGTCCGAGAGCGCCTATCGGGCAAATTGCCGAGAAGGCGGGAACGATCGTCTGGGAAATTCTCACCGGACTCGGCCCGCGCCTGCCGCGCGTCTATCTGGAAGGATGAATCCGCGCCGCCCTCCGGCGCGGATGGAGAACCCTCCCACCCCGACAAAAAGAAGCCGAAGAACCTGTGCGGCTCCTCGGCAAAAAAAGATGAACGGCCAATCAAAGTCAATTGCGGTTCAACAGCGGCTCCCGCTCGCAGGCAGGGAGCATGGAATCGAGC
The DNA here is from genome assembly GCA_021200315.1 of Akkermansiaceae bacterium. GTDB lineage: Bacteria > Verrucomicrobiota > Verrucomicrobiia > Verrucomicrobiales > Akkermansiaceae > Akkermansia. The sequence continues at coordinate 10,788 of JAJQGU010000075.1, forward strand.
AGGCGCTGCTGAATGCGCCTTTTGATGCCTTGGTTGTTCTTTTCCGTAATCCTCTGGATTTCCTCAGTTTCCTGTGAGCGCTTGTTGTCGGCGCGGAGGCGGGCCTGTTTGTAGCGCTCAAGGCTTTTCTGCTGTTCAGGAGTAGCGAAATCGCGGGACAATGTTTTTTCGCTGGTATCCTCGGCCGTCAACACGGGCGTAGCCTGCAGAGAAGCGCAGGAACAGACGAGAAAAGCGAGGGAGAAGATGTGGCGTGCTTTCATGGTGAAGAGTAATGTTCAAATTATAGAGAGGTGAGCCCCCGAGTCAAGAAGAAAGTGACGAAACCGAGAGGAAAATGCAATTTCTCCGGGACGGTGCGCGGGCCGGAAAGGGACAATGGCATCCGACGACGTTCTCCTCTCTCCTGCCGGGAAGCCGGCTACCGTTCCTCCCTCGCCAGGACAATTCAGGGGCTCTTCGTGCAAAGAGCCCCTGAATACATTCCGGAGGCGAACGCCTCAAGCGACCTTGATCTTGACGACTGTCTCCTTGAGAGTCTTGCCTACCTTGAATTTCACCACGGAACGTGCGGGAATTGGCACATCCTTAGCGGGGTTTTTCGGGTTGCGGCCCACCTTGGCCTTGACTGTCTTCACCTGAAAGGTGCCGAAATTGCGGATGACCACGCGATCGCCTCTGCCAAGGGTCTCGGTGATGATCCCGACGGCTTTCTGAATGACGTCAAAGACTTCACTCTGAGTCAAATTCTTTGAATCAGCGCTGATCCGGTTGACGAGATCACGTTTAGTTAATGTTCTTGCCATAGTTGTGTGTTCGAAGTCCTCTTTTTGTAAGCCAATAATGGTTGTTTGTCACGTCAAAAATGCGGCATCATGCAAAACTTCTCCCCCAAATAGCCATTTCCGACAGTTTTTCGGGGGTATCGGAGGCGAATTCGGGAAAATTCTTGACGGAATTTGCCCTTCGGCGCATTCTCGAAGGGCATGTCGACTTCTTTTACCTGCATTTTGACCGGGGAGCAAGCGGAAAAGCTCCGGGGAATTCTTTCCCTCGGCGGCTATGAACCGAAGCGGCTGGCTTACGCCGCCTTTGCTTTCTCTCGCCCCGGCTTGAGCGTCGCCTATTACGAAAAGCGGGGAAAATTGCTCATACAAGGGAAGGAGACGGATGCGTTTCTGACGTCTGTCCTCGAACCGCGCATCTTGAAAGGCGCAGCCGCAGGATGCGCGCTTCCGGCGGGCAATCGGCAAAGCTCCGCCCCGGCGTCGCCGGATTGCGACGTGACGCCTCACTTCGGGATCGATGAAAGCGGCAAAGGCGACTACTTCGGGCCTTTGGTGGTTGTGGGAGTGTACACGGAGGGCGAGAGCGCCATTCGGCTGAAGGAAATGGGCGTCCGGGACAGCAAGCTGATCGGCGGCGATTCAAAAATCCGCCTCCTTGCGCGCGGAATCCGGGAGACTCCCGGCGTGGCGATCGAGGTGGTCTGCATCGGGCCTCAGCGATACAATGAACTATATGCGGAAACGGGGAATCTGAACCGCCTGCTCGCATGGGGACACGCCCGTGTCATTGCCGCTTTGCACGAAAAAATTCCCGCATGCCCCCGCGCCCTGAGCGATCAGTTCGCCAAGCCCTGGGTGCTTCAGGCGGCGTTGAAGAAGAGCGGAACAGACATCACGCTGGAGCAGCGCGTCCGCGGGGAAAGCGATATTGCCGTGGCCGCCGCGTCCATTCTGGCGCGCGATCGGTTTGTCGCCTGGGTGTCCGAAAGCGAAAAGCGATCCGGCTGCGCGCTGCCGTTAGGAGCCGGCTCACAGGTTATCGAAGCCGCCCGGGAGCTGGTGAGACGATACGGGCGCGGCAAGCTGGCGCAGGTGGCCAAGCTGCATTTCAAGACAACGTCGGCGGTCTGATCCCGCAGGAACCCCGGCCGGCGTCCGGGGAAATCGCAGGCAAGGGGAGATCTCCGCCGGGAAGCGCTCCGATGGCCGAAGCCAGGGAGCCCGATTTTCGTGTCCGCTTTTTCTTCTTCGGCTTGGAGCTCTTCCGGCCGGAAGCCGTGACCCGCGCACGCCGCGCGCCCTTGTTCCGCACCACTCGCGACCTGTAGGACGAACGGCGCGGCGTGCGCATGGCAAGCGCCTTTTGCGGGGTCATCACATTTTGCCCCGGCATGACGAGCTCGCTGTTTGGATCGGCGATGGCGTTCAGATATGTCTTCTGAGAGCACGTCTCGATGGCGACGGGCTCGCCCTGGCTCACGATATCGAAGAGATCGATCACATCATTGCTTTTCATCCGGATACAGCCATAGGAGGAAGGGCGGCCTATGGTGCGCTCCTCGGCCGTGCCGTGAATATAGATTCGCCGGGCATAGCTGTTTGAGTTGTTCCTCTCCAACCCGTCGAGCTGAATGATGCGCGAGACGATCGGATCGCGTCCCGGAGCGTCGGGCGGCACGATTTCACCCGTGGGGCGGGCCCCGTGAAAGACCATGCCTTTGGGCATTCCGCCGCCCACCTTCGAGGCCACGGCGTGCACGCCCGTAGGCGTCTTGTAGCTGCCGCGGGAGGATCCCAGCCCGAACTTGGAGGTGCTGACATCGTAAGTCCTCACCGCCTTCCCGTCACGAAGCACAGAAAGCTTCTGATCGTTCACCGTCACCACCACCCCATTCTTGATCACCTTGTCCGGAGGCGTATCCGGAGCGTAGGCGCTGCGGCAGCTGTTCAACAACAGAAGAGACATCATAACGCCTGCGCACAGGCGCAGCACAGCGGCGAAGAAGGGAGGTATCGGCAAAGGCATGAGGGAAAAGACGAATCAGGCGGCTGTCGCGCCGTGCCGGGAACGGCGCTCCTGCAGTTTATTGGAAACCATCCGGCCGATGGAGCAGGCGCTCGTATAGAAAAAACCGAGAAAAGGCGACATGAGGACGGCCGAGAGGAAGTCCCCCCGAAGGATCTGCCCTCCGATGATGCAGAGGAAAAACAAACCGAACGTGAGCTCGAGAACCGGCACGATGACGGATCTGAGCGCCTGATATTCGGACGCACGGCGCACAGGAGTCTTTTGAAGAGACGGAGCCTCGTCCCCCATGCCGAATTTGGGCGTACGGACAAACGAGGATTGATGGCCGAACGCAGCTTCCAGCACGGCCTTCGCGTTGTTCACCGCCATGCCCACACCCAGCGCGAGCAGAAGAGGGATGTAAAGGAGCTCCCGTTTCCAGCGTTCCCTGTTCACAAGGTACTGGGACGCCGCGTAAAATACGCTCACGCATACGGTGGCCAGGAAAAAAAGAGTCACCTGCACCAGGAGCATCTGCCAATTGTCGGCCATTCTGATGTCGCCCGTCGCCAATGGAGCCACGAGAAAGCAAAGGAGAATGAGCAGCAGATAGGCATAGTTGGAAGTGAGGTGCGTGGTCGCCTCAAGCTTGGCCTTGAAGGGAACGGCCGGGCACCTCCATATGTCGAAGAGCATTTTTCTGCATACCTGGATGGAACCCTTCGTCCAACGGTGCTGCTGAGCCTTGAATCCGTCCATGTTCTCGGGCAGCTCGGCCGGCGTGACGTAGTCTTTCAGGAAAACGAACCGCCAGCCCTTCATCTGCACGCGGTAGGAGAGATCCATGTCTTCGGTGAGCGTGTCGTGCTCCCAGCCGCCGCCGTCGACGATGGCCCGCTTGCGCCAGACGCCGGCTGTGCCGTTGAACGTGAAATAGCGCCCCGAACGGTTGCGCATCGTCTGCTCGATCGCGAAGTGACCGTCCAGGAAAACGCTCTGAAGATGGGTGAGCAGGTTCTTGTCCCGGTTCAGATGTCCCCATCGCGTCTGCACCAACGCGATGCGATCGTCTGTGAAAAAATGTATGGTCTGCTGCAAAAGATCGGGATTGGGGCGGAAATCCGCATCGAGGATGAGCAGGAATTCCCCTTTGGCCGTCTTGGTGGCTTCCTCCAATGCGCCCGCCTTGAATCCCGACCGATCGGCGCGGTGCAGGCAGACGGCGTCGTAGCCCCGCCGGCGCAGATCTTCGGCGTAGCGTCGGCAGAGCTCAGCGGTGTCATCCGTCGAGTCGTCCAGAATCTGAATCTCCAGCCTGTCCTTCGGGTAGTCGAGCGCGGCCACGTGCTCCAACAACCCCCTGACCACATATTTCTCATTGAAAAGAGGCAGCTGAACCGTGACGAAAGGAAGCTCGGCAAAACGCCCCTTCGGTTTGGGAACGTCGCGCCGATGCCGGTAATAGAGACAGAGGGCAAGCAGCCGGTGAAGACCGTAGCCGGCCATCCCGAGAAGCACGAGGAAATAGGTAAGCAGCCAACAGAAATCGAGCGTCATCTTGAGGTGAAGAAGGGTATGCTCCTTCCGCTCTGCCGCAGAAGCGGAAGGAACGGGAACGGAGGCGATTTTCCATGTCAGTCCAAGCGGATAAGGCTTGACGTCGGGACAGGCTAATATAAAATCAAACAGGTGTCAAGGCGCAATCATTAAAATTTCCTGAAAACAAATGAAAGACTTCCCATTTATTGCGAAATGCCCGATCGCGGCTCTTCTCCTGTGCTGCGCGCTCTCTCCTGGACAGGAGGAATGGGCATCCGAAGGCGGGGAAGAGGCGGTGGAAGAGATGGATGATATGGACTTTGCCCCGACGGGGCAGGAGCGGCTTCGGGAAAGAGTCGGAGGGAAAATTCCCGCGCTGTTCCAGGACGACGAAGTGTACAGCGACACTCAGGAGCACATGCTCAGCGAGCTGGGCATCAACAATTACACAGCCCCTTCCATTCGAAAGATCTTCGAACAGCTCGAGGGTCTTCCTCCCGTGCCCGAGGAGAAGGCGCTGCGCGAACGTCCCGAGAAACTTCCGACTGATCGCTGCTCGCTGGGTCTGGAAATGGGGTTTCTGCTGGCGGACGGCTTCATCGCCGTGCAGTGCGGCAAGATGAACGACATCAAGCCCATTGCCCTCGATCTCTCCCGTTTTGGCAAGGCCATGGGCGTGGGGGACAAGGTCAACGCCCATGCGGCCAGCCTCCTCGAAAACGCTGAAAAGGGGCAGCTTGCCGAATTCAAGGAGAACCTGGCCGTCACTCAAAATGACGTGAACGCCGAACTCGCCTCTCTGCGCGACGCGGAAATCGCCCACATCATCGCCCTGGGAGGATGGATCCGCGCACTTGACGCCTCCTGCGCGGCACTCAACGCCAGCTTCTCCCCGGAACAGGCGCGCAGCGTCTTCTATCCCGACGCGCCGGAATATTTCGACGAAATTCTCGGCTGCGTTTCCCCGGAAATGGGCAGACGGCGCGACATCAAACGCATCCGGCAGCTTCTCCAGAGTCTCGTCTCGGAAATGAGCCTGGAAGAGAACGAATCTCCCACCAAGGAAAAGCTCGAATCCATTTACAGGACGACGGAAGAGCTCGTGCGCGAGGCCACGGATGAAAAAAAATGACCCGCATCACCCCCCATATCCTGCCGGAGGAGAGCTACGTGTGCATGCGTCTGCTGACCGCGGGCTGCCGCAGGAAAGGGAAGCACGTCCATCTGGCTTTCCGCATCCTGCTCAACAACATCTCGCAGAATACAGTGCGGCTGAAAGGGCGCAAATGGAGAATCCGGGAAGCGAACGGCGCCATTTTCTCCATTGAGGGAGAAGACGTCTTCAACGTGCAGCCCCTGCTGAGACCCGGCGAGGTTTTCTTCTATACCGGCATTCGCCGGTTCACCTCGCCGCCTGTCGGCATGGAGCTCCGCTACTTTGGCCTGAACCATCTGTCAGCGCCCTTCATGACCCCGGCCTTCGTCTTTCCGAAGGAAGCGATCAGCGTTCCGGAACTCTGACATTCTCCTCCCCGCCGTCACCCGCGGAGAAGCACCCAGGCGGCCGGCCGCCCCTCGAATACGCAAAAGCCCCGCGAAGTTTTTCTCCACCCGCCCGGAGCGGCAGAAAGCCCCGCGTCTCCCGAGAGGAAGAACGGAGCGGGGCGGATTCGCCAGACATGCGAACCCGGATCACTTGCCGAGCACTTCGCGGAGAACCTGAACGCAGCGCGCGTTCTGTTCCGCAGTGCCGACCGTGATGCGGATGTATTCGGGCAGCCCGTACCCATCCTGCGCGCGCACAATCACGCCTCTGTCGAGCATGGCCTGAAAGACCTTCCGCCCTGCGCCCACCTTCACGAGCACAAAGTTCGCCTGGCTGGGAATCCATTCAAGCCCCATTTCACGAAAGGCGGCTTCATAAGTGCGCATGCCCTCGCGCGTCATGGCGACGGTACGCCGCACGTGCTCTTCATCCTCAAGGGCCGCCAGCGCGGCTGTCTGCGCCAGGGAATTCAGGTTGAACGGCTCGCGGCATTTGTGGAGAGCGGTGCAGATTTCCTCCTTCGCAAGGCCGTAACCCACTCGGACGCCGGCCAGCCCGTAAACTTTGGAGAAAGTGCGGAGCACCGCCGCATTGCGTCCCTGCCTCACAAACTTGACCGTGTCGATCTGTTCGCCGGCAAATTCGCGATAAGCCTCGTCAAAGCACACAAGAACATGGTCGGGAACGCGTTCCATAAAATCATCCACCTCCCGCTGGGTGACCGCCGTGCCGATGGGATTGGTGGGATTGGTGATGAAGATAACACGAGTCCGCGGGGAGATGGCGGCCAGCATGGCCTGCAGATCGTGCGACCAGTCGGCCTTATTGGGAACCTCGGTGTATCTCGCGCCGAAAAGCTGAGTCACAATGGGATACATGGAAAAAGCATGTTTGGCGGCAATCACTTCGGCCCGGGGATTGAGAAAGGCGTGCGCCACCAATTCGATGATTTCGCTGCTGCCCGTGCCGACAATCGTTTCGCGCATGTCGACACCATGGCGCTTCGCCAGTGCGCTGCGCAGTTCAAAGGCGGCTCCGTCCGGGTAGACATGCACTCCGGCGGAGGCTCTCCGGATAGCCTCCACCGCCTTTTCCGACGGACCGAGGGAATTTTCGTTGGAGGCGAGCTTGACAATATCGGCGGGATCCAACCCCAATTCCCGCGCCGTTTCCTCAACGGGCTTGCCCGGTTCATAAGCTGTGAGGCCGAGCACAAACGGGTTCGCATAATTGGAAATACTCATCGCACGGCTATTGTACCCCCGATTTTTCACCGTGGCAAGAACGGCGGGATATTTTTGATTATCGACTGTGAGACAGCAGACAAGAACAATCACTCAATCCCGTCGGAAAGAGGAAACGGGGCAAAGGGGAAAAATAGGGCTTGCCAAAACGGAGGAAAAAGAGTAAAAAATGCGCCCCGAAATGCCGCGTGCTCCGTTCAATGCGGCCGAACACCATTCCGATTCAATAAAAACAATGTCCAAGCACTCCACACTGAAAGCAACCGGTACCGTAGGCGGCAAACGCTCCGTCCTCAAACGCTTCGAACGCGTCAAGCTCCTCAAGGAACGCGGCCAGTGGAAAAAAGGCCAGAGCCCCGTCGGTCTTCCCAAAACCAAATTCGACAATTAAGCCGCAGAAATCCGGTGTCCAAAAGATCTCCGGGCAATGCCGCGGAAGCTTCTCCCTGCAAACGGCGGGTTCTTTATCCGTGCGGGGTTCTTTCCGGGATGCCGCGGGGATGACGCGCCAAGCGCCTTTTCTCCATCGGGGCGGAGGCTCTCTATTCGCTTCCTAGGAGTTTCGTTATTTTACACATCATGTCTGAAGAACCCTCTTCCGAACATGCCGTCCCCGAAGGCGGCATACGTCTCAACAAGTTCCTGGCCTCGTGCGGCTATGAATCGCGCCGCGCCGCCGACCGCCTGATCACTGAAGGCCGCGTGGAGATCAATGGCCGTGCGGTCGACGTCCCCGGCATCCGCGTGCAGCCCGGCGATTTCGTGAAAGTGGACGGGCACCATGTCGAGCCGAAGGAAGAAGTGATGCTTCTGATGAACAAACCGCGCGGCTTTGTGTGCAGCCGCGTATCCCAGGGCACGGAAAGCACCGTCTACGAGCTGATTCCATCCCGCTACAGCTATGTGAATTACATCGGCCGGTTGGATACGGATTCCGAAGGGCTCGTGCTCTTTACCAACAATGGCGCCAAAGCCCAGCAGCTGGCGCATCCCCGCTCGGGCATTGAAAAAGAATACTGGGTCACGCTCGATCAGAATTTCGGCAACTCCGTTCTCATTCAAATGTTGAAGGGCCTTCGCCTGCCTGAAGGACAGGCGAAGGCCAAATATGTGGGGCGCCTCTCGCCGCGCCGCGCCTGCGTCGTGCTGGAACAGGGGCTGAAACGGCAAATACGCCAGATGTTCGGCTGCATGGGACTGCGGGTGAAAAAACTCGTGCGCGTGCGCATCGGCTCCCTATGGGGGGGGGATCTTGAACCCGGCAATGTCCGCGTTCTCACCCCTGAAGAATTGGCGCTCGTCTCCAAAAATCCGCCCAAGCGCCGCCACCTGGTCGGCGCCGAGCAGGCATTCGGACGCCAGGTCAATCCCGCCCAGAGCGAAACCGACACGGCGCCGGGCGAGGACGGACATTACACCTTCAATCCCGCCGACTTCGAATCCGGAGACGACGAAACGGAACGCGACGGCCATACGCTCTTTGAGGCCGGCGAGGCTTTTGAACCGGAAAAGCGTCCTCATCGCCAGTCGTTCCATGGCAAGGGCGGATTGAACGAACGGCGCGGCGACAGATTTCAGGAGCGGGAGCACCCGCGGCGAAGCGGGCGCGGCCATTCGTCCGCTCCTTTCCGCGATGATCATTTCGGCAGGGATCGCCGCTCCTTTTCCCGCAGTCACGAGGGGGGGGAAGGCCGCTCTCCCCGTCATGGCGGCCGTTTTGACGGCTATCGTTCCTTCACGCGCGAACGAGGCCAGGAAGACCGCACTTTCGGGGCTTCCCGCTTCAACGGGAAGCCCCGCTACCGGCTTTCCCACGATGCAGAGGACGGGCGCCGTTCCGATTCTCCCCGCCGCCCTGAGAGAAAGTTCGGCCAAAACCGCACGGGCGATCGTTTTGACCGCAGGCGTCCATTTGAAAACGCGGCTCCCCGCGAAAGAAGCGGCTTTGGGGAGCGTGAGCCCCGCAGATATTCCGGACAGAATCAATTCGACGGACGCCGGCGGCGCGGCGGCAACGGCAGCCGCTTCAGAGACGGCCGCTCTTTCGGCACCAGGAATCCCAATCCGCCCGGCCATTACAACCATGATTCCGCCGGCCGTTTCGGCAGCCGCTTCCCGCGCAATCGCGGCACCCGCGATTGAGTTCCGCCGCCGTCATGCCATTCTGCCGCCTCATCAGCCTGCTCTTGCCCGCGTTGTCCGTTCTTCCCGCGGCGGAGGAGGAGATGCCTGCCGCGCCATCAGCCCCGGAAGCCCGGCCGACAGAGCCCTCCGCTCAATCTGATTTAGAAACGCGCCTCGCTGATTGGAAAACCAGAGCCGAACAAGGTGATGCGGATGCCGCCCGCCAGGTTGCTCTGCGCTATCAATTCGCGGGACGTTTGGCCGAAGCCTTCGATTGGAGCAAACGCTCCCTCGGCCTTCTTACGGAACAAGCGCAAGGCGGCGGCGAACCCGCCATTCTGAAGCTGGCTGTTCTCCACCTGCAGGGAGACGGGCTCGCCGTGCCCCGCAATCCTGAAACGGCTGTTTACTGGTTCGCCAAAGCGGCCGAGGCCGGAAACCCGACGGGAGCCTACATGGCAGCCCGCCTGCTTGAAAGCGACAAGGAGCATCCGCAGCCCGACAAAGCCGCCGAATATGACAAGAAAGCATTCACCGCCTACAAACAAAAAATGGAAGCCGGCGGCGACGGAGCCGGAGAAGCGGCCTATTGGCTGGGATTCATGTATCTCAAGGGGCAGGGAGTGGAAGCTGATCCCGGGCAGGCGCTGCGCTGCCTGAAACATGCCGACGAAGCCGGCGTCCGCGCGGCGGCCGAGCAGCTGGCATTCGTCTATTCCCGCGGCGGTGACGGCATCGCGCCCGATCCTGAAAAAAATTTTTACTACAGGAAACGGCTCGCCGACCGGTGGAACATCCCGGAAGACCTCTACCTCACCGCCACATGCTACCTCAACGGAGTGGGAGTGGCGGCCGATCCCGAGGCAGGAGCGGTCTACATGAAGAAATCGGCCGACGCGGCCTTCCTCCCCGCACTGATCACAATCGCGGCTCAGCACATGAGAAAGGGGGAGTACGCCGAAGCCTACGCCCTCTACAAGCGGGCAGCATCCCTCGGACACGGCGAATCTCTCACTCAAATCGGCAAAATGCTCATTGCCGGTCAAGGAACAGCGAAAGACGAAGAAAAAGGGGCGGCGTGCCTGGAACAGGCCGCCAACCGGTTCGGTGATCCCGTCGCCAGCTATGAACTGGCCCGTCTGTTCGAATCGCAGGGCAGACAGGAGCAATCGGATTCGTGGTATTTCGTGGCCTCCGAACGCGGGCATCCGGGCGCCATGGCCCGCCGGGGCATGCTGCACCTCATCCCCGGCTCGGGCTACGCGTGGAACCCCGTGCGCAGCTATCTCTGGTGGCGCGCGGGACGCGACGGCGGAGACGAAGCCTGCGCCCGCAATCTCAACCTTCTTCTCTGGCTGGGCATTCCCCTCGCCCTTCTCCTGCTCTTCGGCCTTCCCTGCCTTCTCACGGCAAGAATACAGCGCAGAAACGCAAAGAAGGAGAGGGAATCAGCAGCAGCCGGGAAGGAGGACGCCGGCCACGGCAATTGAACGTCTCTCATATTATCCAAACATGCCGCACGGCGCAAAGGCCGGCCATGAGGCTCCCGGCCATTCCGCCGATGCTATCCATACATTGAAAGTTCCCGGGCGAGAGCATCGCAGGGCGAGACGCGATAGCGCTCTCCCAATTCAATGGCGGCCCTGTTGCCCAAGGTATTGCGGAAGACGAGGCGAACGGGCGTCTTGCCGGGATAACGGAGGAGTATCCGCGCGATCTGCCTGAGATCCTCCTCGTCGTGGCGCGAAGTGGAAAGCACAATCTTATACGAGTTGCCGCCGGTTCGCTTCCTGGCGCTGCCGGGTATGGCCTCGATCTGGTTCAGGGAAAGCTTGCGCGCTCCCGTGCGGTCGTCTTCCGAAACGCGGGCCTTCACACGCACAAATACACCGGGCGAGAGCAGTCCCGCCTGCTCCGAAGCCTTCGTGAATACGTCCCCCCACACGAGAGCCTCCGTGCTGCCGGTGAAATCCTCAAGAGTGATGATGGCGAATCTCTGCCCCTTTTTCGAAACCTTGACGGATACGGAACGGATCATGCCGGCGAACTCCTGGGCAGACTTCATTTCATCCCTGGAAAGAGAGGAGAGCTCGCCGATTCGGGCGTAGCGGGCGGAATCGATCACGCCGCGCATGGTATCGAGCGGATGGCCGCTGAAATAGGTACCGGTGAGTTCCTTCTCATTGTTGAGCCTTTCGTCGATAGGCCATTCGGCAGGAAGCGCGGCAGGCGGCGGCGCGGAGGCCGTTTCCGTGAGATCGAAGAGCGCAAACTGGCCGGTCTCGCGATCCTTGTGTACACTCGAAGCTCCGCCGATGGCGTCTTCAATGCGGGTGAAAATGGCGGCGCGAGGTTCATGCATCCAATCAAACGCGCCCACCTTCACCAGACATTCGATCTGATTGCGGCGCACGGCGCGTGGATCAATGCGGTAACAGAAATCGTCCAGCGACTTGTAAGGGCCATTGGCTCCCCGCTCTTCGACAATGGTGCACACGGTTTCCGAGCTCATGCTTTTGATCGAGGCGAGCCCGAAGCGTACGGCAAGCCGTCCGTTGGGCATGCGCTCGGGTTTGAATTTGACGTCCGACGCGTTCACGCTGGGCTGCAGCACCTCGATTCCCATGCGATTGGCCTCCTGAATGAAGAGTCCGATCTTGTCACTGTTCACCTCATTGGACATGAGGCCGCAGAGGAATTCCACGGGATAATTGGCCTTGAGGTAGGCCGTCCAATATGAAATGTGGCCGTAGCAGGCGGAATGGGATTTGTTGAACCCGTAACCGGCGAATTTTTCGATCTTGTCGAAAATGGCCTCGGCCGTCTTTTCGTCGATTCGATTCGTTTCCCAACAGCCTTTGATAAAATGAGCCTTCTCCTTGGCCATCTTGACGGGATCCTTCTTGCCCATGGCGCGGCGGAGGAGGTCGGCTCCGCCGAGGGTGTAACCGGCCAGAAGCTTGGCAGCCGCCTGCACCTGCTCCTGGTAGATCATCACGCCGTAGGTCTCGGCGCTCACCTTCTCAAGCAAAGGATGTTCGTATTCCGCGACACGCAGGCCCTTTTTCACCTCGATCATCTCATCCATGAACTGCATGGCGCCGGGGCGGTAGAGGGCGATCAGCGCGATGATGTCCTCGATACGGTCGATGCCGTAGCGTTTGCAGGTATCGACCATTCCGCCGGATTCCAACTGGAACACGCCCATGGTCTCGCCGCTGTTCAGCAGAGAAAGCGTGGCCCGGTCGTCCAGCGGCACATTTTCATAACGGAACCCGGGAGTGTGGGATTGAATGTAACGCTCGGCGTCCTGCATGACGGTGAGCGTCTTGAGGCCGAGGAAATCCATTTTCAAAAGGCCCACTTCATAGATGGCCGCCATGTCGCACTGAGCCACCACCTGACCATGCGGATTCGAGAGATCATCGCGGGTGAGCGCCACGTGCTCATCCAGATCGCGATCGCCGATGAGCACTCCGGCCGCATGGACGCCTACATTGCGCACCAGCCCCTCGAGCTTGGTGCAGAGATCCCAGAGACGCTGATTGTCTTCGTTTTCAGCGATCAGATTGCGCAGCGTCTCGCTGCCTTCAAAGCTGCTCTTGAGAGTGACCTTGGGGCCGCTCTCGATGAGGCGGGCAATGCGGTCGCCCTCGGAATAGCTCATGCCCATCACGCGCGCCACGTCGCGCACTACCGATTTGGCGCCCATGGTGCCATAGGTCACAATCTGGGAAACAGCCTTCTCGCCGTACTTGCCGCGCACGTAGTCGATCACCTCCGGACGGCGGGTCTGGCAGAAATCGATATCGATATCGGGGGGGCTCACGCGCTCCGGATTCAGAAAGCGTTCGAAGACCAGGCCGAATCGCATCGGGCATATATTGGTGATTTTCATGCAGTAGGCCACCAGAGAACCGGCGGCGGAACCGCGTCCCGGGCCCACGGCTATACCATGATCCTTCGCCCAGTTGATGAAGTCGGCCGTGATCAGGAAGTAGGATGGGAAGCGCAGTTGGCTGATGACGCCCAGTTCATAGTCAAGACGCGTGCGGAGCGTTTCACCGAAATGAGGATCATCCGACCAGGCGGGCACGCTCGTCTCCCAGTCCCTGCCGTAGCGTTCCTCAAGCCCCTTGTAGCAGATGCGGCGCAGATAGGTGTCGAGATCCGAACCGTCGGGCGTCGCGAATACAGGGTATTTTTCCGTACTGGTGGGATCGAGCTTCAGCTCCACCGAGCAGCGCTCGGCAATCTTGAGCGTGTTTTCGAGCGCCTCGGGCACATCGGCAAAAAGCTCCCGCATTTCATCGGGAGACTTGAGATACACCCCCGGTTGGTAACGCATGCGGTTCGGGTTGGCGATCTGTTCGTTGGTGCCTATACAAATGAGCGCGTCATGCATGCCGAAGTCCTCGGCGTCGAGAAAGTGCGCGTCATTTGTCGCCACAAGGGGCGTATCCGTCTTGCGAGCCAGGCGGATGAGTTCGGGCAGCACCTTCAGCTGCTCCGGCTGGCCGTGGTTCTGGATCTCTACGAAGAAATTGTTCTCTCCGTAAATTTCCTTGAGAGCAAGAAGCGCCTTCTCGGCCTCGTCGGACCGGTCAAGCAGAATCCACTCGTTGAGAGGGCCGCCGAGACATCCTGAAAGGCATATCAGCCCTTCGTGGAATTCCCGCAGTGTCTCCATATCTACGCGCGGCTTGTAGTAAAAGCCCTCCAAGTGAGAGCGGGAGACGAGCTTGATGAGGTTGAACCACCCTCTTTCATTCTCCGCCAGAAGGATAAGATGATTATACTTGCGTCGGCCGGGAAGCTGCTTTTTCACGGCGAGAGGCGTGGGGGAAAGGTAGATCTCGCAGCCGAGAATGGGCTTGACAAGAGGCTTCGGAGGAGAATCCGGATGCTCCCTGTTCCAGGATTCAGCCTGCGCATTGTGCTTGCGGGCATTGAGAACAAACTCAATGGCGGCGAAGAGATTGCCGTGATCGGTCACGGCGACGGCCGGCATCCCCAGCCGTGCACATTTTCCGATCAGATCAGCCGTGCGGATTGCGCCATCCAGCAGAGAATACTCGGTATGGACGTGAAGATGGACAAAGCTCACGCCTGCCCTCCCTTCACGGCAGGGCATTCCGTACGCAGACGCTTCACACAGTCGGAAACCAGCTGGGGCCCCCCGTAGACGAAGCCCGTGTAAAGTTGAACCAGCTTGGCTCCGGCTTTGATCCTAGCGACAGCATCCTCGGGCGACATGATTCCCCCCACGCCGATGATGGGAATCTGCCCGCCCAACTCAGCGGCAAACGCCTGCAGCGTCTCGACGGCCCGCCGGGTCAGAGGCGCTCCCGAAAGGCCGCCGTCCTCATGGCCGCAAGCGTGATCCTCCACTCCAGAGCGGCTCAGCGTCGTGTTCGCGGCAATGAGTCCGTCGAGTCCTCCATCGAGAAACACCCGGCTCAAATCGCGGATCTGGGGGTACTCCATATCCGGAGCCACTTTCATCAGCAACGGCACATTTCTGCCCGTCTCGCTCGCGAGATTCGCCTGTTCGGCCTTCAGGCCGGCCAGCAGGCGGGCGGCGGCATCCGCCTGCTGAAGATCGCGCAGCCCCGGGGTGTTGGGTGAGGAAAAATTGACGGCGATATAATCGGCCACCTCCCAAGCGGCCCGCATGCAGGCAAGATAGTCCGAAACGGCCTCGTCATTGGGCGTCACCTTGTTCTTGCCGATATTCACACCGATGATCCCTCGAAAGGAAGAGCTTCTGCGAATGTTCGCAACCCCCTCCTCAACACCCTCGTTGTTGAATCCCATCCTGTTGATGAAAGCCCGCCTCGAAATCAGGCGGAACAGGCGCGGCTTCGGATTGCCCGGCTGCGGACGGGGCGTGAGCGTGCCCGCCTCAATAAAGCCAAAACCCAGACGGCCAAAGGCATCCACGGTATCGGCATCCTTGTCCATCCCGGCGGCGAGCCCCACACGATTGGGAAATCTCAAGCCCCAAAGCTCGATGGGATCCTCTTCCGGCTTCCCGGCCATCGCTCCGAGCAGCTTCAGTCTCTCGCACGCACGGAGCGCGGCCAGAGTGAGGCAGTGAGCCCGCTCCGGACTGAGTCGGAACAGACATTTTTTGGCGAAGGGATACAGAGTCGATAACACGGCGCGCCTATTGTACCCACTGTCGGCCGGGAATCAAGAATGGAATTGACACCTCTTCCGTACGCCTGCGTCTCAAGGGTTTCCGCCGTGGCGGAAAGAAAGCCGTGCCCGCATCTTTTCGGGATGGAGCGGGAGCATCCGCCCCCCTGCCCCCGCCGGGCGTTCGTATCGGCAGGCGCCCTTCTCAGGGAGCGAAGGAACCCGGCAGGGCTCAATTCAAGGAAAGAAACCGGAAAGCCTTCTTCCTGGCCCGCCGGGCTGCAATCCGCCGGAAGTCACAGCCTCCCGACCTTTTCCAGATCGCCGGCAGGCACCCAGCCGCGAGTGTGGGCGAAGGTCTCCACATACATCCATGAACCGCGCACGGCAATCACGCGCACCGGAGTGGAAGCCGGCAGAGAGATCACCCCGGGACTTTCGGCGTCTGCCGTATTGCGGGCCATTGTGGGATTGACGACATAACAGAGCCTATCCGGATCCGCCGTCTCCGGGCGATCCTCCGCATGCCGGAGGTAGAGCAGGCAGCCCGCCGCGCTTCCGGCGAAGACAATCACGGCCAAGGCACTCACAGTCGTCAGGGCAAAATGCCGGCGGCCGCGCCGCAGATACAGCAGAGCCAGACAGGCGGCCGCCACGGCTCCGGCCACAATCAGAACGGCACAGATCTGCCGGAATGAAAGCCAGTCATACCACGAACGGCCTGCATGGTTTTCGGGCAAAATGGCGCCCTCCTTCCGCTGAATGAACCCGAGATTGGCTTTCGCCTCCGGAAAACCGGGATGCATGGCCAGCGCACGCGCATACGCGAGAGCCGCCGGGCCGGGCTTGCCGAGGCGATAGTACGCATTGCCGACGAGGTATTGCATATAGGCCGGGTCGGCATCGTCACCGGCCTGCCGGGCCAACTTCACCGCTTCGGTATATTGTCCGCCCGCATAGGCCTGCTCCGCGGGATGCAGCCCCAACGCCACGCTTCCCAAAACCAGCAGTGCCATCATCAGCAAAGGAAGTCTGGACAAAGCCTTCCGAACCGCCGCCAGCATGCTGCGCCGCTCTGCGCCGCCAAGCTGCGCCGTGCTTTCGGGGCGGAACACTTCCTCATCTCTCTTGCGGAGAACCCCCTGCAATTCGGGCGTCATCTCAGACGGGGGAACGTGCGTTTCCACAAAACCGCCCAGTTTCCTGAGAAAAGCCGCATCGTCGCGTTCACGCCCCACTCGGGAAAGCTCTTTTTCACGCAGACGGCGGGCGGCGCCCACTTGCCGGCGCCGGCGCCACGCCTGAACCGCAATGCGGCAAAGCAGCACCGCGGAGGGGATATAGAGAACTGTCAGAAGCCACAAAGGCACAGTGAAACGCTTCCGATAGCCTTCCTCCGGAACAATGCCGTATATATCCGTCATTTCCGCGACGGGCACCGTACCAGCGGGGGGAGGCTCCACCGAGGCGGTTGCGCCGCCCCCGCCCTGACCAACGGAGGGCGTCGGCTCCCATTCCAGCGCAATGGGGGCCGTGGAGATTTTTTTATATTCCGAGTCGACGGGGTCGAAGTATACCAACGTAAACGCAGGAATTGCAGACACCTCAGCCGTTGGACGCATCAGCTGCCGGAAAACGGCGCCCGTAGTCTCTCCCTGGTCATTTGTATTATTCTCTTTGGAAGATGGGTAGATTTTCCAGGAAGCCGCATCTTCAGGCACCGGACAGGAAAGCTGAGAAAGATTCCCCACCCCGCGCACGGTCAATTCCACTGCCACAGGTTCGTTCAACGAAAGCGAGCGCGCCTCTGTCTTCGCAGCAAGAGTGAACTGCCCCACAGCGTTATCAAAGCCTTCCGGAGCATTGGGAGGCAAAGGGAGAGCCTTGACAACCAATCGGGGCAGAGCGATCGTATCCATGTAGGAACGCGAGTACACCACGCCCCTCGAGGGCGAGCGGGTCACCATCACCGTAATCGGCATATGCCCGGAAAGAGATGTCTCGCCTTCGCGCAATGCCGAGATCTCACCAGACATATTGGCGATCATCCACGTCTCTCCCTTCAAACGCACTGACGCGGGCTTGTCCGAGGTGTTCCCTGACGGCAGGAAAAAGCTTGTGGCCACCCCGTCCGCTTCCATCTGCGGTATCTGCCGAATGGAACTCCCCTCGGGCAGGAAAAGCTTGAAAGATGCCCTGAAGCGTTCATTGACATAAGGATCGGCATTGGATACATGCCACAGCACCCCATAGGGGAAGGGTTTGTCATACCATCGGATAGCGGCCGTGGAGGATACAGAAATCACCGGGATGGCAACCCGGGTCTTTTCCCCGTTGATTTCGACGTCGAGAGGAGGAAGCTTGAGCTCCCCGGGGCGGTCGGCCTTCACGGAAAAGGGTTGGACGTAGATGATCCCTCCCTGCGCGTTGGATGAGCGCATCGCGCCGCCCCGCAGAGGCTGAACAGAGGCTCCGTCGGCATACGGAGCCTTTGTCAGCGATACGGGCGAACCATCCGTATTGATGACGACGAGTGAGGTCTCCTCGCCCGGCACAAGAAAATCCGTGCCCCACTGCACGGCAATCTCTGCACGGAGGGCGCACATTGACGCGAAAAGAGCACTTAATACGAACAATAAACCGGAAAACATGGGCATACGAGGCATAGCTTCAATAATCTTTTTGAGGTGGATATGGGCTGCGAATGGATGGGCGGACGGGAAGAGGCGACCCTTTCTCTTCTTCCATATGCATTTGAAGCAGGCGGGCGGCGCGCATGCGCTCGGACACCTCCCTCGCCTCGCTGTTGAGCTCGGCGGGACGTTCCGCGCCCTCGTCCTCCCCGCTTCCCGCTTCTTCAAGAGGCGCGTCGGTCTCCACCGCCTCAGCGGCACGGCTCGTGCGACCGCGGCGATGTGAGCCTCGCTTCCCGACGGGGGAAGAGGAAAGTCCGCTCTCTTCCTGCCCATCCTTCTCCGCGGCATCACTGCGCGAATCATTCCGAGTCCGGCGATCGTCCTCGGATTGAGGATTTTCTCCTTCCCCATCCTCTCTATCCCTCTCCCCCTGCTGTTGGTTCTGCTGCCC